>CAZFGJ010000016.1:0-27590 GCA_964518445.1 uncultured Solirubrobacteraceae bacterium
GTTCGGTGCACCACCAGTACTCCTCCAGGGTCTCGCCCTTCCAGGCGTAGACGGGCACACCCTGGGGGTTCTCGGGGGTTCCCTCGGGGCCGACTGCGACCGCTGCGGCTGCGTGGTCCTGGGTCGAGAAGATGTTGCAGCTGCACCAGCGGACGTCGGCGCCCAAGGCCGTCAGCGTCTCGATCAGCACGGCCGTCTGGATCGTCATGTGAAGCGATCCGGTGATCCGGGCGCCGCTCAGCGGCTGAGCGTCGGCGTACTCGCGGCGAAGAGCCATGAGGCCGGGCATCTCGTGCTCGGCGAGGGTGATCTCCTTGCGGCCGAACTCGGCCAGGGAGAGATCCGCGACCTTGAAGTCGTCGGCGGTGAGCGTGGCGGTACCTGCTGACATGACGAAGCCTCCTGGCTGTCAGGTGAGCGCCCTTGCTGCAGAGAGTGGACCGAGCGTGGCGGATTGGAGCCCGTCGCAGCGCTCCTCGGCCGTCGAAAGGACCGTATCACACGACTCCGAAGCCTCCCGGGGCCCTGGCGGCACGCTCTCAGAGCTTGGCCAGCTCCGCCTTGAGCTCGTCCAGGGCCTTCACCGGGCCGGGATCGACCCCCCGCAGGGTGGCCAGGTAGATCGACACCAGATCCCCCAGCAGGACGAGCGAGAGAACCCGCTCGATCGCTGTCTGCCCGCGGGTTTCAAGGCGGAAGCTCGCCACGGCGTTGCCGGCGATCATCTTCTCGGTGAGGTCCATCCTCTGCTTGACCCTGGGGTGTGCGTCGGAGTCATCGAGGAAGACCGCCGAGAAGCGCCCGACTTCGTGCGCCCCCTCCCAGCCGGCCAGCTCGTTGTGGTCCAGCTCGGGCAGTTCATGCGAGAAGCAGGGCTGCTTGGCGTTCTCGTTGATCTGCGTCTTCCAGCGGTAGGCGATCGGGTTGGTCAGGCCGGCTCCGGCGATCACGGGGGTCGTTCCGAACAGGCCGCGCGCGACGACCTTGGCGAGCGAGTCCTCGGGCGCGTCGGGGCCCCACTCGGCGACAAGGTGCTCGAGGTGGGATGCCGCCACGTCGATCTCGGAGGTCAGCCTGGGGCCGGCGCCGCACAGGGCGGCAACCTCGAGAGCGGCGACGATCATGTAGGCGACCGCTGCCCTCGGCTGGAAGCCGGCCGGCAGCGGGATCACCGGCACGCCATCGGCTCGGGCCATCTCGGCCAGCCGTCCCCCGGTGGTGACGACGGTCCGCTTCGCGCCGAGCGCCCCGGCGGACTCGTAACAGGCAAGGGTCTCCTCGGTGTCGCCCGAATAGCTGGCACACAGGACCATCGTGTCCGGGGTCGTCCAGGTGGGGATGCCGTAGGCGCGGGTGACGAAGATCGGCCGCGAGGCGTGGTCTCCCAGCGCCGCGCGGGCCAGTGCGCCGCCGATCGCCGATCCGCCCATCCCTGCGACCACGAGGCCGGCCGAGGTGTCCCAGTCCTGCATGATCGCCGACTCGGCACGCCACAGGGCGTCCCGCAGATGGTCCGGGAGGGCGAGGACGTCGCCGAGCTGACCCGAGGGGTCGATGCGGGCGATCTCCTCGCGTGTGAGCTCCTGCGAGGCGGGTGTCGCCGTCACGCTGCCGTCGCTCATCTGGAGCTCGCCTCCTGCATCTGCGCCGAGATGGCGCGTCGTTGGCTGGTGAAGATGGTCCTCATGTCCCTTTTCTCAGAACTCGATTGCTCCGTCGGGCAACTGAACACCAGGGAAGATACGCGCCCCGCGCGTGATCACGTTGTCCGCCCCCACGGTGACGCCCTCTCCGAGCACGGCGCCGCCGGTGATCCTGCACTGTGGACCGATCTCACAATCGGGCCCGATTATGCAGTCGCGGATCTCGCAGCCCTCGCCGATCCGGCTCCCCTTCAGGATCACCGCGCGCTCGACGCTCGAGCCCGCCCCGATCGAGACATCCTGCCCCAGCACGACCAGGCTCCCCACCTGGGCGCCCGCCGCGACCGTGACGCCGCTCTCAAGGACAGCCGGCGGGATCGCCCGGCCAAGCACCTCGACCCCGTCGCCAAGCGCGATCCAGCTATCGCCGAGTCGCTCCTGCACGGCCGTGTGGACGTTCCCCTCGATGATGTCGAAGGTTCCCTTCAGATAGCGCTCGGGGGTGCCGATGTCGAGCCAGTAGCTCTCCGAGGCAAAGCCGTAGAGCCCATTCCCGATCAGCTGAGGCCATACCTCACGCTCGATCGAGACGTTCCTGTCGGGCGGGATCAGGTCCAGGATGTCGCGCTCGAGCACGTAGGCGCCGGCGCTGATCAGACTGCTGGGCGGCTGTTCGGAGCTGGGCTTCTCGACGAACTCGGCGACCGACTCGTCCTCGTTGAGGATCACCATGCCGTAGGCCGTCGGGTCGGGGACCTTGACCAGGGCCAGCGTCGCGCGTGCGCCGCTGCGCATGTGCTGGGCGATCTGCGCGCTCAGATCGATGTCTGTCAGGACATCCCCGTTCAGCATCAGGAAGCGGTCGTCCAGCATGTCTCCGGCGAGCTTCAGCGCTCCCGCCGTCCCGCGCGGCTCGGGCTCTTCGACGAAGCGCAGGCGCAGACCAAGGGAGGTGCCGTCGCCGAGGACGTCGCGCACGCCGTCGGCGAGAAACCCGCAGGACATGATCACGTCCTCGATCCCGTGATCCTTGAGCCACTCGAGCATGTACGAGATGAACGGCCGGTCGACCAGCTGGACGACTGGCTTCGGCACGGTCGAGGTCAGGGGCCGCAGACGGGTTCCCTGTCCGCCGACCAGGATCACGGCCTGAATCGGCTCACCTCCGCCCGATCCCCTCGTAAATGAGGCCGGCCTGGCGCACGGCCTGAGGATCGAGAGCGTTGCGCCCGTCGACCAAGAGGTTGCCGGACATCGCGCCGGCGACCTCGGACCAGTTCAGTTCGATCAGCTCCTGCCACTCGGTGACCAGCACGGCGGCATCGGCGCCGCGGACGGCATCCAGCGGCGAGTCGGCGAAGTCGATCCCGGCCACCAGCCGCCGGGCCTGCTCCTCGGCCACCGGGTCGTAGGCGACGATCGATGCCCCGTCGGCCTGCAACCGCGAGGAGAGCACCAGCGATGAGGCCTCGCGCATGTCGTCCGTGTTCGGCTTGAAGGCCAGGCCCAGCATGGCGACCCGCTTGCCCGCCAGGGCTCCCAGGTGGCGCTGGAGCTTGCCGATCACCCGGCGCTTCTGCAGGTCGTTGACCTGGATCACGGCGTTGAGCAGCTGGAAGTTATAGCCCGAGTTCCCTGCCAGCTGCTTCAGAGCGTCCACGTCCTTGGGGAAGCAGCTGCCTCCGAAGCCGATGCCCGCCTGCAGGAACTTCCCGCCGATGCGGTCATCGAGACCCATCCCCTTGGCGACCTCGACGACGTCCGCCCCGGTCTGCTCGCAGACGTTGGCGATCTCGTTGATGAAGGAGATCTTGGTCGCCAGGAAGGCGTTCGACGCGAGCTTGACCATCTCGGCACTGGCGATGTCCGTCCGCACGAGCGGCGCCTGGAGGGGTGAGTAGAGCTCGACGACGGCATCCCCCGCCCACCCGCCGTCGTCCCCGACGACGACCCGATCGGGGTGCAGGAAGTCCTTGACGGCCGAGCCCTCCTTCAGGAACTCGGGGCAGGAAACGTAGGCGAGACCACTTTTTTCCTGCTCCCCGAAGACCCGCTGCAGCGAGGCGCCCGTTCCGCAGGGCACCGTCGACTTCATCACCAGGGCGTGCTCACGCGAGGCGGGGATCGCCGCGACGACAGCGTGCACCGCCGACAGGTCGGCGTCGCCCGAGTAGGTCGGCGGCGTGCCGACGGCCACGAACAGCAGCCGTGCATGCTCGAGCGCGCCGCTGATGTCGGTCGAGAAATGCAGGCGCTCGGAGTTGCGAGCCAGTAGCTCAGCCAGCCCGGGCTCGTAGATCGGCACCTCGCCGCGCCGCAGCCGCTCGACCTTCTCGGCGTCGATGTCCACGCAGTAGACGTCGCTGCCGAGCTCGGCGAAGCCGGCCGCCGTTACCAGCCCGACATAGCCGGTGCCGATAACTCCGATTGGCTCACGCGCCGCGTTCATGAAGCCGGAAAGGCTAGTGGCTGCAGAGGCGCCGTGTCAGTTGACGGCGCGACTACTACCCGACAGTCAGAAAGGCTTCGTATCGGCGGATATCCCGCTCGGCCCTGGCGAGTTCCTCGCTGCCCTCCTCGGCGCGCTCGGCCGTCTGGCGCGAGTCGGACAGCTTGCTCTCCAGCGTCCCGCGGTCGATCGCCTCGGGGCTGATCGCCTCCTCGACGAGAACCAGGGCTCGGTTCTCGCCGAACTGCAGGTAACCCTCCGCCTGGGCGAAGCGCACGATGTCCGTCTCCGAGCGATACAGGCGCAGCTCGGTCGGTTCGAGCATGGCGAGCACAGGCTCGTGGCCGGCCAGCACACCGATCGAGCCGACGGCCGTCCGTGTCGAGAGCATCTCGATCTCCTCGGAGAAGACCTCTCCCTCGGGGGTCATCACGTCGACCTGGAACTTCGTCCGGGCCACGATCAGCCTTTCTTGCCGGCCTCAACGACCTCCTCGATCGTGCCCTTCAGGAAGAAGGCACTCTCGGGAACCTCGTCGTGCTTGCCTTCGATGATCTCCTCGAAGCCTCGGATCGTCTCGGCGATCGGCACGTAGGCGCCGGGGGTGCCGGTGAACTGTTCAGCCACGAAGAACGGCTGCGACAGGAAGCGCTCGATCTTGCGGGCGCGCTGGACCGTGAGCTTGTCCTCGTCTGAGAGCTCGTCGATACCGAGGATGGCGATGATGTCCTGGAGCTCCTTGTAGCGCTGCAGGATCTCCTTGACCCGGTTGGCCACCCGGAAGTGGTCCTCGCCGAGAATGTCGGCCTTGAGGATCGTCGAGTTCGAGTCCAGCGGGTCGACGGCCGGGTAGATCCCTTTTTCGGAGATCGCCCGGGACAGCGCCGTGGTGGCGTTGAGGTGCGCGAACACCGATGCCGGCGCCGGGTCGGTGTAGTCGTCCGCCGGCACGTAGATGGCCTGGACCGAGGTGACCGAGCCCCGCTTGGTAGAGGTGATGCGCTCCTGGAGCTGGCCCATCTCGGTCTCGAGCGTCGGCTGGTAGCCCACCTGCGAGGGCATCCGTCCGAGCAGCGCCGAGACCTCGGAGCCGGCCTGGACGAAGCGGAAGATGTTGTCGATGAACAACAGCACGTCCTGGCCCTCGTCACGGAAGTGTTCGGCCATCGTCAGGCCCGACAGCGCGACGCGCATACGGGCTCCGGGAGGCTCGTTCATCTGGCCGAAGACGAGCATCGTCTTGTCGAGGACGCCCGACTCCTTCATCTCGAGCCACAGGTCGTTGCCCTCGCGCGAGCGCTCGCCGACGCCGCAGAATGCCGACAGCCCGCCGTGCTCCTTGGCGAGGTTGTGGATGAGCTCCTGGATCAGCACCGTCTTGCCGACGCCGGCGCCGCCGAACAGGCCGACCTTGCCGCCCTTGGCGTAGGGCGCGAGCAGGTCGACGACCTTGATGCCGGTCTCGAACATCTCGGTGGTCGGGGTGAGGTTCTCGACGGTCGGCGCCGGGCGGTGGATCGGCCAGCGCTCCTCGTTGTCGACCGGGCCGGCGAGGTCGATCGCGTCGCCGAGGACGTTGAAGATGCGGCCGAGCGTGGCGCGGCCGACGGGGACCGTGATCGGACCGCCGGTGTCGCCGACCTCCATGCCGCGGGCGAGGCCGTCGGTCGAGTCCATCGCGACCGCGCGGACGCGGTCGTCGCCGAGGTGCTGCTGGACCTCGCAGACGAGGACCCCGCCCTCGCCGCGGTCGATCGTGATCGCGTGGTTGATCTCGGGCAGCTCGTCGGGGAAGACGGCCTCGATCACGACGCCCTGGATCTCCTCGATGCGCCCGACGTTGCGCTCAGCCGTGGCGGTGGTGGAGCCGGTCGGCTCGGTGGCGGTGGTGGCGTCCATTGTCTTTCGATTCTCCTCTTTATCTATTTCAAGTTTGTTGGGGTGGTGGTTGTGGCGCGGGTTAGCTCAGTCCCTCGGCGCCTGCCACCACCTCCATGATCTCTTGGGTTATCTCCGCCTGGCGGGCGCGGTTCATCTGCAGCGTGTAGTCGGTGATCAGTTCGCCGGCGTTCTCCGATGCGCTGCGCATCGCGGTCATCTGCGCGCCGAAGAAGCCCGCGGTGGACTCGACGAGCGCACGGTAGATCGAGATCTCGACGTAGTCGGGAACCAGGCGCTTGAGGATCTCCTCGGGGTCGGGCTCGTAGTCCACGAGCGCACGCGGGCCCTGCTGCTCGGCGGCCTCGCCGCCGTCGTCCTCGCCCGCGATCGTCGCGTGGGAGATCGGCAGCAGCCGCTCGTGGGTGACGGTCTGGGTGAGCGGCGAGATGTATGCGTTGTAGACCATCTCCACGCGGTCCACGCGTCCGTCGATGTAAGCCTGGATTAGGTCGTCCGCGATCGTGCGAGCGTCCGCGTATGAGGGTTTGTCGGCGAAGCCTGTGTAGCTGCCGCTCAGCTCGTGGCCGCGGAAGGCCAGCGAGGACACGCCCCGCCGTCCGGTGGCGTACCACGCGCTCTGCAGCCCCTGCTCGGTGAGCTCGCCGTTGATGCGGATGCCCGCGCGGACGATCTGCGAGTTGAAGCCGCCCGCAAGGCCGCGGTCTCCGGTGACGAGCAGCAGCCCGATGTTGCTCTCTGTCTCGTGCTCGGTGAGCAGCGGCAGACGCGACGCCTCCGCGCCGGCCGCCTGCGCCGCCTGGCGTGTCATTCGCCGCAGTGCGTCCGCGTAGGGACGCAGCGCGGCGATCCGCTGCTCGGCGCGGCGCAGTCGCGCCGCGGCGACCATCTCCATCGCACGGGTGATCTTCTGGATGTTCTTCACCGATGCGATCTTGTTCTTGACGTCGCGCTGAGATGCCATGGGCGATCCTCCGGGGCGGGCCTAGGCGGCCGCCGTGGAGACCTCCGGGGCGGCGCTGTCGTCCATCGGCTGGCCCTCCTCGTCGAGGTCGTAGCCGAAGTCCCGGGCGAAGTTCTCGACGGCCGAGTGAACGGCCTTCTGGGTGTCCTCGGACCAGTCGCCGCCGGCGATCTTCGCGCGCACATCCTGGTGCTGGGAGTGCATCCGTTCTGTCAGCTCGAGCAGGAACTCTCCCACCCGATCCGCGTTCAGGCGGTCCAGGAAGCCGTTCGTGGCGGCGTAGATCTGCACCGTCTGATCCTCGACGGCCAGTGGCGCCCGCTCGTTCTGGTTGAGCGTCTGCACGAGCCGCTCACCTCGGGCAAGCGTCCGCTGGGTGTCGGCGTCGAGGTCCGAGCCGAACTGCGCGAACGCCTCGAGGTCGCGGTACTGCGAGAGCTCGAGCTTGATCCGCCCGGCGACCTTCTTCATCGGGCCGATCTGTGCGTTTCCACCGACGCGGGAGACCGAGATGCCCACGTTGATGGCGGGACGGACGCCCGAGTTGAAGAGTTTCGACTCGAGGAAGATCTGCCCGTCGGTGATCGAGATGACGTTCGTCGGGATGTAGGCCGAGACGTCCCCCGCCTGGGTCTCGATGACCGGCAGCGCCGTCAGCGAGCCGCCGCCGAGATCGTCGTTGAGCTTGACCGCGCGCTCGAGCAGGCGCGAGTGCAGGTAGAAGACATCACCCGGGTAGGCCTCACGGCCCGGCGGGCGACGCAGGAGCAGCGACATCTGCCGGTAGGCGTAGGCGTGCTTGGTGAGGTCGTCATAGACACAGAGCGCGTGCTTGCCGTTGTAGAGGAAGTACTCACCCATGGCGCAGCCCGCGTAGGGGGCCATGAACTTGATCGGGGCAGCCTCGTCGGCCGGCGCGGCGACGATGATGGTGTTGTCCAGTGCGCCGTTTTCATCGAGCGTCTGGGCCAGGGCCACGACGGTTGACATGCGCTGGCCGATCGCGACATAGATCGAGATCACGCCGGTGTCCTTGTTGTTGATGATCGCGTCGATCGCGATCGCCGTCTTGCCGGTCTGGCGGTCGCCGATGATCAGCTCTCGCTGGCCACGGCCAATCGGGATCATCGCGTCGATCGCCTTCAGCCCTGTCTGCATCGGTTCTGTCACGGGCTGGCGCTGAACGACACCGGGGGCCTTGAACTCGGCGGGGCGCATCTGGTCGATCTTGATCTCGCCCTTGCCGTCCAGCGGGCGGCCCAGAGGGTCGACGATGCGCCCGAGCAGCTGCTCACCCACAGGGATCTCGAGCAGGGCGCCGGTCCGCTTGACCGTGTCGCCCTCGGAGATCCGCTCCCAGTCGCCGAACAGCACGGCACCGACGTTGTCGGACTCCAGGTTCAAAGCGAGCCCTGTGACGCCGTGCGGCAGCTCGAGCATCTCGAAGGACATGCAGTTCTCCAGGCCGTGGAGACGGGCGATGCCGTCGGCGACCGAGAGGACGGTGCCCACCTCGGTCAGCTCGGCGCGGCCCGCGTCGAGGCCCTCGATGCGGCTCTTGAGGATGCTTGTGATCTCGTCGGGATTGATCTGCATGTCGTTTCCTAAGAGGCTCCTTGGGCAACGTGCCTGCGCAGCTGCTCCAGTCGGTTGCGAATAGAGGCGTCGAGAATCGAGTTTCCGACCCTGACTACGATGCCGCCGAGGATTTCGGGGTCAACATGGGCGGCAAGGGTGACCTTGCGCCCGGCCCGCTCGCCGATCGTCCGGCCGAGGTTCTCGGTCGTCGCCTGGTCGAGCTCGATGGCTGATGTGATCTCCACCGGGAGAACGAGGTTCTCCTGGTCCCACAGCCGCTCGAACTCCTGGCGGATACGGAAGATCACGGGCATGCGGTGGTTTTCGATGAGCAGCTCGAGGAAGTTCAAGAGGTTCTCGTCGGCATCCGTCACCATGCGGCGGAGGCCGTCCTGCTTCTCGACCGTGGAGAAGTAGGGCGAGAAGAAGAACACAGCGAGCTCGTGGCTCTTGTCGAGCGCGTCGGCAAACTGGGCCAGCTGCTCGCGCAGCATGTCCAGCTTGTCCTGTTCGCGGGCGACCTCGAACAACGAGCGCGCGTAGACCTGAGCCAGCTCCTCCATCAGTTGTTGGGAGCCGAGGAGATGCCGCTGAAGTCCAACTCGCCCAGCGCCTCCTCGACGAGCCGGCGCTGGTCGGCATCGGTGAGGGTCTTGCGGGTGACCTTCTCGGTGGCCATGATCGTCAGGTCGGCAACCTCGCGCCGGATGTCGTCCAACGCCCTCTGCGTGGCGGCCTCGATGTTGCGCTCGGCCCGTTTTGCGGCCTCCTCGACGATCTCCTGACTACGGCCTTTGGCCTCCTGCTCGTGCGTCTCGGCTGCCTGACGGGCACGCTGGACGATCTCGTCCGCCTGAGTGCGCGCATCCTTCAGCCGCTCGCGATATTCAGCGAGGATCTTGTCCGCTTCCTCGCGGGTCCGCTCAGCCGTGTCGATCGAGTCTTCGATCGCCTGCTGGCGACGCCCAAGGGCTTCGCTGATACGCGGGAATGCGAGCTTCGAGAGCAGGAACATCGTCGCCCCGAAGACGATCAGCGTCCAGATCATCAGCCCGATTCCGGGTTCGATCAGGAAGCCACCGCTGGAGGCGATCACCTGTGTGCCCGATGTGATCGAAGCGAGCATCGGGTCAGACGATGAAGGCGGCGAGCAGACCGGCCACCAGCCCGTAGAAGAAGCATGCCTCGGTCAGAGCGAAGCCCAGCCACTGCAGCTGCGTGATCTCGTCGCGCATCTCGGGCTGGCGGGTGATCGCTTCGATGGCCTTCCCGAAGATGATCCCGATGCCGACACCGGCGCCCACGGCACCGAGGCCTCCTCCGACGCCGAGGCCGATCGACTTGCCGGCCTTGGCCACTTCTTCGGTGGCGGCCAGCAGGGTGATGAGAGCTATGTGCACGACAGTTGACTCCTTTTAGTGTTCCTCGGCGACTGCGCCGCCGAGATAGATAGCGGTGAGGGTGGCAAAGATGAATGCCTGCAGGGCGGCGACAAGGCCGACCTCGAAGGCGAACAGGGCGATGCCGAACGGGATCGTGAACCAGGCGAGTGCCGACACCCCGAGGATCACCGCGAGCGCACCGGCCATGAACAGGATGATCAGGTGGCCGGCGAGGATGTTGGCGAACAGACGAATCGACAGCGACATCAGCCGCATCACGTTTGAGAGGACCTCGAGAAAGAAGATGAAGACGGCCATGCCCCCCGTGACGCCGCCGGGAACCAGGCCTTTGAGATAGCCGATCGGCCCCTTGGCGCGGATCCCTTCGACCGTGTAGGAGATGAACACGATCAGCGCCAGGGCCAGCGGGATCGACAGGTTCGCCGTCGCCGCGTAGAGCGAGAAGGACGGGAAGTGAAGGCCGAACACTTCGATCTTGTGCTCGGTGTTGGTCGGCAGCGGTATGTAGCCGATCAGGTTCGAGAACATGATGAACAGGAAGAGCGTCCCGATGAACGGGAACCAGCGCTTGGCCATCTTTTCGTCGAGGTTGGCGCCCGTGATGTTGTCCCTCATCAGCTGGTAGAGGGTCTCGACAGCGGTCTGCACCTTGTTGGGCCGGGCCTGCATCCGGTTGGCCACGTAGATCATCGAGACGCACGTCGCGATCGCCGCGAGGAAGAGGTAGAGGACGGCCTTGTTGATCGAGAAGACGCCGGCGTGGATCCAGTTTTCGAGTTTGAACTCGTTCTGCGGCTGGTACTCGCTGTTGCGCCCGCCGCTGCCGAAGATCACGAACAGGGCGATGATCCCGCCGAGCCAGACGCCGCCCATGATCAGCAGCGTTTTTTTGAGCTTGCTCTTGGGTGCCCCGGTACCGCCGTCGGGCGTGTCTCCTACGGGCCGCGGCGCCTCGGCGCTCACCGGCGGTGTTCCCCCCGTCACTGTCGCGTTCATGACGTGCTCGGCCTGCCCGACGTTCGCGGCGGGACCAGCGTGTTGCCGTGGGTGAAGAACGACATCACGAAGTACACCGTGAAGGCCGCCAGGAGCAGCGCAGCCGCCATGATGCCGTCGTCCTTGCCGCCGATGAAACGGGCCAGGAGGATCACCAGGGCGACGATCCAGATCCGTCCCATCATGCTCGCAACCTGAACTCCCGCGCGCAGTTTGTGGTCGCCGATCCGCAGTGCCCGCTCCTGCATGTAGGTCGTCCCCAGCCGGGTCAGAATCCATGCGGTGGAGGCCAGCAGGTAACCGAGCAGTGGAAGACCCGCGATCAGCACGAAGGGCGCTGTCGCGAGCACGAGGCACACGTCGAGGTAGCGAACGATGACCACGTCAGCTCAGCGATCCAGGAAGCGTGCCGCGGCAGAGGTTCCAGAGGCGCAGCTGGCGGCGCGAGGGCGTCAGCACACCCGCGGCGAGCGCGGCGGGGCGACATGCGACACGGTTGGCACGGCGGCGGGAGACGAGCGAGAACGCACCCGAGCGCCCGGCGGGGACCCGGCGGGAAGCGGCCGGGTGGCGGCGGGCAAGGTCACGTCCGCGGCGCGACGGGGGCGGCTGGAATGCCGCACGGTCGGACGATTTGCCCTGGCCGGTGCCGGGCAGGCGCGTGGAGTCGTCGTTGGCGTCGAAATCTGGCATGTGCGTGGGGCCACCCTACAGGCGCAGACACGCCCGCGCTCTGCGGAGGCGGAGCCGTCGGAGCGTCCCTCAACAGTCTGCGGCGGCTCGGCCACTCTATCTGACCTTCTACTTCGTAACAAGTTTGTGACATGAGGCACGCGCCCCGGTGGGCGGCCCCTGAAGCGCACCGGAGGTCAGATTGGGTGCGGTGCGGCCGTGGCTCGCTGCCTGGATACAACGGCGACGATGGCAAACGCCGCCAGAGCGATGAGCGCTCCACCGACGATGTCAAGGACGAAATGGTTTCCGGTGGCGAGGACGGCGAAGGCCGTCACGAACGGATAGACGATCCCGATGGCACGGATCCACATTCGCGGCGTGGCAAGCCAGATGGCGACCGAGCACCAGACGGCCCAGGCGATGTGCAGCGAGGGCATCGCGGCCAGCTGGTTCGCCTGCGACGCCAGGGCTCCGTCGTGCCAGGACCCGATCGCGTGGGTCGACGCCACGACGTCGGTGAACCCGTCGAGCATCCGCGGGGGCGCGACGGGGTAGCGCCAGAAGACGACGAAGGCCAGCAGGTTGATCAGGACCAGCGAGTTGCGCAGACCACGGTAGATGCCGGGACGCGCCCACCAGAGCCAGCCGAGCAGGCCGACGGTGACGATGAAGTGAGCGTTGTCGTAATAGTCGGAGAGAGCAAGGCCAACAGCTGGATGCGCGGCAAGCCAGGTATCCAGCGAGCGCTCGGGCGCGATTCCCAGGGATTGCTCGAGGCTGAGGATCCCCCGGGCATGGTCCAGGGCGGCCGCCATCCGCAGCGGTGCAAGGTTGGTTATGGCGTCATATACCCACAGCAGCCAGGCGACCGTGAGCACCTCGACCCACCAGCGGCTCCGCGCAGGGGCCTGCAACTGGGCCGCCTGAGCATCTGCGGGGGCCGCCTGAGCAGGGGCGGCTGGATCGATCTGAACAACGGTCGACAAGGCTCTGATGGTAACCGCCCGGACCGATGTCGAGGGGACCCCGGAGCGCCGGGAGCCCGCCGCCGATCAGGGAAAGACGGCCTCCACCGAGCGCTCACGCATCGTCTCGATCACACGCGGCAACGCGGCGACGGTCCTGCGCCAGGAGTCCAGCGCCGAGTAGTCGTCCGCGTCGTGCAGAAGCAGCACCGAGCCGGGGCCGGCCCCCTCGGTCACCTTGGCCGCGATCGACTCCGGCGTGGCGCGTGCCTCCCAGTCTCGCCCCCACTGGGTCCACAGGAGCGTCCGCCAGCCTCGCGATCGGGCCAGGCGCAGGGCGGTCACGTTGAGGACGCCGTAGGGAGGCCTGTACAGGAGTGGGGAGCGCCCGGTGCTCGTGCCGATGGCGTCCTCGGCCCGGGCGATGTCCTCGCGAACCTGCCGCGGCCCCAGGCGCAGGAGGTTTCGGTGGCGGTCGCAGTGGATGGCGATCTCGTGGCCCGCCTCGATGATCTCCCGCGGAATCGAGGGATTGCGACGGATCTGCTCGCCGACCAGGAAGAAGGTTGCGCGAACCTGCTCGCGGCGTAGGACCTCGAGGACAGCGGGCGTTCCCTGCGCATGCGGACCGTCATCGAAGGTCAGCGCATACCCCTCGCCGCCGGCCGTGTGGTCCTCGATTCCGAGGGGAGCGCGAAGCGGACTCCAGGCGCCGGCCAGGCCCGGAAGCAGGTACCCGGCGAGCAGCGCGCCGGCAACCGCACCAAGGAGTGGGACGGCCGGAGTGCGAATATCGTCAGTGGACATGGAACTTGTGCTCGGAATCCTTGCCGCTGCAGGTGCGTCCACGCTCTACAGCCTAGGGATCGCCCTGCAGGCGATGGACGCGAAGCAGGCTCCCAAGGAGGAGCACCTGCGCGTGGCGCTCGCCTGGGGGCTCGTGCGCCAGGGCCGCTGGCTGTTCGGCACCGGCCTTTCGATACTCGGCTTCCCGCTGCAAGTGCTGGCGCTGATACTCGCGCCGCTGGTGGTCGTCCAGCCCGCCCTCGCGGCGGGCCTGCTCGTGCTGATGGTCGCCGGCGAGCACATGCTCGACGAGCGGCCGGGGCGTTACGAGTACTGCGCGGTCGTCGCGATCGTCCTGGGCGTGATCGGGACTGGGCTGTGCGCCCCGGCCAACTCCTCCCACGTGACCGAGGTGCTGACGACGACGATCGTCCTCTCGATTCTCGCTCTGGCCGCCCTGACTCCCTACGCGATGCGGTTCTTCGGCCATCCGAGGTCCGAGATCACGATGTTCTGTGCGGGCTGTGCCTTTGCATTCAGCGGAGTGGCGACCAAGCTGACGGCCGACGACCTCCACGCGGGCAACATCGGACTTGCGCTCCTCTGGGCGTTGAGCACGGCCGCCGCAGGGGGCGTCGGGACTCTCAGTGAGATGAGCGCCCTGCAGAACCGCCCCGCAATCCAGGTCGCGCCGGTCGTCTTTGTCACCCAGACGGCGATTCCCGTGGCTCTGGCGCCGCTCCTGTTCGGCGAGTACTTCGATTCGACGCCGCTGGGCGGCGTGCCGCTGATCGCCTCGCTCCTGGTGCTCGTCATCGGCGCCGGAGCCCTGGCCCGTTCACCCCTGCTGCTGGCGCTGATGGATCCTCAGGCGGAGGTGAGCGAGGACAGCGACTCGGTTCCGAGCCCCTCGGCCGCCAGCTCGGAGACGATCCGTTCGAGCCCGAGCACAGAGGTGGCTGAGCCGTCGAGCTCGACGACCAAGACATCGCCGGCCCGCATCGTTCGCTGAGGCAGGGCGCCGGTCGCGCTCATGCGTAGGGCTCCCTTGACCGGGATCGCCCCGTCGGTGCGCGCCAGGACGAGCTGTCCGACTGAGAGGCCGGTGCGCGGCTCGAGGTAGTAGAAGTGGTGTTCCAGCCCGAGTGCCCGGGCCTGTGAGCGAAGCACGCCCCGGGTCTTGGGCCAGCGGAGCAGCGAGGACTTGGGCACTTCGGGAAGCAGTTCGTCATGGAGATCGTGAAGCTCGGCGATCCGCTGCGGCGTCGGGACACCCGCGTCATCGGCGAAGGAGACATGGATGCCCCGTTCGGCGAGCTCGTAGGCCAGAACCGAGACGTTGCGGGCAGGCGCATGGACCACGAGGGCCACCTTCCGCTCGTCCGTCGGCACGTGGGATAGCGGGTGGACGCGCAGGACCTTCGCGGCCAGCGTTGTCACCTCGTCGGTCGACATCATCCACGAGCCGATCAGGAACAGGACCGCCGCCTGAGTTGCCAGGGCGGCCAGGCGCAGTCGCCAGCGGGGGATCGGCCTGACCCTCCTGAGGGCGCCCAAAACGAGGTCGACGGCGGCGGGGTCCTCCGACGGCGCGCCCTCGGGTCCCGTCGGCGCACTCTCCTCCTCCGCGAAGCTTGCCTGAACGTGCTCCCGCAGCTCATCGGTGTCGTGCGCCAGGCGGACCAGGTCCAGCTCGGCCATCTCCCGGGTGTTCAGGCGGGCATGCCCGACGGGAAGCCCGTAGGAGACGACCGGAGTGCCGGCGGCCCGTGCCTCGAGGCAGGTGACCCCGCCGGTCGAGTGCACGAGAACATCTGCCGCGGCAAGGATCTCGGGCATCTTGTCGGTGAACCCAAGGACTCGGACACGCGGTTCATCGGCGAACAGCGAGGAGAGCTTCTCCTCGAGCGGCTCGTTGCGCCCGGCCAGGCAGACGATGCTGCTCACCTCGGGGACCTTGACGAACTCCTGGACCGCCCCGGCGATGTCCCCCACGCCCCAGCCGCCGCCGGAGACGACCACCATGCGGCCCTCCTCGGGCAGTCCGAGAGCCCTGCGGGCGTCGGTCGGACAGCGCGGTTCGAGGAACTCCGCGGAGATCAGGGGCCGCACCAGCTGCACGCTGCCAGGACCGGCAATCCGCTCGACCGACTGCAGCGACTCGCCGTACATCACCAGATGCATGTCGATCCCCGGCTGCGCCCAGAAGAAGAGACCTGTCAGGTCGGTGATCGTGGCGACCGTCGCACAGTCGACTTCGCCCCGCGAGCGCAGCCGGGCCAGCACCACGGTCACGGCGGGGTAGGTGGAGACGATCACGTCCGGTTCGTGTTCGGCGATCGTGCGGGCCAGCGGACGGGAGCCGAACAGGCAGAGCAGCCGCCGCGCGAGCAGGCGGAACGGAAGGACGTGCTCGAGCATCCAGTAGACCAGCGTGTAGGTCCAGGGGAAGAAGCGGAGCTGCACCCGGTAGCCATCCTCGACAACGGGGCGTAGCACCCGGCCCATCGAGGCGAGGCCGTCGATGACCGTGACCTCGGCGTCCTGTGGCGACGCCTCGATCTGCTCGGCAAGGGCGCGTGCGGCCGCGGCATGACCCTCGCCGACATCGGCGGAGAGGATCAGAACACGTCGCCGGCCCGATACCTCGCGCAGGGGACGTTGGCGGTTACGGCTTCGCATACCGGATGTAGCACGCCTGGCCCCCTTGGGTTACAGCGTGCTGGCAGACGCACCCGCCCGGAATCACCCGGTGGATACGGCTGCGAGTCCAGCGTAGCGCTCTCACTGGACGCCTGTGTGCCGCACAGGCGCGAGAATGGGCCGATCGAGGCCGCCGCTCCCAGCTCCCCCATCGCCCTGCCGGAAAGCTCCGAGGCCCCTCCGGCCTCCGATTCGGCCCTGCGCACCGGATTCGCGGCGATCGGCCTGCTGCTCGTCCTGGCGAGTCTTCTGCTGCTCCTGACCGACGCCGCCGCCGTACCGACGCACTACGTTCCGGCATCCGTCGGAGGATGGCCGAACTGGCTCTCCGGACCGCTGCGGGGCATCGGCAGCGAGCTCCACGGCACCGGCTTCGAGACGCTGATGCTCGTCATGTGCGCCGGCTATCTGCTGGTGCTCGCCGGAGCCAGGCGGCTGCCCCTTTGGCTGCTGGCCGGCTCGATCGTCCTGGCCCACCTCCTCCTGCTCCTCGGGCCGCCCCTGATCTCCCAGGACGTCTTCGGCTACCTGGCGTTCGCGCGAATGGGCGCACTGCATGGGCTGGACCCCTACACCCACGTGGCGGCCGAAGCGTCCGGCGATCCCGTCTTCGCGTTCGTCGGCTGGCCCTTCAAGCATTCGCCCTACGGCCCCATCTACACCCTCGCCAGCTACGGAGCGGCGCCGCTGGGGGCCGCCGGCGGGCTGTGGGCCATGAAGTGCGTCGCCTCCCTGGCGAGCCTGGGGGCTGTGGCGCTCAGCGCGGGCGCCGCCTCGAGGCTGGGCCGCTCGCGCCGCCAGGCAGCGGCGTTCATCGGGCTGAACCCCGTTCTCCTGGTGCTCGCGGTCGGGGGTGCCCACAACGACACGCTGCTGATCCTGCTGCTGTCGGTGACCCTGTTCGTGACGGCCGGAGCCAACCCCTCCTACCGGTCCGGCGCATGGGCGCTCGCGATTGCGGTCGGCGTGAAGGTGACGGCCGGCCTCACGCTCCCATTCCTGGTTCTTGCACCGGCCGAGCGATCACGCCGCGTCGGCGTCGCCGTGGCGGGCATCCTTGGACTGCTCGTGGTCGCCGCCGTCGGTGTGATCGGCTTCGGACCACATGCGCTGGGCTTCTTCGGCGCCGTGGGCGAGCAGCAGCGACTGATCGCGACCCACTCGATTCCCGCCGAGACGGCTCGCCTGCTCTCGCTCGACGGAACTCCCGGCTGGTGGCGGGGAATCTTCTGGGCGGGGTTCCTGGCCGTGCTCCTGACCTGCCTGTGGCGCACCGCCAAAGGGGCGGACTGGCGCGACGGAGCGGCCTGGAGCACGCTCGCTCTGCTCGCCTCCACGGCATGGCTGCTGCCGTGGTACGCGATCTGGGCGCTGCCGCTAGCGGCCGTCAGCGGCGATCGGCGCCTGCGCGCCGTCGTTCTCCTCGCCTGCGCCTACGCCGTCCTGATCCACCTGCCGCTCGCCGATCCGCTGCTGAGCCCCCGGGGGTGAGCTGCCGCCGGGGGGCGGGACGGGCTGCCGGCTCGTGGAATCAGGCCCGACGGCCTTGAATTCTTCGGTCACGGCCTTGAATTCGCCCGTCTCGAAGTCCTTGACCACGTCCATCTCGATCTCATCCGGCGAGGCTTCCGGACGCAGGATGCGAAGCCGCATCGCGTCGAGATGCCTGAACTTGAGGATCTCGAGCACATAGACCAGGTAGACGCTGGCGGCGACGACGAGCAGGCCGAGGGCGATCATCACGATCGTCCAGCCGGTGTAGAGGTGGCCGTGATGATCGCTGTAGGGGACGAATCGAAGTGCCAGGGCGAGGCCCGCAAGCATCAGCGTCCAGGTGTAGAGGTAGGCGATCGTGCGGCGGTTGGAAAAACCGATTCGGGCCATCCGGTGATGGAAGTGCTCGCTGTCCGGGCGATAGACGGGTTGCTTGTACTTGAGCCGCTTGAGCAGGACGAACGTGGTGTCCAGGAACGGCACGGCCAGAAGGATCAGCGGGAGCACGAAGGACACCACCGCCGTCGTCTTCACGGCTGCCTCGACCGTGATCACCCCCATCAGCAGACCAAGCAGGTTCGCGCCGCAGTCGCCCATGAAGCTCGAGGCGGGCGGGAAGTTGAAGATCAGGAACCCCAGCGCGGCGCCGGCCGTGATCGCTGCCAGAACCCCCGGCGACTGCCGGCCCAGGTCGAATGCGATGACCGCCATCGCGGCCGCGATGATCGCGCAGACTCCAGCCGCCAGGCCATCGACCCCGTCGGAGAAGTTGACGACGTTCATCATCGCCACCAGGCCGATGACCGTCAGGACCGGCCCCGCGTTCGTCGCGCCGGCGTTGGGGAAGTGCAGTTTGCCGACGAAGGGAAGCGTGATCACCTTAACCGCGACGCCGTAGTGGACGACGATCACAGCCGCGAAGACCTGGCCCAGAAGCTTCACGGCCGGGTGCAGTTCGAAACGGTCGTCGATCGCGCCCACCACCGTGATGACAGCCGCTCCCAGCAGGACGCCGTCCCACAGGTGGGGCTCTCCGCCGTAGCCCGCCGGGAGCCAGATCAGCCCGGCCACAAGGGTTCCGGCGAAGATGGCCAGGCCGCCCAGCAGCGGCGTCGGCCGTTCAGAGAGCCCCCGCTCGCGCGGTTCATCGATCGCCCCGACCGCTCGCGCGAGGCGCATCGTCAGGGGAGTCAGGACGGCCGTGACGGCCAGCGCCGCCAGGAACGCATAAAGCGCTTCGAGCTCAGTGGGGTGCGCCATCGGCTCCGGAAAGCATCGCAGGCGCCGAGGTCGCAAGCGTCGCGGAGCATCCCGCGCCGCCCGGGTCGCTCAGGCCGGCATGGGCGCGGCGAGCCCCTCGTAAAGGGGGTAGCGCTCGACGATCGCGGCCACTCGCTCGGTCAGCTCGTCGCTGCGCGAGTCGTATTCCGGCGTGAGAGCGACCGCGAGGATCTTCCCCAGCTCGACGAAGTCGTCCTCCTGCAGGCCTCTCGTGGCGAGCGCCGGAGTTCCGATCCGCAGACCCGAGGCTTCCATCGGCGGGCGGGGGTCGAACGGCACGGCGTTGCGGTTGACCGTGATGTTGATCTTGTGCAGGCGCTCCTCAGCCCGCAGGCCGCTCAGCTCCGGGTCGCACTCGCGCATGTCGACCAGCACCAGGTGCACGTCGGTCCCGCCGGTGAGGACATTGACGCCGTGGCCGGCCTTCAACAGCTCGCCGGCGAGAGCGCGTGCGCCCGCGACGGTACGCTGCTGGCGCTCGACGAAAAGCTCGCTGGTGGCGATCTTCAGGGCCACGGCCTTGGCGGCGATGACGTGCTCGAGCGGGCCGCCCTGCTGACCGGGGAAGACAGCCGAGTCGATCTTTTTGGCGTACTCCTCCTTGCAGAGGATGATCCCGGCCCGGGGGCCGCCCAGCGTCTTGTGGGTGGTGGTCGTCACGACGTCTGCGCCGTGCTCGATCGGGTTCGCGTGAAGACCTGCCGCCACGAGCCCGGCGAAGTGGGCCATATCGACCATCAGCAGCGCACCGACCTCGTCGGCGATCTCCCGGAAGCGCGCGAAGTCGAGTTCCCGCGGATAGGCCGACCAGCCCGCCAGCAGCATCTTGGGACGACGCTCGCGGGCGATCCGGGCGACCTCGTCCATGTCGATGAGCGAGCTCTCGCGATCGACCTCGTAGGGCGCGATGTCGTAGAGACGGCCCGAGACGTTGATCTTCATCCCATGGCTGAGGTGCCCGCCATGTGCCAGTGAGAGGCCCATGATCGTGTCGCCCGGCTGCAGCAGGGCGTGGTAGACGGCCGCGTTCGCCTGCGAGCCGGAGTGAGGCTGGACGTTGGCGTGCTCGGCTCCGAACAGGGACTTGGCTCGGTCGATGGCCAGCTGCTCGGACACGTCGACCCACTCGCAGCCCCCGTAGTAGCGCCTGCCTGGATAGCCCTCGGCGTACTTGTTGGTGAGGACCGAGCCCTGGCACTCGAGGACGGCCCGGGGAACGAAGTTCTCCGAGGCGATCATCTCCAGCGTGCGCTGTTGGCGCTCCAGCTCGCCGTTCAGCGCGTCGGCGATCTCGGGGTCCACCTCGGCCAGCGGACGGTTGAAGTAGTCGGGGCTCAGCTCACTCTCAGACACAGCGCTCTCCTTGGCAGGCGACGAAGGACTCTGGTGCCCAGGCGCGCGGCGTCTTCGCTGGCCGCTTCCCGGTGGTCATTTCCACCTCAGGGCGCCAGTTGCGGCAGCTGACTCGAGGCTAGCATCCCGTGCGGGAGCACGGGTCATTCCCCGGCCTGAGCCTTAGGCGAGCCTCGCCAGGGCGGCCTCGACATCGGTCTTCGGCAGGGCGCCCTCACGCAGCACATGCCAGCGCCCCTCGGCCTCGAGGTCTCGCAGGTCGATCACCGTCGAGGGAGTTCCTCCGAGCGCGCCGCCGTCGAGCACCAGGTCGGCGCCCTCTCGCATCTCGATGGGAACTTCCTGGAGTGTCCGCGCATCAGGCTGACCGGAGGCGTTGGCACTGGACTGCATGACCGGGATCGTGATCCGCGCCAGCGCGGCGATGTTCGCGCCCAGCCGTGGGACGCGCAGGCCGAAGGTCAGCGGGTCGGTCCGGCAGGCCGCGGCGAATCGTTTCGCCGGGTTCGCCAGCAGAATCGTCAACGGGCCCGGCAGAAGCACCTGCAGCGCCAGCCTGTCGGCCTCGGGCAGCTCGCTGAGCATCTCCAGAGCGGGGTCGAGCGAGAAGAACATCACCGCCGACGCGCGGGTGGCGGGCCGGCCCTTCAGCTCGTAGAGGCGGCGTGCGGCCGCCTGGTTCTCCGGGTCGCAGCAGATGCCGTAGACGGTGTCGCTGGGAAAAACGGCGACGCCGCCGGCGGCGACGCAGTCCTGCAGCTTTGCGGCGTCTTCCTCGTCAAGCATTGGATTTCATCCTCGCTCCCCGATGATCACCCGTTCTACACCCGCCAGGTCCTTTTTGCAATGGCAATCGACAAATCCCCGAGCCCTGGTCATCTCGAGGACA
This sequence comes from uncultured Solirubrobacteraceae bacterium, assembly GCA_964518445.1. Taxonomy (GTDB): domain Bacteria; phylum Actinomycetota; class Thermoleophilia; order Solirubrobacterales; family Solirubrobacteraceae; genus Palsa-744. The sequence goes on from CAZFGJ010000016.1 coordinate 21,079, forward strand.
GCGGGCGCCTGACCCCGGCCGATCTCGATCGCCAGCGTCCGGACGCGCCGGCGCGAGCCGACCTGATCGAGCAGACGGCGGATCACCTGGAGCCCGTCAGGGCCTGCGAAGAGGGCCTCGTGGGGCTCGTGGCGGAGTATCTCTGGTGCCAGCTGGGCGCGTTCGGAGTCGGCGACATACGGCGGATTCGCGAGCACGGCGTCGAATTCGTCTCCGATCCCGTCGAGCAGGTCACCTCGCACCCATCTGACGTCCAGGCCGAGCTGCGCGGAGTTCTCCCGCGCCAGCTCGAGCGCCGGCTCACTCAGATCACTCCCCGTCACCTCGAGGTCGGGCCGCTCGTCCTTCAATGCCAGCGCGACGGCGCCGCCGCCGGTGCAGAGGTCGAGCACATGCACGCCGTGTGGCAGGTCGAGTCCGGCTTCGACCAGCAGCTCCGTCTCGGGCCTCGGCACCAGGGCGCGCCGGTCGCACTTCAGATCCAGGCGGCGAAAGCCGCGGTGGCCGAGTATGTAGGCGATCGGCTCGCGTTCGATCGAGCGCCGCCGAACCGCATCCTGGAAGGGCCGAACGGCTCCTCCCGCGACGCTCAGCGTCCGGTCGGTCACAAGCTGCTCGCGACTCACACCGAGAACGTCGCAGAGCAGCAGTTCGGCGTCCAGGCGGGGAGTCTCCGAGCCGGCTGCGGTGATCGCCGTGATCGCGCCGGCGAGCGCATCTCGGACCGGCGTGCCCCTCACGCCGAGGCCTGGGCCTGCAGGCGCCGGCGCTTCTCATCGGACTGCAGGGCCGAGGTCAGCTCGTCGAGCTCTCCTTCGAGGACCTGGTCGAGGTTGTGGACGGTCAGCTTGATCCGGTGGTCGGTGACGCGGCGCTCGCCGTAGTTGTAGGTGCGGATCTTCTCGGCACGATCCCCCGTGCCGACCTGCGAGCGGCGGTCGGCTGCCAGCTCGGCCTGCTGGTCGGCGAGGGCCTGCTCGTAGAGCCGAGCCCGCAGAACCCGCAGAGCCTTCTCCCGGTTCTGAAGCTGGGACTTCTCATCCTGCATCGAGACGACGATCCCCGAGGGCTTGTGGGTGATCCGCACGGCCGAGTCGGTCGTGTTGACGGACTGCCCGCCGGGACCCGAGGAGCGGTAGACATCGATCTGCAGGTCGTTGGGGTCGACCTGGATGTCCACGTCCTCCGCCTCGGGCAGCACCGCGACGGTGGCTGTCGAGGTGTGCACCCGGCCCTGGGACTCGGTCTGGGGCACGCGCTGAACGCGGTGGGTGCCGCCCTCGAACTTGAAGACCGAGTAGGCGCCGTCGCCCTTGACGGCGAACGTGTACTTGCCCTCCCCCACCTCGAGCGACTCGGTCTGCCAGCCTCGGCGCTCGGCGTAGCGGGTGAGCATCCGGTAGAGGTCACCCGCCCACAGCCCGGCCTCCTCGCCCCCGGCGCCGCCCTGAATTTCGACGATCACGCTCTTCTCGTCGTTGGGGTCCTGCTCGACCATGGCGAGGCGAATCTCCTCCTCGAGCTCCTCGATGCGGCGCCGGGCCTCGGTCAGCTCCTCGCGCATCTCAGACTCCTCGCCCATCTCGGCGAGGAGCTCTTCCGCCCCGGCCGCATCGTCCTGCGCCAGGCGCCATTCGCTTGCCAGTTTGGCCGCGGCCTCCAATTGGCTGTAGGCACGGCCGACCTCGGCGTAGCGTTGGCGGTCGGAGATGACCTCGGGGTCGGTCATCTGCTGTCCGAGCTCGGCGAAGCGCGTCTCGATCTGCTTTACGAGCTCTTCGATCATCGCCGGGCAGTCTAGGCGCACGGGGCGCCGAGCCCGCTCAGCTCATGCTGCGGCGCGCTGTGGAGATGCCAGCTCGAGCAGCTCGTCGAGCGTCGCCGAGAGGCTCTCGACCATGTCCCGCTCCAGCGGCAGGCCGGTGTCCGCGAGTGCTTCGTCGACCTGTCCGACCGGCAGCTCCCGGTCGACCACGCGAGCGCCGATCGTCGAGAGCACCTTACGCGTCTCGGCCTGTGCCCAGACGGCGCCGAACAGCCCCGTGCTGGCGCCGATTACCGCCACGGGCTTGCCTTTCAGCGGCGACTGGGCGACCGGCCGTGAGACCCAGTCGAGGGCGTTCTTGAGCACCCCCGGAATCGAGCCGTTGTACTCGGGGGTGGCCACGATGACCGCGTCGGCGTCAGCGATTGCACGCCGGAGCGCCTCAACCGCCGGTGGCCTTGAGTGCTCCTCGTCCTCGTTGTAGGGAGGGATCGAGGCGAGCTGCTCAAACAGCTCGAACTCGGTTCCGCCGGGCAGCAGGCCCGCCGCTCCCAGCAGGAGGCTCCTGTTGTGCGATGCGCTGCGCAGGCTGCCCGACAGACCGAGGACCTTCATGGTTACTGGGCCTCCCTGACGAGCTCGAGCTCGACCTGGAGCTTGACGTCGTTCTCGAGCGCGAAGCCACCCTTGGGGAGCGGCGCGTTCCACTCGAGGCCGTACTCGCGGCGGTCGATTACCGCCTCGAGCTCGATGCCGAGCTTGTCGTTACCGGCAATGTCCACGTGCGGGCCGTTGATCGAGCCGCGCCCCGTGACCGTGTGCGTGTGCCCCTTCAGGGTCAGCTCACCCTCGACCTCGAGCTGGCCGCTCTCTGTGACGTGGATGTCCTTCGAGCGGAAGTTGATCCGCGGGTGGTTGGCGCTGTCGAAGAAGTCGGGGGATTTCAGGTGCCCCGCGAGGTTCTCGTCCTTGACGACGATCGAGTCGACGTCGACCGAGCCCTCGAGGACCGGGGTGCCGTCCTCGCCGGCGACGAGCGAGCCCGTGTAGCTCTCAAATCGGCCGCGGAACGTCGCCACGACCATGTGTTTGACCGAGAAGCCGATGTTCGAGTGAACTGTGTCGATCTTCCAGGTTCCGGCTGCGACCGGCTGCTGCGTTGCTGTGCTCATTGGTGCTCCTTGGGTTCAAGGGTTATGGCGGACCGCAGTCCGCTTGGCTTCAATCCACTGTAACAGCAAATCGGACCGAAGTCCGTTTAGTAGTATTGATTGTGCGCATGGACACGTTTTTCGAACTTCCCCTGATCGAGCCCGAGCCGGCCGAACGGGTCGACGCCGCCCGCAACCGGGCGCGGATCCTCTGCACGGCACAACGGCTGTTCGATGAACGGGGGGTCAGCTGCGTCTCGATGGATGAGATCGCCGAGCAGGCGGGCGTCGGGAAGGGAACCCTCTTCAGGCGCTTTGGCTCACGAGCGGCGCTCGCGCGCGCCGTCCTGTCCGAGCGCGAGAGCCACTTCCAGGAAGAGATCATCAGGGGGGCTCCCCCGCTCGGCCCCGGCGCCTGCCCCGGCGACCGCCTGGTGGCCTTCGGCGAAGCCGTGATCGACATGCTCGAAGGGCACTCCGAACTGCTGATGGCCGCCGAGGACGGCGGTGCCCGTTTCAGCTCTGCGCCCTACGCCGTCTACAGACTCCACATGACTCTGCTGCTGCGGGAGACAGATCCCGACTGCGACGCCGAGTACCTCGCCGAGACTCTGCTGGCCTGCCTGGGGGCGGACTTCTATCGCTACCTGCGCGAGACGCGCGAGATGGACTCCGAGCGGCTGAAGGCCGGCTGGAGGGAACTGGTGGCCAGGATGGTCCCGGCCGTGGCCGAGCCGGCCTAGGCGACCACCTCGACACCGACCAGGTCGTCCGCCGTGAGCTCACCCGGGCGCTCGAGCGCGAGAACCGCCTCAAGCGCCGCGATCGCAACCTCGAGCTGGTCGAGGTCGGGCTCGCGTGTGGTCAGCAGCTGGAGCTTCAGGCCCGGCCACATGATCGCCCGCACCCAGGGGCGGGTGCGATTGCGCCCGGCGAACTTGATCAGCTCGAAGGAGAGCCCCGCGATCAGCGGCACCCCGAGGATCCTGGTGGCGACCAGCCAGTACCAGGCCGGCAGGCCGATCGGGGCGAAGACGAAGATGGACACGACCATCACGATCAACAAGAAGCTAGTCCCGCAGCGAGGGTGCAGGCGCGAGAAGCGCTGCGCGTTGGTCGGCGTCAGATCGAGTCCAGCCTCGAAGCAGGAGATCGTCTTGTGCTCTGCGCCGTGGTACTCAAAGACCCGGCGCAGATCGCGCAGTCGCGAGAGCAGCAGCATGTAGCCCAGGAACAGGGCTGTCCGGACGATTCCCTCGATCAGCCAGAACAGCACCGACGAGTTGAGCTGGTCCTTGATCAGGCTGGTGAGCCCGACGGGAATCAGGAAGAACAGGACGACGGCCATCGCGACGGCCAGGACCACAGTCCCGATCCAGACCGCCTTGGGAATCTCCTGAGGCTCCGACTCGGCGTCCTCTGGGGGAAGCTGGGCGTTGGCGGAGACCTCCAGGGCGCGGAAGCCGATCGCCATCGAGCCGCCCAGCGCGACGACCCCCCTGATGATCGGCAGGCGCAGAACCCGGTGCCGGCGCATGGCGGAGTCGAGCGGATAGGTCGTGACCTCGACCTCGCCCAGAGCGGCCTCCTCGGGGGAGCGCTCACCCTCGGCCAACTGCTCGGCGGTGGGCTTGCGGACCGCCACGGCCCAGTTGGAGACGCCGCGCATCATCACGCCCTCGAGCACAGCCTGGCCGCCCAGCGGGGCGTCGCGCGTCGCCTGAAGCTCGCCGTCGGGGAGAACTTCGGCGTCCGCGACGCCGGAGTTCGGCTGATCGACGGTTGGCGCCGTCGCCGTGGCGGCAGTCAGCCGCGCAGGCGTGCCCGGTGAGTCCGCGGCTGCGCCCGCCGCCATCGAGCTACTTTGCGGTGCGGGCTTGGGCCGAGTGCAGGCGGCCCTTCGCTACGCGGCGCTGGAAGCGCTCCACGCGGCCGCCCGTGTCCATCAGCTTCTGGCGCCCCGTGTAGAAGGGGTGGCAGTTCGAGCAGACCTCGACGTGGAGCTCATCGCGGGTCGCCCGCGTGATGAACTCGTTGCCGCAGGTGCAGCGAACGTGAGCCTGCTCGTAGGTCGGATGGATCTTGGCCTTCATCGTCGGATGATTCTAGCGGGCCGCCGCGGCTCAGGCGGCCGGTGCCGGTTCTTCGGCGGGTTTGCGGCCCTGTGCCGTCTGCACGCAACGAGCCGTCTTCAGTTCCGCGGCCCTGATCATCTTCCCCTTGGCGTTCAGCCAGCGGAAGCGCACAGAAGCCCTGTAGGAGGCGGGCGCGGAGAGGTTCGTGACCTCTTTGAGGTACTTGTAGGACTTCACGCCCGGGGCGGCGATCCGCCACACGCCGAGGCCCGGAGATGTGACCGTGTGGAAGATCGCTTCGCGGGGCATCCGCTCGAGCACGTCGATTCGCATCTCGAGCTTCACGGCACCCGGGATGGCCGCCATTTCGCCCGAGAAGGTCGCTGAGCGTTCGGCCTGGGTGCCCGACGTGACGCACTGCTCAAGCGTCGCCACCGCGGTGGGCTTGACCGGCGTGGTGCTCTGCGTGGCAGCGGCGGGCGTGTCGGCGAGCGCGTGCGGAGCGAGAGCCAGCCAGGCGAGGACGCCCAGCATGGCCAGGATCAGCGGCAGGCCGCCGGGGCGGCGATGACGGCCAGGCGTTTGGATATTCGCGTTCATCACACTCCCTAACACTGCAGATGCGCTCAGGTTTCGCGCGAAACCGAACCTGAGCATGCCCCGCCGTGCCGGCGGGGGCTCAGGTGACCTGGTAGAGCGGCCCGTCGCCGCCCTCGGGAGTCGTCAGCCGTCCGCCCTTGGCGGTGATGGCGCCGCACTGCACACAGTTCGTGTAGTTGACGATCACGTCGACGTCACCCGTCTCAGGAGCATCCTCGGGGATCTCATATACCCCCGCCGGGCACATCCACTTCCAGGTTTCGGCGATCTCCCGCGGAACGTGTTTCTGGACGCGAATGTGGTTCGGCGCATCGTCACGGGTCGCGTTGCCCGTGATGAACACCGACGAGAGCTTGTCGAACGTGTACTTGCCGTCGGGCTTCGGGTAGCGCTCCTTCGTGTTGCCCAGGAACATGGGCTCGGCGTCGTCCCGGTGCCACTCCTGGCGCCCCGGGGGAACCTTGCCCTTGGACATGATCGACGGGCCGGCCAGCGCACTGCCGACCAGGAAGCCTTTCTGGAATGCCTGCCGGGTGTTTCGCACCTGGTAGAGCTCGGAGCCGATCGTGGAGTTCTCGACGGCCTCCTCGTAGGACTCGAAGCTCGTCTCGCCGCGCACCAGCGCCGCGTAGATCGACTCGGCGGCGAGTTTGCCGGACATGACGCAGTGGTGAACGCCCTTCAGGGCCGCCGTGTCAACCATGCCGGCGGAGTCACCAACGAGCACCGCCCCGGGCATCGACAATTTGGGCATCGACCAATATCCGCCGCCCGGGAGCGCCTTTGCGCCCCAGGCGACCCGCTCGCCGCCCTCGAGGATGCCTTTGACGAGCGGATGCATCTTGAATGTCTGGAGCAGATCGTGTGCCGAGGTCGTCGCGTCGCGGTAGTTGAGATCGACGACGAAGCCGATCGAGACGA
>CAZFGJ010000017.1:0-26984 GCA_964518445.1 uncultured Solirubrobacteraceae bacterium
CCCACTCTGCGCCCGTGGCGGAATTGGTAGACGCGCAAGGTTGAGGGCCTTGTGGGGAGATTTCCCCGTGGTGGTTCGAGTCCACTCGGGCGCATTTGTTGGCTTTGCATGGCTGATTTGAGGTCGAACGTTCCCGAGCCAGGGCTCTAGTCGTATCGCCACAAACCCGTGGGAGGCTCGAGGTCACAGCCGGCGATGGCGCTGGTGTAGCGTCCGGCATATGGATCTCGGTCTCGGCGGCAAGGTGGCTGTGGTGACGGGCGCAAGCCGCGGCATCGGGCGGGCGATCGTCGAGGAACTCATCGCGGAGGGTGTGAGCGTGGTCGCCGGTGCTCGGGACGTGACGGCACTCGCAGACCTGGAGGGCGTCCTCGCGGTCAGGGTCGACCTGTCTCAGCCGGGTGGTCCCGCCGCGCTTGTCGCCGCGGCGACGGATTCCCACGGCGGCGTCGACCTGCTCGTCAACAACGTCGGTGCGGGCCGGCTTCACTTCGATGGCGTGGCGTCGACCACCGACGATGACTGGCAATGGGCCTTCGAGATCAACCTGTTCAGCGCCGTGCGAGCCGTCCGCGCCGCGCTTCCCCATCTACTCGAGCGTCGTGGCGCGATCGTCAACGTCTCCTCACTCAACGCTCGCATTCCGGCGGTCGAGGCACCCGAGTACTCGGCGGCGAAGGCGGCGCTCAACAGCTTCTCCCGGTCGCTGGCGATCGAGCTTGCGCCTTCCGGCGTTCGGGTGAACATCGTCAGTCCGGGCCCGGTACTCACCGACATGCAGACCGGCTCGGGCGGCGTAGCGGAGGAGGTCGCAGCGGCCACCGGCGGCACGATTGCCGACTACATCGCGGACGTGGAGAGCGCGGTACCCCTTGGTCGCTTCGCCGATCCCAACGAGATCGCCTCTGCGGTGGTTGCGCTTCTGTCCGAACGCTTCAGCTACGTGACGGGCGCGGATCTGGCAGTGGACGGCTCCACGCAGGCAGGCTGACCCCACCCCGTCGACGCGGCTGCTCAGATCCAGCCGCGTCGCCTGAACGCGAAGTACAGCGCCGCCGAGACTCCCACCATCAGCCCCAGTGCGTAGGCGTAGCCGTAGTGCCAGCGCAGCTCGGGCATGTTGCGGAAGTTCATCCCGTAGATCGTTCCCACGATCGACGGGGCGAACAGGATCGCCGCCCATGCGGAGATCTTCTTGACCTCCTCGTTCTGGCGATTGGACACCTCGTTGAGCGTCTTCGTCTCGAGCGTCAGGTTGACGTTGAGGATGTTCTGCAGCAGCTGGCGGAAGCCGTCCGCCTGCTCCTGGACCCGCAGCGCGTGATCCTGGACGTCGCGCAGGTAGCGGCGCTCCTCCTCCCCCACCCCCGGGTCGTCCATCAGGCGAGCCAGCATCGGGATCAATGGCTTCACGGCTCGCTGGAAGAGAATGACCTCGCGTGTGAGCTCGTAAATACGCCGCGAGGCGTCCCAGCTCGGGTCGAAGACCTCATCCTCGATCTCGTCGATGTCGTTCTCCACCCCGGCGACGACCGGGCCATAGTCGTCGACGACGCGGTCCATGATTGCGTGCAGGATCGCCACGCTGCCGCGGCGCAGCAGGTCCGGTCGCGTCTCGAGCTTGCGACGGATCTTGCCCAGGTCCGGAGCCTCGCTGTGGCGAACCGTGATGACGAAGCGGGGTCCCGCGAAGATGTGAACCTCGCCGAATTCGACCGCCTCGGTCTCGTCGATGTAGCGAGCGGGACGCAGCACGCAGAACAGCGTCTCGCCATAGCGCTCGAGCTTAGGCCGCTGATGGGCGTTGACGGCGTCCTCAACGGCGAGGTCGTGCAGATCGAACTCCCGGGCGACCTCGGCGAACTCGTCATGGCTTGGCCGGTACATCCCGATCCAGGCGATCCCACCGTCGGCCTTGCAACTGGCTGCCATCGCGCCGAGGTCCCGTGGCTCCTCGACCCGCGTCCCGTCGCGGTAGATGGCACGATCGACGATCACGCGGGGCACGCTACAGCCATCCTCGCGACGACTGCCGGCTCGCGCTCCGTGATCTGCAGCGAGCGCCGGTGGCACCGGGCCAGGGGTGCCTGCATATGATCGCCTGGTGACTCCGATCTGGAAGAACTGGGCAGGCGACCAGCGATGCGCGCCGGCGCAGATCGTGTGTCCCCGAAGCGAGGAGGAGCTCGCCCTGAGCATCGCGGAGGCGGCCGCCCGGGGGATCCCGGTTCGTGCCGCCGGGAGCGGGCACTCGTTCACCGACATCGCCTGCACCGAGGGGCTGCTCATCGACACATCGGGAATGCAGCGGGTGGTCGAGGCGGACCCGGACACCGGCCTCGTCACGGTGGAGGCGGGCATAACGCTTCACGAACTGGGCCCGCAGAACGCACGTCGCGGCCTGGGCCTCGAGAACCAGGGAGACATCGACGCACAGTCACTCGCCGGTGCCCTGGCGACCGCGACCCACGGGACCGGTGTGCGCTTCGGCAATCTCTCGACTCGGGTCGTAGGCATGCGGCTCGTCACGGCGTCCGGCGAGGTCCTCGAGTTGACTCGCGAGAGCGACCCCGAGGGCCTGCTCGCGGCACGGGTCTCCCTGGGCGCGCTTGGAATCGCCTCGCAGGTGACGGTGGAGTGCGTTCCCCTCTACACGCTGGAACGCCATGACAAGCCGATTCCGCTCCCCCGGGTGCTGGACCGTCTCGATGAGCACGTTCAGGAGAGCGACCATTTCGAGTTCTTCCTCTGGCCCTACACGCGCACCGCGATGACCCGCTCGACGAGGCGCAGCGATGTCGAGCCGAAACCGACGCCGCAGTGGAAGCGGACGATCCAGGAGCGGGTCATCGAGAACCAGGCGCTCGGGCTGGTCTGCCGCACCGGGCGGCGATTCCCGAGCCAGGTACCCAGGCTGAACCGGCTGATCGCCTCGGCGATGTCCGAGGGACGGACGGAGGACCGCGCCTACCGGGTCTATGCGACCAGGCGAGATGTGCGCTTCACCGAGACGGAGTACGCAATCCCGCGCCAACACGCCCGCGAGGCGCTCGAGCGGGCGCTGGCTCTGATCGAGCGGCGCGGGCTTCCGATTCTCTTTCCCTTCGAGGTCCGCTTCGCCGCCGGAGACGACGCCTTCCTGTCGACGGCCCACGAGCGCGAGACCTGTTACATCGCCGCTCACCAGTACAGCGGCATGGAGTTCGAGTCGTTCTTCAGGGGGTTTGAGGAGATCATGAACTCCTATGGCGGCCGCCCGCACTGGGGCAAGCGCCACTACCAGACGGCCGCCACGCTGCGCGAGCGCTACCCGGAGTGGGACCGCTTCCAGGCGGTCCGGGCGCGCCTAGATCCCAACGGCGTCTTTGAAAACGACTACGTCCGACGTGTCCTCGGGCCGGTCCGCGCACCGGTGCTCGGCTGATGCTGACTCCTGCCGGCCGTCTCGAACGCTACGAGGCGGCCTTTGCGGAGATCGATGCCCCCTTTGCGTTTGTCGATCTCGAGGCGATGTGGTCGAACTCCTCAGACATGCTGCGGCGCAGCGGGGGCAAGCCCATCCGTGTCGCATCGAAGTCCCTGCGCTGCCGTCCCCTGATGCGCACGATCCTCGACAGCGACCCGGGCTATCGGGGCCTGATGACATTCACCCTCAAGGAGACGCTCTGGCTGGCGGGGATGGGCTTCGAGAACCTGCTCCTGGCCTACCCGTCGACGGACCGCCAGGCGCTGGGCGAGCTGAGCCGGCTGACGGGCGAGAGCCCCGGTGGGGCTCCCGTTGTGATGATCGACTCTGTCGAGCACCTCGACCTGATCGAATCGGCCGTCGGAGCCGCCGGGCCGCCGATCCGCGTCTGCCTGGATTTCGACGCCTCGTACTGGCCCGCGGGAGAGCGGGTGAAGATCGGCCCCCGCCGGACCCCCGTGCACACCCCCGAGCAGGCCAGGCGGCTGGCAGAGGCGATCGTCGCGCGCCCCTCGGTGGTCCTGGCCGGGATGATGTCCTACGAGGGGCACATCGCCGGACAGGGAGACAGGATCGCCGGGCAGCGCTTGAAGAGCCTCATGGTCACGCGGATGCAGCGTGCCTCCTACGCCGAGCTGCGCGAGCGACGGGCCGCTGCCGTCGAGGCGGTCTCACGGGTGGCGCAGCTGGAGTTCGTGAACGCAGGAGGCACCGGGGACCTCGAGCTCATCGCCGGTGAGCCGGCGATGACGGAGGCGACCGCCGGCTCGGGCTTCTACGCGCCGACCCTGTTCGACAACTACTCGAGCTTCCGCCTCGAGCCGGACGCGATCTTCGCGCAGCCGGTTTCCCGGCGACCGGGCCCGGGAGTCGTGACCGCGCTCGGCGGCGGCTACCTGGCGTCCGGGCCCGGGGGGAAGGACCGCATGCCCACCCCATATCTGCCACAGGGCCTCAAGCTCAACGCCCTCGAGGGCACCGGCGAGGTCCAGACCCCGCTCCACGGGCGTGCCGCCGATGACCTGAAGGTGGGCGGCAAGGTCTACTTCCGCCACACCAAGGCAGGCGAGCTCTGCGAGCGTTTCAACAGCCTTCTCCTGCTGCAGGGAACTCAGGTCGTCGATGAGGTTCCTACCTACCGGGGCGAGGGGCAGTGCTTCCTGTGACCGGGTCTTCCCACGATCGTCGCGGGCGGTTCGCCCGCTAGAGTCGGCGCTCTCGCAGGGACATCTCCGATGGAGCTTCCAAGCCCGATACCTCCAGATCTCGCGGAAATGATCGCAGCCCGACTGCGAGTGATCGGGGATCCGACCCGCATCCGCATCCTCGATCTGTTGCGCGACAGAGACCTCACCGTCACGCAGATCACCGACGAACTTCAAACCAGTCAGCAGAACGCCTCGAAGCACCTCGGCATCCTCCTCGCCGCGGGCATCCTCGCGCGGCGCAAGGAGGGCAGCAGCTCGATCTACAGCATCGCCGACCGCGGTGTCTATGAGCTCTGCGAGCAGGTCTGCGGGGGCATCCAGCTCCGGCTCGCGGGCCTGACTGCCGTGGTCCAGGGCAAGAGCTGAGCGCGCGGGCAGCGGACGGGCGGGACGATGCCGTGGTCCAGGTGATTCACAACTGTTCGCACGTACAACTATACAGTTGTGTTAGTATGCCGGTATGGCCCACGAAGCAACGCTTCAGGACGCGCCGCCGGCTCTTCTCGAGCTGATCGCGGAACGCTTCCGGGTTTTGGGCGAGCCGATGCGGATCCGCCTGCTCGATGCGCTTCGAGACTCTCCGATGAGCGTTCAGCAACTCCAGGAGCAGACAGGGGCCTCCCAGCAGAACGTCTCGAGACACCTGGGCGTTCTTCTCCGTAGCGGCCTCGTCAGCAGGCGAAAGCAGGGCACTTTCTCGGTCTACGCGATCGCGGACGACAGCGTGTTCGCGCTCTGCGAGCAGGTCTGTGGCGGCATGCGCCGCCAGATCGCCGATCTCAACGCCTCGTTGCAGGGAGAGAACAAACCCCAACGACAGGAGGCAAGCTCATGAGCGCCACCACGGCCGCACCCCCCGCCCCGGCGGCACCGTCCTCGCGTCGAGGGCAGCACGCGACCGTGGGCCCGATCGGACGCCTGGGCCACTACACCGCAACTCACTTTCGCGTTGTACTGGTCGGGTGGGCGGTGATCGCCGTGGTGCTCGGCTTCTTCGCGCCGAAAGTAGAGACCGCCCTGTCGGGCGCCGGATGGGAAGCCGGCGGATCGCAGTCGACTCAGGCACGCAAGCTCGTCGAACGGGACTTCGCCGGCCTGGGGAGCTACGGCCTCATGGCTGTCGTCTATTCACCGACCCAGACAGTCGGCTCGCCGTCGTTCAACTCGGCGATCGCACGGGTTGAACAGACGCTTCGCGCCAACGGTGCTGTTCGCGTCGTCGTCCCCCCCACCCCGGGGCTCTCGATCTCCAAGGATGGACACACGGCGATCATCCAGGCGGGTGCCGCCAAGAACCCGAACGAGATGGTCGCTGCCGCCGACAAGCTGAAGCTGAGCCTCCACGCCATCTCGGGGAGCGGCGTGGTTGTAAACCTCACGGGAGCCGCCGGTATGTGGTCCGACTTCAACGCGGCCAACCGCTCGGCGATGCTGAAATCCGAGGTGATCTCGTGGCCGGTGACGCTCGCCATCATGCTCCTGGCCTTCGGATCGCTCGTGGCGGCGGGCCTGCCCCTGATGCTCACGATGGTCGGCCTCCTCTCCGCTGCCGGGATGCTCTACCTCGGCACCCGTGTGATGCCGATCTCGATCTGGGCCATGAACTTTGCGCTCATGTTCGCTCTGGCGCTGGGGATCGACTATGCCCTGTTCATCGTCATGCGATTCAGGGGTGCCTTCTTCGGCTCGAAGCTCGACCCTGTGGAGGCGACCGCTGTGACGATGGACACTGCCGGCAAGGCCGTGCTTTTCAGCGGTGTCACGGTGCTGATCTCTCTCACCGCGGTGATGCTGGTGCCAAGCCCCGCCTTCCGCAGCATGAGCTTGGGCATCATGTTGGCGGTCATCTTCGTGTTGGCCGCGACTCTTACACTGCTGCCCGCAGTGCTGGCCAAGCTGGGGCCGAAGGTGGACAGCCTGGCACTCCCCTGGGCTCACACCGGCGAGCACCGCTCAGCGCGGTTCGAGGCCTGGGGCGAACGCCTCTGGCGGAATCCCTGGCGCTACGGCATCCCCGCCCTGCTGCTGCTGCTCGCCCTCGCCTACCCGGTGACCCAGCTCAGGACGTCCATGCCGTCGATCAAGGTCGTCCCGACGAGCGACTCGTCGCGGGTCGGCTACAACCAGGTCCAGGCCGCGATGGGTGCCGGGTCCACAGGCCCGCTTCAGCTCGTCACACCATCGGCCAGCGCCACACGAGTCGCGGCCATCGCCAGGACGGACCGGGGCGTCGCGCAGGTGATGCCGGCCCAGTCCGGGGGCAATGGCCTCGTCCTGGTGACGGCCATCCCCCGGCAGGACCCGTCGAGCCCGGCTGTTGGCGCGACGGTCGATCGGCTCCGCAGCAAGCTCCCGGCGGGGACGGTGATCGGTGGTGCCGTCGCCGAAAACCACGATCTTCAGAAGCTGCTCTCGGCGAAGACCTCGCTGGTGATCGGGGTGGTTCTGGTGCTGGGCTTCCTGCTGCTGCTGTTCGCCCTGCAGGCACCTCTGCTCGCGGCCGCCGGCGTGCTCACGAACCTGCTCGCGACAGGTGCAGCCTTCGGCATCGCAAAGTTGATCTTCCAGGATGGCCGGCTGCATTCTCTGCTCGGATTCCAGCCCCAGGGCTTCCTCGACGCCTGGGGGCCGGTGTTCTTCTTCGCGATGATCTTCGCGATCTCGATGGACTACACGATGTTCCTGCTGTCGGCCTCGAAGGAGCACTGGGACCGGACGAAAAGCGCCAGGGACGCGATGGTCGGGGGGATGGCCCACTCCGGGCGGGTGATCTTCGCGGCCGCGGCGGTGATGGTCGCCGTGTTCTTCACCTTCGCGATCTCTGGGCCGCTCCCGCCCAAGGAGATGGGCATCATCCTGGGCGTCGCCGTGCTGCTGGACGCGGCTCTGGTGAGACTGCTGCTGCTTCCGGTGCTGCTCAGGTTGATGGGCGCCCGTGCCTGGTATCTACCCGCTTGGATGCGCCGTGTCCTGCCCGATGTGCGGTTCGGCCATGAGTGAGACGATCCGGCGGCTGCCAAGGCGTCGGTCGACCTGCATGGTGCCGGAGGCCATCGAGGGAGAGCCGGGACTTCTGGTCGTCGATGGAACCTGGGGCACCATCTCGCCGATGACCCTGGCCCCCGGCGTTTCCACCGTTGGCGAGCTCGAGGTGATCGCCCACATCGAGGCGGGGCTTCCACTGATCGACACAAGGCTCAAGCACTTCTTCGAGGAGGGCACAATCCCCGGCGCGCAGAACATCCCGCACGAGCAGATGACCCAGTCGATCGACCTGCTCGATCGGAGCACCGAGACGATCTTCTTCTGCAACGGGCCTCAGTGTGCCGCCACACCAGACGCGATCGATGCGCTGCTCGCCACCGGCTACCCCCCGGCGGCGATCCTCTTCTATCGCGGCGGTCTCCACGACTGGATGACCCTCGGGCTGCCGATCGTCATGCCGGAGACCCGGATCCAGACCGGCCTTCCTGCCGGTGCGGCGCACAACTGACGGTCAGGCGGTCGGGATCGCAATCAGGCTCGAGTAGTTCGCCGACCCGTTTGCGACCGCGACGGTGCACTGGACGGTCAGCTCGGTGGGCGTCCCTGTGGTCGTGACCACCGCCTGCAGCGAGGCTGGGATCGCGGCAAGTGCGGGAAGCGTCTTCATCCCGGCCTGATCGACCGTCGTGGTGCCCGACTTCAGCAGGCATTCGACGCTGTCGCCGGCGCCCGTGTGTGAGAGCTCTGTCTTCGCGAGGACAACGTAGTTGCCCGGCGGGACGGCCAGTTCGACGATCGAGGTCGGCGGCGATGCCGTGGGAAGAGCGGTCAGGCCCTGCCTGGCCGACAGCGGAGCGACCGTTCCGTTCGTTCCGTTCGTTCCGTTGGTCCCGTTCGTGCCGTTGGTCCCGTCTGCTCCTTTGAGTCCGTTGACTCCGTCTTTCCCGTCGATGCCGTTGGTGCCATTGACCCCGTCGGCGCCGTTCGGCCCGTTGGGCCCGTTGGCACCGTTTGCGCCGTTGACTCCGCCGGCGCCGGGCGTGCCCGCGGTCCCGGGGGTGCCTGCGGTTCCGACAGCGCCGTTGTCTCCCTTCATGCCAGGGAGACCCTGGCCGGCTCCGATCAGCGCTCGTGTTCGGGTGCTGAGGTCAGCTGGTTCCACCGCACCATTTCGGATCGCCCTGCTCGTCACAGCTCCGGGGGCGATCTGGCCGGCCACGATCAGGCCTCTGGCGGCATAGGCCGAGCCTCCGAGGGCGATGAACAGGGCAGCACAGGCGAGCATGAGCGATGGGGTCGGCAGCCTCCTCCGGGTGGACTTACTGTTCGCTCTGGCAGTGCGCTTGCTCATGGGTGCGTCTCCCTTGGACAGCCACCTCGCGGGGCGGCGACATGCGCGAGCGGACGCTCACGCTTCTGTCGCATCGGTCCACTCGCGGGCGGCGACAAGCGCTTTAGCGAATTGGGACGAAATGCGTCAGGGGTCAGCCCATTGGCCGGTGCGACGCCCCGCGACGGCAAGCCCGGCAGACCATCCCGGTGCCCGCCCGCCGCTGGGCGGAGCGATCAGGGCGCAGTCAACACCGCTGCTCGCCAGCAGCCAGGCGACGATCGAGTTCGAGTTCCACATTTCGCCGGCCCGGAGCTCGTCCCGCCCCCAGACAGGGGTTGGCACCGAAGGCACGATCTCAAGCAGCCGTCTGGACAGAACCGGGTCGGCGGTCAGTCTGGCCGGGCTCTCGACCGCCTCGTCGGCGTCGGGTATCGAGCCGCCCTCCCAGCGCCGTATCTCGTAGCGAAACAGTCGTATTCGGCCCGCCCGGCGGGCGCCAACGGGGCCTTCGGCGACAACGCCCCGCGACCCGCCCAGGTCGTCTCGAACGGGTGCCTGCTCGATCACGAATCGCCGGCCGTCGGAGTGAACCTCAAGGGCCGAGTGGTAGAGGGCGTCCGGCCGGCGCCGCTGGATCACCGCTGTGACGGCCTCGAAAAGACGCCCGTTCGCGCGGACGAAATGCCCACCGGCACCCAGAGGCAGCCAGTAGAGATCGATCGCGGAGCCGGGATCAGGCGGAGGGGTGCCCATACTTGCCCATCATGATCGCCGAGCGCCTCACGTCACAGCTGCTGGCGGGCGAGCCCGCAGCGAACCCCGTCGCGGTGGTCGAGCGCCTGCTGGCCGTTCAGGGGCAGGACCCCCGCGGGGTGCGGCTGGCGATCCGTGCCAGGAGCAGCGGCCTGACTGCGGCGGATGTCGACCGGGCCCTCACACAGGAGAGGAGCCTCCTTATCGGCTGGCTCAACCGGGGGACTCTGCATCTCGTTCGCAGCGAGGACTACCACTGGCTTCTGGCCCTGACTGCACCGGGGAGGCTCACATCGAACTCGACCCGGCTCGCCCAGGAGGGCCTGACGCCCGCGGCTGCCGAGAGAGGCATCGCGGTGATCGAGAAGGCGCTCGGCGAGGAGGGTCCGCTCACACGGGCCCAACTGGGCGAGCGCATCGCCGCGCAGCGCGTCCGCACCGAGGGACAGGCTCTGGTCCACCTCCTGTTCGCGGCGTCGCTCCGGGGACTGATCGTCAGAGGGCCCGTCGTGGGAGGCGATCAGGCCTATGTACTGGTGCGCGAGTGGCTTGGAGCCCCGCCGCCGATCGACCGCGACCAGGCCCTGGCGGAGCTGGCGCGCCGCTACCTAGCCGGACATGGCCCGACCGACGAGCGGGATTTGGCCTACTGGGCGGGCCTTCCCCTGCGGGACACCCGTGCCGGCTTCGCGGCGATCGCCTCGGAGATCACTCGCCGCGAGGATGGGCTGTTCGAGCTCTCGGGCGCAGCTGCGCCAGCCCCGCTGCCTCCTCCGCGCCTGCTGGGCGCGTTCGATCCGGTCCTACACGGATGGCGCTCGCGCGAGCCGATCGTGGGCTCGGCATGCGGCGTGGTCACGAGCAACGGAATCTTCAGGCCGATCGCCCTGGTTCGAGGCAGGGCCGTCGCCACCTGGGGGATGCCCCGGGGCGAGGTCGCCCTCTCGCCCTTCCAGCCCCTCTCAAAGAAGGACACAGCCGCCCTGGCGAGGGAAGCCGAGGATGTGGCTCGCTACCTGACGGGGGAGCCCGGCGCGTCTTCGGCCACGGAGTGATCGCGGCCTGAATCCACCGCGGCATGGCGATCGACGAACTCTCTGATCGTCCGGAGCACAAGCTCGGTGTCGTCCCACATCGGGACGTGTCCGCACCCTGGGAGCATCACCGAGTCGACGCCCGGAATCTCCTGGCGGAAACGAGGGGCGTGCAGGGCGGCCGGAAGGATGCGGTCGAACTGCGGCGTGGCGAGCCTGACGGGGCAGGAGATGCTGTCGAGGTCGCGCATCATCAGGTCCTCCCGTTCGCTGGCCAGCGCCCGGATCACCTCATCTGCCACGGCACACTCCATCGTCGCCCGCGCCATCTCGACCGCTTCGGCGGGAGACACCAGCTCGCCGTGGCGCATGATGTCCCACAGCGCCAGGCGGCGAGGCCCGGGCCGGCGGAAGATCGTTCCGAGTCGCGGGGCGCTGGCCCGCGTCAAGCGCAGCTGCCGGGCGAAGAATCGGGCCAGCCGTTTCGCCTCACCGTCGCCGGGGGTCCAACCTCCGCCTGGAGCGAGAGCCACCAGCGAACGCGCCCTCCCGCGCTTGGCCAGCTCCAGTCCCAGGGCTCCGCCCATCGAGTTGCCAACGACATGAACCGACCCGAGGCCCAGTTCGTCGAGATGCTCTTCGAGCAGGTCGGTCGAACCGGAGTAGTTCAGTTCGGTGCCCGGTGGCAGCGGCCTCCCGCCGGCGTGGCCGGCCAGGGTCGGCGCCACCACCTCGTAGCGAGCCGCGAGCTCGCCCAGAAGCGGGCGCCAGTGGTGCCAGGTCCCGGTGAACCCGTGAAGCAGCAGGAGCGGCTCGCCGGAGCCGGCCCGGTAGAGCGCCGGTGAGATCTGACCCATCGCCCTCAGGCTACATCAGCGCGCCGCAGGCGATTGCCCCGACGCAGGCCCGAACCGCTCGTAGAGCTCGGGCAGCAGCGCCGCGAGATTGGCGTACTCCTCGGTGCAGTGCGTCGCGAGGGCGCGCGGCACGTCCGCCGGAATTACGGCCCGCCGCACCAGGCGGTTGTTCATGGCCCGACCGAGCGGGGCCAGAGGCCCGAACGGTCGAATCGCCGCGCCGATCCAGAATCGGCTCCGAAGCAGCACCCCGTCGCCGTCCTTCAGGAACACGTGGACCATGACCGTGTGCTGCATGCGGCGGCGATCATCCCCGGCGTAGCCTCCGACGATCGTCGCCCCATCGGGCTCATCGACGGACATCCCGAGCTCAGTCGGCCGCTTGAAGGCGATCCGCGCATGGACCACCCCGACGCCGATGTCCTCAACCGGATGGTGGACGGTTCCCCAGTGTGCCTTCCGCCCCGGGACCGAAGGAAGCTCGACCGAGTTGCTACGGTGCGCAGCGGGATGCCAGATCCGGTAGCGGATCGGCTCGCGGGGGTGCCAGTCGAACCACCAGTCCACCATCTCGGTCCTGACGTGCGGCATGGGCGTACGTACGGCGACATAGCCGACGCCGTCGTCCAGCGTGCACCATCCGGTCTCGACAGCGATGGGAGTCGGATCGAGCAGACGGTCGAGGTTCCCCAGCCCGAGCGCGGCGGCCGGGTCCATCGGGCCGGCTGCTACGGCGGCGGCCATCTCCGGGTCGACCGGTGCCAGCGGCCGCTCGAGGTAGGCGTCGAGCTCGCTCACCGCCCGCTCTCCCAGGGGCGTCCCATCCATGGGTGGAACATCCCCTCGGGGTCATATGCGGCGCGCAGCTCGTCCAGGCGGCGCAGATTCTCGTCGCTGACGAATCGCGCGGGCCGGCGGCCGAGGTTCTCGTCGGCAAGTTGGATCCCACTGGCAAGGTGCTCCATCTCGCGCATCCGCTCGGTCGACCACTCCACGTTGATCGGGTCGTCCGCGGCGTCGGGCGAGGCTGCGTAGCAGGCGATGTAGGTCTCATCCTCGACGCTGTATGCCATGTCCTGGCGGGGAGGACTGGCGCCCCAGTTCATCCAGAGCATGTGCGACGGGCCTCCTGGCAGCGTCTCCGCGATCCTCCGGAGCCCGGGAAGGAGATCCTCGATCGGCGCATGGGTCCACATGTTGTCCGTCACCCAGCGATGCTCGTCGGGATAGACCGACGCGCTGCCGGCGAACAGATCGTCCAGGCTGACCGGCACGTTCGCCACCGAGATCTTGGCCTGATCGATGACCGGGCAGGTCTGGAGCAGGGCCAGAGCCTCATCGGCTTCGGCCTGCGTGTCGACCAGGACCGGGCCGGTCACCGCGACCTCGATCTCACCCGCATCGTCCCGGTGGATCAGGAGCATCAGCTCCATCGTCCGCGGCACCCGCGGGCCGATCTCGTGGGCCCAGCGGAACACATCCTCGAGGAGCTCCAGCGGGAAGGTGTGGATGCCCATCGCGATGACCTTGGGCCGCGGATAGACCCTCACATGGAAGCGGGTCACCACACCGAAGAATCCCGGTCCCGAGCCGCGGGCGGCCCAGAAGAGGTCGCTGTGATTCTGCGCGTCCGCCCGCACGAGCTCGCCGGCAGGCGTCACCACATCAATCGCCTCGACGCTCTGGCATGCCGGGCCGTGAACCCGCCCGTTCCAGCCGAAGCCGCCCTGCAGCAGATATCCGCCGACGGCGACCCCGTTGCAATGCCCGCCCGGGAAGAACAGGTCGTGCTCGGCCAGCTGTGCCAGCAGCACGGTCCCGGGACAGCCCGGCGCAACCGAGGCGGTCATCGTGGCCGGGTCAACCGTCGCACCGATGAGCCCCGAGAGATCGAGCAGCATGCCCCCGTCGCGGACGTGGTTCCCCGCCCAGCTGTGGCCGCCGGAGCGGACAGCGATCTTCATGCCCTCGCTGCGGGCGCGGCGGACGGCGTCGAGAACATCCTGCTCGGTCGTTGCCCGGACGATCACCTCGGGGTAGCGCTCCGGCGTCCGCGCGTTCCACATCGACCCCCTGCGGGCCTCCTCGTACCCCTGTTGCTCGCGGCGCAGCACGTCCAGCTGAAGCTCGGATTCCATCGCGTTCATCGCTCCTTTCGGTGATCGGCGGCTCAGCCCGCCGTGTAGCCGCCGTCGACGTAGAGAACCTGGCCCGTCACGAACCGGGACGCGTCTGACAACAGGAAGACGAGGGGGCCGATCATGTCATCGGGCTCGCCCAACCTACCGAGCGGGATACGGGACAGCATCGCTTCGCGGACGTCCCGCCCGCTCCCCTGCTCGTCGTACATCCAGCTCGTCAATGACGAGCGAAAGACGGTTGGACCGATCGCGTTGACCGTGATCCCGTGGGCCCCCCACTCGCAGGCCAGGGACCGTGTCAGACCATCTACGGCCGCCTTCGAGGGGCAGTAGGCGGTGTAGCCCGCGGGGTGACCGAGGCGTCCGCGTGTAGAGGAGACCAGAACCACCCGCCCTCCCTCTCCCTGCTCGATCATTCGG
This sequence comes from uncultured Solirubrobacteraceae bacterium, assembly GCA_964518445.1. Classification (GTDB taxonomy): domain Bacteria; phylum Actinomycetota; class Thermoleophilia; order Solirubrobacterales; family Solirubrobacteraceae; genus Palsa-744. The sequence continues at coordinate 14,198 of CAZFGJ010000017.1, forward strand.
CGGCCGGCCGAGCGAGAGGCCAGCCAGCTCCCGCGGACGTTCGCATCCATCACCTGCTGCCACTCCTCTGGCTCGAGCTCGCCGATTCTCCCCACCCTGTTCAGGCCGGCCGCCGTCACGAGGATGTCGAGGCGGCCGTGAGCACTCACGGCCGCCGCCGCCATCGCCTCCGTGTCGGCCTCGCTCTCCGGCCGGCGTGCGATCAACTCCACAGCTCCGCCTGCCCTGCGCAGCTCCGAACCGAGTTCCTCCAGCGCGTCGGCGTCTCCCGCTGCCAGCGTCACCATGGCACCTCGGGCGACCAGCGCATGCGCAACCGCCGAGCCCAGCGCGCCGGTGGCTCCCGTCAGGAGCGCCGAGCGGCCCGCAAGGGCGAAGAGCTCGCTCATTTCCCCGGCGGGTAGGGCATGGCCACCAGCATCGAAGCCGGCAGGTTGGTCCGGTTCTGAATGGCCCGTGCCTCGCCTGGGGCGAGCCGGCAGGAGTCCATGGGCCGGAGCGTGGTCTCGCCGTCGCCTGTGGTCACGGTGATCTCGCCTGCGAGGACGACGTAGACCTTCTCGACAGGAGTGGCTTCCTGCTCGGCGCCCCCGCCGGGTAGGAAGTGGGACAGCCCTATCCAGAAGTTCTGCGTGTCGGACACATCGAACCCCTGTAGCCGCAGAGGAAGCATCCCATGGTGTCCCGGAGCCTCGTAGCTGCGGGCCTCCGCCAATCGGGTGACCTGCATCAGATGCTCAGATCGAAGGTGGTCATTGCTCCCTCACGCGGTCCATGATCCGGTACGGCTGTCCCGTATTACGGATTTACCCTAGGGCAGCCGAAGCCGTCCTGTCAAGTCCTTTGCTCACCCGCTCAGCGGATCGCCGGTTCCGGCCAGCGGGACGGCCGCTGATGTACCCTGCTCGCTGATGGAAAGCCCCAGCCAAGCCGCCGAGGGCGGCGTGCAGGTCATCGGACGGGCCACGGCGGTCCTGCGCGCGATCCACGAGCACCCCGACGGCATGAGCCTCTCGGAGATCGCCACCGCTGTTGGGCTCCCCCGCTCAACCGTCCACAGGCTCACCTCGGCATTGGCACACGAGGGGTTCCTCGAGGCGGCGTCTCCAAGCGGGCGTCTTCGCATCGGCCCTGAGCTCGTGCGTCTCGCGCGGGGGAGCCGCCCGGAGCTGCGAGACGAGCTGCGGCCCTTCCTGGAGATGCTGGCAGCCAAGCTCGGCGAGACCGTCGACTGCGCCGTTCTCGAGGGGGATGAGATGAGATTCATCGACCAGATACCCGCTCCCCACCGCCTCCGCGCCGTCTCAGCCGTCGGCGCCAGCTTTCCTCTGCACTGCACGGCCAACGGCAAGGCTGCCTTGGCGCTGCTCGGCCGCGGACGGGCCGAGCGCATGCTTCCGGCCCGGCTCGAGCGTTTCACCCCGGCCACAATCACCCGGCGAGGCGACCTCCTGGCCCAGCTCGACGAAATCGCCCAGAGCGGCGTCGCCTTCGACCTCGAGGAGCACTCCGAGGGGATCTGCGCGGCCGGAATCGCCGTGAGCGACGTCGCCGGGCGGACCGCCGCGCTGTCGGTGCCGATGCCGGCTCAGCGCTTCGTCGGTCGCGAGCGGGAGCTCGAACGAGAGCTGGTGCGAGTTCGCGCTCTGATCCTCAGTGCTCTCGGCGGCGCGCCCAACACCCAACCTTGACGCCGCCGGCACACCACCCGACCAGGAAAGGCAGCAAGCCAATGCCCATCGAACCCGCACTCGCACGATGAATCAGCATCCCCGCCGCGTAGCAATCGTCGGCAGCGGAGCCTTCTACGTGGGGCCCGCCGCCGCACGGCTGCTCGCTCGCAGAGGCCACGACATCGTGATCGGCGACGCCTCGGACTCGCTCGTGGCCGAGCTCGAATCCGAGGGCGCCGCCGTCGAGGCCGTTCCAGGCGTCTCGAACCTCGCCGACCCCGACTCGGCTCCCAGGCTGGCCGCCGCGGCGCTCGAGCGCTTCGGGCGCATCGACTCGGCCCTCGCCTTCTCGGGGGCCATCGTCACCGGGCGCTTCGTCAACTCCAGCCTCGAGGATCTGCGCTCGGTCATGCACAGCTGCATCGAGGCGCCCTACCATTTCCTCAAGGCGATGGCCGGGCCGATGATCGAGCAGGGAGACGGGCAGATCCTCCTGATAACCAGTGCCTCCGGCGCTCGCCCGACACCCGGCGCGCCGCTCTACTCGGCCGCCCGGGCCGGGGCGACGATGTTGGCGCGAAACGTGGCCGACGAGGTCGCCCGCAACGGCGTTCAGGTGAACGCAGTTGGAACGAACTTCATGGACTTCCCCGAGTTCATCCGCGCCAGCGGCGCCGAGGACCCTGAGGGCCAGGATCGAGTCGATGGTGCCCCTGGGGCGTCTCGGCACGATGGACGAGTTCGCCGCCTTCTGCATGCCCTTCGTGGACGGGTCGAGCCGGTTCACAACCGGGCAGTTCGTGGCCTACGCGGGAGGCTGGGCATGAGCTCGCCCGTGAGTTATGAGCTCGAGGGTCCCATCGCGCGGATCACGATGGACGACGGGAAGGCCAACGCGCTCTCGATCGTGATGCTGGAAGCACTGCACGAGGCGCTTGACCGAGCCGAGCGCGACAACGCGGTCCTGCTGATCACGGGACGCGAGGGCTGCATGTCGGCGGGGTTCGACCTCAAGGTCTTCGCTGCCGGCGGCGAAGAGGTGCTGCGGATGCTGCAGCTGGGCGCGACGCTCTACGAGCGGATGCTGTCCTTCCCGACTCCCGTCGTGGTCGCCTGCACAGGCCACGCTGTGGCCGCCGGAGCGTTCCTGGTCCTCTCGGGCGACTCCCGGGTCGGTGCCGACGGCCCCTTCCAGGTGTGCATGAACGAGGTCCGCATCGGTCTGACGATGCCCTGGTTCGCGATAGAGGTCGCCCGCCAGCGCCTAACGCCCAGGGACTTCGATCGAGGTGTCATCAGTGCGGCCCGCTACACGCCGCAGGAGGCCCTCGAGGCGGGCTTCCTCGACGAGCTGGTCGCCCCCGAGCAGCTCGCGGAGGCCGGGATGAGCGCCGCGAGCGCCCTGGCCGAGCTGAACATGGCGGCTCACCACGCCACGAAGCTGCGGGCCCGGGAGGGCGCCCTCAAGGCACTGCGGGTCGCGATCGAGACCGAGTTGACACCCGAGGGCCTGAACATCTCATAGGAGCTGGTTCCCCTCCCCGCATCCCGCGGCACTAGGCTGTGCCGATGGAGTCCCCTGAGATAGGCAGTCTCGTGACGGTCGTCGGCGAGCGCAGCGAGATCGATGGGATCGTGTTCGACACGCCCAGCCGGTCAAAGACCGTGGTGGCTGTGATGGACGCCGCCAGGGGTCCGGTGTTCCGCTCGGTTCACCCGAGGACGCTCACCGAGCGCGAGAACGAGGGATCAGCCGACAAGGCCCTGCGGCTGCTGATGCGCCGCACCCCGTCGAGGACGAAGGGGAACCCGCGGGCCGGCTCGACACAGGGCCACGGCAGCTCCGGGCACACCCGCGCCACGGCCCACAGGACAACCGGCAAGTAGCGACCCTCCCGGGGCCGGGTGGAGGGCGCCTGGGCTAGGCGCCAGGGATGCGACTGATCATCCGTGAGCGCTCCACGCCGCCGGCGCCGGGCATCAGCGAGTAGAGATCGCCGTCGCGCGCGAGCCAGAGAGGCCCTGTGTAGCGCTCGGCCGAATCCGCCAGGAAGATCTCCTCGAGGCCCTTCAGCGGAAGGGGCGGGATCACGTGGGTGATCGCCAGCGCCCCCACCCCGGCATCCCGGGCGGCCTCGGCGGCCTGTGGCGCAGATGCGTGGTAGTCGGGGACGTCGTCGAGGATTTTCTGGCGAATCCGCATCCCCGCCTTCCCGGCGGCGTCCGCGACCATCCCCAGGAGCTCCGGTGAGAGGGCGTCATGCAGGAGCAGGTCGGCGCCCTTCGCGGCCCGGACGAGGCTGGGCGAGTAGACCGTGTCGCCGCTGATCACGACGCTCCGGCCGCGGTAGTCGAACCGGTAGCCGACCGCCGGGGCAACGGGCGTATGGTCGACGAGGAAGGACGTCACCGTCAGACCGTTCTCCTCGAGCACGACCAGCGACTCCTGGCCCTCGCCAAAGGAGAAGGGCTCGGCAACCATTCCGGCGCCGGAGGGCCGCACGACCTCGGGCCCATGGTGTGCGATGCGATAGCCGTTGTCCAGCGCATAGGCCTCGTTGAAGCCTGCAACAACGCGCTCGACGCCCGGCGGGCCGATCACACGCAGAGGGGTCTCTGCGCCGTCTGCCACCCAGCGCTGCAGGTTGACTGTCCCGAGCCCGCCGATGTGGTCGGAGTGGTAGTGGGTCATCAGGACAACCGCCATCCGGTCGAAGGCAAGCTGCATCCGGCTCATCGTCTCCGCCGAGCGCTCGCCGGCGTCGATGAGGTATATCTGCCCGCCCACGATCACCGCCGCACAGGGATTCCCGCGCTTGGCGTCGGTCAGTGGCGATCCTGAGCCGACAACCGCGACGTGCAGGCCATCACCGAGCTTGGCGACGGGATCTCCGGCGACGAGGGTTGGGAGTCGCCGCGCCACAATGGCGAGCGCCATGCGGGCACGCAGCGAATTTGCCATCTCCTCGATCCTAACCGGCATCGGCATTCGCGGTCAGGCCCTCGTGGCCCGGGATCGCCAGACGATCGAGAGTACGCATAAACTACTGAGACCGGGCCGTCGCCGCGACGCCGGCGCACTGGCGGCGACCCATCTCTGGAAGACCCGAGAAGAGGAGTGGAGATGAGCACCGAGCAGTCGTCAGGCCCCGACACGATCGTCCTGATTCACGGTCTCTGGATGAACCCTCTCAGCTGGGAGCACTGGGCCAAGCGGTTCAGCGCGGCCGGCTATCGCGTCCTGGCACCGGCCTGGCCCGGGATGGACGTCGATGTCGAGGAGCTGCGCAGGGACACGAGCGCGATCGACGAGCTGGGGATCGAAGAGATCCTGGACAGCTACGAGTCGATCATCCGCGACCTGGACAGGCCTCCGATCATCATGGGGCACTCGTTCGGCGGAGCCTTCACGGAGGTCCTGCTCGACCGCGGCCTGGGAGCGGCCGGGGTCGCCATCGACGCGGCCGGCGTCAGGGGAATAACGAAGCTTCCCTTCTCCACTCTGCGCTCGGGCTTCCCGGTGCTCAAGAACCCAGCGAACAGGCACCGTGCCGTCCCTCTCACCTTCGACGAGTTTCACTACTCGTTCACCAACACGATGGACGAGGACTCGGCCCGTGCGGCGTTCGAGCGATACGCGGTCCCGGGACCGGGGCGCGTCCTGTTCGAAGGCGCCTTCGCAAACTTCAACCCCCGGACGGCCCTCAAGCTCGACTTCGCCAATCCCGACCGGGCCCCGCTCCTGCTGATCGCCGGCGGCGACGACCACGTGGTGCCGGCCTCGATTGACAAGGCCACCTCGAAGCGGTTCGAGCGCAAGTCGACAGCGGTCACCGACTACCACGAGTTCCCGGGGCGCTCGCACTTCACCGTTGGCGAGGAGGGCTGGGAGGAGGTCGCCGACTTCGCCCTGGACTGGGCCCGGGAGCATGCGGTGCAGCCCGCCGAGATCTAGTCAGGCGCGCCGCTCTCCGACGGTCGCTTCGCGGCTTCGAGCAGGCGCGGCGGCCTTGCGTGGACGCGGCCGGGAGGGCAGGCCGGTCAGCCGGCCGGCCCCCCGGGCATGTGTGCCCGGGCCGGCCGAGGCCGAACGAGCCAGCTCCACGAGGTCGGCGACGACCGAGTTGGGGCGCGACTCATGCCACACCAGGGCACAGCAGGCCGGTGTGGCGTCGGCGATGGGTATGGCCACCAGGTTCGGGACCAGGTCGACGATCACGCCGGCAACCGACTCCGGGAACGTGCTGATTGCTCGCCCCGAGGTCATCGCGGCGACCAACTCGAGGGTGTTTCCGACCCTGTCCCCCGTCACCTGCGACGGCGGGCCTCCGCGATGGTCGTCGAGGTTCCAGAAGGATGTCCACCTCTCGTCAACCGTAGGGTGGCAGCCGTAGAAGGGCTCATCGATCACGTCTTCCAGGTGGAGCTGCTTGCGGTCGGCCAGGCGATGATCGACCCGGAGGACGACCGAGCGCAGATCCTCGCGCAGGGGGAGGATCCCCGCCTCGGGGTCCGGGAGAGGTGAGTGGCAGAGCGCCACATCCACGTCGGCGAGCCAGCTCGAGGTCGGGCCCGTCGGAAATCTGAGCTCTCTCGAGGAGACCTCGACCTGGGGGTGCGCCCGCGCGAACGCCTCCAGCAGCTGTGGAGCCATGAGCATCGGCGGGATGCTGAGGAATCCGATCTGAAGCGCGCCGCGCAGGTCGCGGGCCAGCGAGGCGGCGGTGGCCGCTGCATCGGCCTGGGCGTTGAGTGCGATCTGCGCCTTCTCGAGGAACACGGCGCCCGCGGGGGTGAGCGAGACCCCCCGAGGATGGCGTTCGAGCAGCTTGACTCCGAGCTGGGCTTCCAGCTGCGTGATCGCCTGCGAGAGCGCCGGCTGAGCGATGTGCAGCATACGGGCGGCGCGGGTGATCTGGCCGGTTTCGGCAACCTTGACGAAATAGGCCAGGTGGCTGTTCTTCAGGACCACGACCCTCCTCGCCGCTGGCCCGTGTGGCTCGTCCGGGTGCCGGCTCTTCCCCGCAGACCGGCCGGGGCGGGAGCTTCCGCCCTCCATGAGGACAGCCCGGCTCTCAGATGACTCGCCTCGGAGCGGCGGCGCAGACGCACCAGCGTGAGCACACCGGCCGCGTCGCGGACGAAGATGCTCCGTTCGAGCTGAGACTCACGGGCGTGGATCCGCCGTGGCTCGGACACGAAGCAGTGAAGCTCTGTGGACGCTCCGTCTGCACCCTTGAGGGTCAGCTCGAGCAGGTCTCGCCCATCGTCATAGCGGCACTCCTGAAGAACCCAGCGCGCCGGGCTTCGCTCGGTATCGCCCGACGCCCCGGAGAGAACCTCGACCGTCGCGTGAGCGCCGGAGCCGAGCGCCGACAGCGCCGCGAAAAACGCGGCCCAGTCCGTCCGTGCGACCTCCAACTCGCGCATGCCCGTCGGCTCCTGATGTCGGTGAGGCTCTCAGGGCGGCCGCCTTCGGCCCCTGAGCACACCAGGGACTATCGATCAGCCGACGCCCCGCCACCACCCAATGCTGGAGGTCGGAACCGTCCAATTTTGGACAGTCTCAGCCGAACGGGGAGAGCAGTTCAGGCCGCCCGGGCGCGGATCGCATCGGCGTCGTGAACGATCAGCCGCCCCCGTTCGGTCGTCAGCCAGCCCAGCTCCCGCATCGACTGCAGGCCGTGCGTCACACCTGCGCGCGAGGCACCGGTCCAGCTCGCCAGCTCGTCCTGGGAGATCGGCATCTCGACGACGATGTCCGTACCGCGCTGCTGGCCATAGCGCCCCACAAGCTCGGTGATCCGCGCCGCGAGGCGACCCAGCGTGTCGGAGGCGGCGAACTGCAGGCGCCTGATCGTCGACTCGCGAAACCGGGCTGCCACGGATTCCAGCAACACCACAGCGACGTGCGGCGAGGACTCGAGGTGCGACCGGAAATCACGCCCCGGGAGGATCGCCGCCTCCACAGCTTCGAGCGCCGTGACGGTCGCCAGGCGGGGGAGCCCGTCTATGAAGGCAAGCTCTCCCAACAGGTCCCCCGCACCGCGTATCGCGAGCAGCAGTTCGTGCTCTCCGGCCGCTGAGCGGGTCACCTTGACGCGCCCCTCCAGCAACAGCACCAGGTGCTCCTCGGGCTCGTCCTGGTACATCAGGACGGAGTCTGCGGCGAACCGGCGCCTCATACCGAGAGCGATCAGATCGGCCTGCTCGCTCTCCGTCAGGCGTTGGAGGAACGAGAGTGGATCGCTCACGGCGACAGCCTCTCAGATCGGAGGGACGCTCAGAGCTCGGAGAGCTCCCACCAGCCGGAGGCGAGGTGCGGCACGCGCAGCTCCTCGAAGGTCCGTGCCGCGGTCCTCATGATCATGCCGGCCTCAACGGCATCGCGCTCACGCATTCTCAGTCCCGATAGCGAGAGACAACGGGCCGCATCGAGGCGCCGGTCAACTCGCTCCCAGCCGGCCTGGGCCTCCCTGAGCGCCGCCAGCCCCTCGTCCAGCTCGGCGACGATGCCCCGCGCCTCGAGCGCGGCAGCCTGTGACACGGGGTCGCGGACCTGCTTTGCCAGCTTGGAAGCGCGGTCGGCTTCCTCGCGCGCGATCTCGGGCCGTCCGGCGGCACTGTTGAGCCGGGTGAGCGTGCTGCAGATCTCGATCGCCAGCGGCGTCAGGCCCGCGGACTCGCAGACGGTTGCCGATTCGCGGAGGACCGCTTCGCCGGAGTCATGATCGCCACCGTCGCAGAGGCTCGCCGCGAGACTCAGGAGCGCACCGGCAGAGACCTCCGACCAGCCCAGGCCCGACGCGGTGGCGTTGGCCCTCCGCAGCAGCCTCACGGACTCCTCCAATTCCCCGTCGCACCAGCGCAGGCGACCATTGACCGCGTCGGCCAGGCAGAGCTTGCTGACGAGGCCCTCGCGCTCGGCCAGGCCGGTCACCTGGGTCGAGGCGCTGAGTGCCAGATCCCATTCGCAGCGGTGGAGGGCCAGCTGTGCGATCGCTGCATGGAGTTCGATCTGAGCCGGCAACGCGCCGATCCTCTCGGCCAGGCCGAGCGCCTCGCGGTAGCGCTCTTCGGCGCCCACGTAGTCGCCCTCGCAGCCCTCCATGTTCTGCCCGGCCGCCAGCAGTGCGAAGACGGTCTCCTCCGGGTCGCGCTCGCGGACCAGGTCCACTGCCCGCTCGAGGCTGGCGCGGGCTCTCGAGACATCACCGATCCGCCCGAGGACACGTCCGTTGATCCCATACGCCCGGCTCGCGACGCGAGGCTGGCCCAGCTGCTCCGCGACGCTCAGGGCGCGCTCGGCGGCGTACGCAGCCAGCATGTTGGCGCCGACCTGCATATAGAGGGTCGCCGCCTCGCCGAACAGTCGCGCGAGGGCCACCGAGGGCGGCCCGTCCTTGATCATGTTGATGCCGCGCTGAAGCTGCTTGACGGCGGCGTCGCGCTCGCCGTGGTGGACCAGCGCCGCCGCGATCTTCCGGTGGAGCTCGGCGACACGCTCGACTTCCTCGCCGGAGCGGTGGTACTCGATACAGCCCTGCCAGGCGGCGATCGCCTCCCCCACCCGGCCCAGGCGCGACTGGACGTCACCGCTCTTCTCGGCGATCTCCAAGCCGATCGGATCATCCGCGGCGGCGAACCCCGATGCGGCCCTGTAGCGGGCCAGGGCTTCGCGGTTGGAGAAGAGCCCCGCCGCGACGTCGCCCGCTCGGATGCAGTGCACCAGCGCGCCTTCGCGCATGTGCTTCAGCTCTCCGGCCGGCAGGCGCACCTCCTCCGCCAGCGTCGCGGCGCGGGTGAAGTGTTCCGCCAGTGCCGCCGCGTGGGCATCGGGGAGATCCCCCTCGCGGCGCTCGAGCGCCCTCCCCACCTCAGCATGCTTGCGAGCACGGACGGCCTTGGGGAGCATCTCGTAGGCGACCTCGCGGATCAGCATGTGACGGAACGTGAACTGATCCTCGCTCTCGCCGGCTGCCGGCTCAACCGGCAGGATCATGTTCCGCTGTTGCAGCTCCGCAAGACTCTCGCGCAGGTCCTCCCCGGCCGCCGTGGCGAGTGGCTCGAGGGCTTCGGCGGAGAAGCCGGTGCCGAGTACGGCGGCATGCCCGAGCAGCTGGCGCGCGAACGGTGGGAGAGCATCCAGGCGGGACGCCAGCAGGCCACGCACCGTCTCGGGCATCTCCTCGGTCCCCGTCTCCTCGCCCGAGACGGAGTCGAACAGGGCCTCGGCGAAGAGCGGATTGCCGCCCGAGCGCTCGGCCAGCGCAGCGGGAGCGTCTCCCCGAGGGCGAGAGCCGGCTTCGCTGAGCGCCTCGATCAGCTCGGTCGACTCGTCTCGTGAGAGCGGCTCCAGCAGGATGCTGGATGTGCGCGGACGGGCCAGGGTCCACTGCGCGGAGCCTCTTCGGTTCTCCTCACGGGAAATGCAGATCTGCAGCAGGGGCGTCTGCGTCCACTCGGCCAGATAGTCGATCAGCTCGAGGGTCCCTTCGTCGGCCCACTGTGTGTCCTCCCACACGACGACCGGCAGGCGACCCCCCGAGAGATCTTCCAACAATGCCCGCACGACTCCGAAGAAGCTGTCGCGTTCGCTGCGCTGATCACTCTCCTGTGGGGGAGCCTGCGAATCGTGTTCGGCTCCGAGAAGCCGCACGAATGCCGACAGGCGCTGTGCGGCTTGAGCCGAGCCCGCGCGCTCCTCGATCAGCGGCCCGAGCCTCGAGTGGAGCTTGTGCTCGATCGTGGCGCCGTCGTCCTCGGGGACGATCCGGCACTCGCTCCTCAGCATCTCGGCGAGCGGCCCATAGACGGCCTCCGAGCCGAACCCCGAGGATCGCCCGCGCAGGAAGTGGGTCGGCGGGACCCTGCGCTTCAGACGCCGCTCCAGCTCTCCCACGAGGCGGGTCTTGCCGATTCCTGCCTCCCCGATCACCCTCACCAGGTGCGCTCGGCGCTCGCGAGCGACCCGGTCGCACAGCTTCACCAGTTGAGCGAGCTCCGGCTGGCGGCCGACCATCGGCGTCCGTGCGCCACGCGCGGCCCTCAGAGCACTCCCGTCCTTCATCTCCTGGACCTGCCAGGCGATGACCGGCTCGGCTCTGCCCTTCAGCGGCAGAGCCCCGAGGCGGCCGTAGACGACACCCTCACCGGTCGCCCGACGGGTTGCCTCGCCGACCAGGATGCCTCCCACGGGTGCCGCGCCCTGCAGCCGGGCAGCGACGTTGACCGCGTCGCCGACGACCGTGTATTCCTCGCCGATCCGCCCAGCCAGTACCTCGCCCGTGTTCACTCCGACCCGCAGCGCAAGTTCCAGGCCGAAGTCCTCGGCCGCCGCGCGGTTGAGTTCGACCATCGCGCCCTGCATGCCCCATGCCGAGCGCACCGCCCGCTCGGCATCGTCCTCGTGTGCGATCGGGGCGCCGAAGACGGCCATCACGTTGTCGCCTATGTACTGGTCCACATAGCCGCCGTAGCGCTCCACCTCGAGCGCCAGCCGGGAGAGGTAGCGTGCCGTCAGGGCCTTGACGCTCTCGTGGTCCAGGCGCTCGGCGACGGTGGTGTAGCCGACGATGTCGGCGAACAGAACCGAGACCCGCCGCCGTTCCTCCGAGGGCACAGTCGAGGTGCCGTTGCTCTGCCCGTCAGAGTTCAGGACCGACCCGCAGGCGCTGCAGAACCTCGCCTCGAGGGTTGCCGGCGCGCCACAGGCCGAGCAGCTTCGGGCAAGGGCTCCCCCGCAAGCCATGCAGAACCTCGCGTTGAGGCTGTTGGCTGCTCCACAGCGTGTGCAACCCCCGGCGGCCATCACCTGATCATGGCGGGCCACGGAAAGCCTGTAAAGCCCGGGCCGGGGACCCGGCCCGCTGGAGGGACGATCGCGATAACTCGACGAGGTCCATCCATTGGCATACTTTTCGCTTATGGCACCTCGACACGCCGATATGGTCCGCCGCGCCTGTCAGGCCTGGTGCGACGGTGACATCTCGGTGTATCGGGAGATGTACGCACCCGACGTGGTCGCCGAGGGCGGCGGCCTGTGGCCCGAGGGCGAAGGCTCCGAGCAGGGGGTCGAGGCGGTGATCGCGAACTTCGAATCGATCCTGGCCGCCTTCGAGAGCAGCGAGCTGATTCCCGAGGCCTTCCACGAACAGGGGGATGTCCTGGTCGCGTCGCTGCTCTGGCGCGGCGTCCTTCCCGGCGCGGACGCTCCGATCGAGCAGCGACTGGCCTGTGCCTACCGGTTCCAGGACGGCCTGATCGCCTACACAGCCTGGTTCACCGACGCCGAGGCGGCCGCCGCGGCCGTCGGCCTCGAGCTCGAGCAGCTCAGCTGAAAGCTCGCGGGCGCTCGACGCCGGCGCGCCGTCTCGCCGGCGCGCCGCCGGCTAGGACCGAGCCAGCCCCGCGTCGGTCAACGCGGTTTCGAGATCCTCGATCCGGTCCTGCCCCCAGAACAGCTCCCCCCGCAGGACGAAGACCGGAACACCCCAGTGGCCCAACTCCCCCAGCGCCTTGGTGTTCGCCTCGACACGAGCCATCATCGCCGGGTCATCCAGCGCGCGGCGGCAATCGGCCCAGCTCAGTCCGGCCCGCTCGCAGACTCCGCGTAGCCCATCGTCGGTAGACACGTCGACGGCTTCGCCCCAGATGGCGAGGCTTGCGGCGAGCACGAACTCCCGCTCCCGTCCCTCGTCGACCGCGAGCTCCGAGACGATCAGGCATCGGATGGCGCCCTGACCCAGCGGGTCGTGGATCCTTCCAAATGCCATTCCAAGCCGGTCCGCCTCGCGCGCCACGTCGCGCAGGGTGTGCAGGCCCTTCTCCCGCGGCACCGACTGTCCCCGCATGACCATCGGGATGACACCCCTGAAGTGAAGATCGATATCGAAGCGCTCCGGCAGTGCGAAGGCGCGAGGCCCCGCAAGATAGGAGTAGGGGCTGCGAAACGAGAAGAAGAAGTCGACGCGCTCCGCGGTCATCGGCTAGCCGTCCATCCCAGCTCATCGAGGCGTTCCGCGATCTGGGGGAGCCGGTCGTGAGCGAAGAACCACTGGCCGTGAACCCAGGCAGCCGGCACGTCGTAGGGGCGCCTGCGCTTCATCAGGCGC
>CAZFGJ010000018.1:0-26760 GCA_964518445.1 uncultured Solirubrobacteraceae bacterium
CCTCCCTGAGGACACGGATGCCGTCCTGGTAGGGCACTCGATGTCGTCGGCCGTCATCCCCTTGATCCCGGGCTTGCGCTCGGTGGCACAACTCATCTACCTGTGTCCGGCAATGGCCGGGTTCGAGCTTCTGCCCGGTGAACCGGACTACAAACGCCAAGGCTACGTAGGACCGGTGAAAGAGGGGGGCGTATCCCGCTGGGCACCGGAGCGGGCGCGCGTCGCGCTCTACGGCCGACTCGATCCCGATCTTGCGGCCAGCCTGGCCGCAAAGCTGCGCCCGCAGCCGGCTGCGCCCTTTGACGCCCCCTACCCGTTGGCGCGGCCGCCTGAGATCGACTCGGCCTTTATCTATGGCCGCGAGGACGAGATCTTCGACGATGGGTGGTCCCGTTGGATCTCACGGGCCCTGCTGGGCGTCGAGCCGGTGGAGCTGCCGGGCGGACACTTCCCGATGCTCGAGCATCCCCTGCTGCTGGCCGATGCTCTGGAGCAGGCTCTCCTTTGAGAGCTCAGCGAACGACCAGGTTGACCAGCTTGCCGGGCACGACTATCTCCTTGACCGGCTCGCGTCCGTCCAGGTGGGCTTTCACGTTCGGCGCGGCCCTGCAGAGCGCCTTCAGCTCCTCCGCCGATGCGTCGGCCGACGCCTGAACCCGGTCGCGGACCTTGCCGTTGACCTGGCAGACAAGCTCATAGACATCGCTCTCGAGCAGGGACTCGTCGGCCTGCGGCCAGGGCTGCTCCCAGACCCGCTCACCGGTCAGCAGGGCATAGATGTCCGAGCAGGTGTGAGGGGCGAAGGGAAAGAGCAGCGAGGCGGCCGTCCCGAGCGCATAGCGGAGCGTTTCCAGCTGGGCCTCGTCGCGCAGGCGCGAGCATTCGTTGAGCAGCTCCATGACCGCTGCGATGGCTGTGTTGAAGGCGAACCGCCGGAGGTCCCCCCCGACCTTGTCGATCGCCCAGTGGGTCTTGCGCACAAGCTCCAGATCGGCTCCCTGGGTGCCCATGGGCGTGTCTAGTGAGCGGTTCGGAGTGCCTGCGCGCTCGGCCGTCTCTGCCGCCAGGCGCCACAGGCGCGAGAGGAAGCGGTGGACCCCTTCGACACCCTCGTCGTTGTAGTCGGCGTCCTGGTCGGGCGGGCCGACGAAGAGGATGTAGCAGCGCGCCGCGTCAGCTCCGACGCGCTGGACGATCGAGGTGGGCGAGACGACGTTGCCCTTGGACTTGCTCATCTTCGAGCCGTCCTTGGTGACCATCCCCTGCGTGAAGAGCGAGTTGAAGGGCTCCTGGAAGGTCACGTGGCCGAGGTCCGCAAGGGCCTTCGTGAAGAAGCGCGCGTAGAGGAGGTGGAGGATGGCGTGCTCGACGCCGCCGATGTACTGGTCGACGGGCATCCACTCGAGCAGCGCCGCCGGGTCCCAGGCCTCCTGGTCGTTGCTCGCATCGCAGTAGCGCAGGAAGTACCAGGAGGAATCGACGAAGGTGTCCATCGTGTCGGTCTCGCGCTTGGCGGGGCCGCCGCAGGAGGGACAGTCCGTGTTGACCCAGTCCTCGGCCGCCGCCAGCGGCGAGCGTCCCTGGGGCATGTAGTCGTCGATGTCCGGCAGCTCCACCGGCAGGTCCTCGTCGGGGACGGGGACGGTCCCGCACCGCTGGCAGTAGACGATCGGTATCGGGCAGCCCCAGTAGCGCTGGCGCGATACGAGCCAATCGCGCAGGCGGTAGTTGATCGAGGCGTGGCCCTTGCCCTCGCGGTCGAGCCACTCGACGATCGCTCCCAGCGCCTCGCGGTTGCCCATCCCGTCGAAGTCCCCGTGGGAGCCCACCAGACGCCCGTCTCCCGAGTAGGGCAACTCGCCGTCCGCGTCCTCGCCGAGCGGCTCGATGACCCGCTTGATGGGCAGCCCGAAGGTCGTGGCGAAGTCGAAGTCCCGCTCGTCGTGGCCCGGGACGGCCATGATCGCCCCCGTCCCGTACTCCATCAGGACGTAGTCGGCTACATACATCGGGATCTGCTCGCCACTCACAGGGTTGGTCACCGTCCGTCCAAGCGGAACCCCCGTCTTGACCTTGTCCGTGTTGCCCCGCTCCTCGTTGGTCTCGTTGAGCGCCTCGTTGATGTACTCCTGGGCGGCCTGCTCGAACTCGGTCCCCGCCGCCAGTCGCATCACGTCGGGATGCTCGGGTGCCATCACGAAGAAGGTCGCTCCGAAGAGCGTGTCCGGCCGGGTCGTGAAGACGGGGTAGTCGACGCCGACCTCCTCGCAGCGGAAGGTCACCTCGGCTCCCTCGCTGCGCCCGATCCAGTTGCGCTGCATCGTCTTGACGTGCTCGGGCCAGTCGATGGCGTCCAGATCACCCAGCAGGCGCTCGGCGTAGTCGGTGATGCGAAGGAACCACTGCTCGAGCTGGCGCACCTCGACAAGGGCGCCGCAACGCTCACAGTGACCGTCCGCATCGACCTGCTCGTTGGCCAGGACCGTCTGGTCTTTGGGACACCACTTGACGGCCGCCTCGCGCCGGTATGCCAGCCCGGCGCGGAACAGCTCGAGAAAGATCCACTGGGTCCAGCGGTAGTAGCTCGGGTCGGAGGTCGAGAGCTCTCGGGACCAGTCGATCGAGATCCCCCACGAGCGGAAGGCGCTCTGGAAGGAGGCGATCGACTCGGCGATCGAGTCGCGTGGATGAACACCCGTCTTGATCGCGTGGTTCTCGGCCGGCAGGCCGAACGAGTCGTAGCCCATCGGGTGAAGAACCCGCCGTCCCAGCCGCCGGTGGAAGTGAGCGATCGCATCACCGACCGCGTAGCACTTCAGGTGTCCGATGTGAGGCTCCCCACTGGGGTAGGGGAGCATCTCGAGGACGTAGGAGTTCTCGGGCGCCGAGCCCCCCCGCGCACCGGCTCCCCGCCGCTCGGAGGCGCCCTCGTTGGACACCTCCCAGGTCCGCTCGGACGCCCAGACAGCCTGCCATCGAGGCTCGATCTCCTGCGGGTCGTAGCGG
Source organism: uncultured Solirubrobacteraceae bacterium (assembly GCA_964518445.1). Lineage (GTDB taxonomy): Bacteria > Actinomycetota > Thermoleophilia > Solirubrobacterales > Solirubrobacteraceae > Palsa-744. The sequence goes on from CAZFGJ010000018.1 coordinate 3,007, forward strand.
TGCTCTGTCATCGAGAGCCGCAGGTTAGCGGGCGGCCCCCGCAGAGCGCCCTGGCCGCCCGGCAATCCCTGCTCTCAGGACACCGGCGAGGACTCCGAGAAGCGGCTTGCGGCCTGGACCAGCGCGACGATCTCGGCCGGCGCCTTCTGCGGCGAGCCGGAGTCGAAGGGCGGCTGAGGGTCGTACTCGATCCCCAGCTGGACGGCCTGGGCGAGCTCAGGCCCGCCGATCCGCTCGAGCAGCGTCAGGGCCATGTCGATGCCCGCCGAGACGCCCGCGGCGGTGACGTACTTGCCGTCAAAGACCACCCGCTCCGAGGTCGGCTTCGCGCCGAGCGCCTCGAGTTCGCCGAGGGCCATCCAGTGGCTCGTCGCGGGACGGCCCTCCAGGAGCCCCGCCGCGGCAAGGATCAGTGAGCCGGTGCAGACCGATGTCGTCCAGGTCGTGGCGGGGTCGACAGACCGAAGCCACTCGAGTATCTCTCCCCCGGCCCGCTCGGCGACCTCCCCGGGACCGCCCGGCACAAGGACGATGTCGGGGTCCGGGAACTCGGAGACGGCCGTCTCTGCCATCAGGGTCAGCATGCCGTTGTCGGTCCTCACCGGTCCGGCCTGCGCCCCCACGAATGTGACACGGGCACCCGGGATGCGGCTGAGAACCTCATATGGGCCGATTGCATCAAGTGCGGTCAACCGGTCAAAGAGGACGATCGCGATCTTCATGTCCTGCTCCTTGTCTTTCGCTCGGGTTGAGATGGTCTGGATGCGATCGGGCGCACGCCGCGCCGCTCAGGCCGCAGCGCTCGAGCGTGCCTGGGCTCCTCGGAACCGGCGCCGGTACTCGGCAGGCCCGACGTCCAGGACTCGCAGGAAGACCCGGCGCATCGTCTCGGGCGTGCCAAAGCCGCAGGACTGGGCGATCACGGCGAGGAGATCGTTCGTCTCCTCCAGGCGGCGGCGGGCCGCCTCGAGCCTGACGCGCTCGACGTAGCGCGCCGGCGTGACCCCCGTCTCGGCGCGGAACGTCCGTGCCAGGTGTCGGGGGCTCATGTGCGCCCGGGCGGCCAGGGCCTCGACCGAATGCTCGCCCCCCACGTCCTCGAGGATCAGCCGCTGGATCTCGCGCAGAGGGTCGCGCCGGGGCTCCTGGGCCCGCATGGTGGCCGAGAACTGGGATTGGTTGCCCGGGCGGCGCAGGAACATGACCAGGTGGCGGGCGATCGCAAGGGCCACCTCGCGGTCGAGGTCCTCCTCGACGAGCGCCAGCGCAAGGTCCATGCCGGCCGTGACGCCCGCCGACGTCCAGACGTCGCCGTCGCGGACGTAGATCGGGTCGGGATCAACCAGCACCTCGGGATAGCTCCGCTGAAGCTCCTGGGCATAGGCCCAGTGGGTTGTCGCGCGCCTGCCGTCGAGCAGGCCCGCTGCCGCCAGGAGGAATGCCCCGGTGCAGACCGATGCGGTCCGCCTGGCCCGTCCTGAGGCCTGCTTGAGCCAGTCGAGGATCTCCTCTTCCCGCTCGACGCCCCTGCGGCCGACCCCGCCGGCAACCAGGACCGTGTCGAACTTCGGGCCGCTCTCCTCCAATGCCCCTTGTGGAGTGATTTCCAGGCCACTGGAGCACCGCAGCGGCTGACCGCCGGGCGCCAGGATGTGAACCTCATAGCCCCGGTCCGGGCGGCCCGTGGCCTCGATCAGGCGCTGGGCTCCCGAGAAGACCTCGAGCGGCCCGGTCAGGTCCAGGCTCTGCACTCCGGGATAGATGAGGATTGCGATCTGGCGAGGCGTCGGTGTAGTGGGCATCGCTCGATCTTCCCCGAACCCCCGGCTGTCCGCAAGGACCGATTTCCAACAATTACTGCCACGCGCCAGAGGAGACATTCATGCGCCGGGGCTCGCTCCCCGCAAACACGGGGGAGCCGCGGACACCCGCCCTGCCCCTGCCACTACGATTGCGCCCGTGGAAGAGCCCGAGTTCACCCCCTCGCGGATCCCCGAGGAGTCCGACCCCCACTCGCTGAGCTCCGCGCCCGGACGCGTGGCGAGCATCGTCGCGGCCGCCGAAACCGCTGCCAAGGAGCTCCGCGAGAACGCCGAGGCGCGCAGCCGGGAGCGGATCGCCGAGGCCGACAGGGCCGCCGACATCCGCGTCCAGGCCGCCGAGGAGGAGGCCGAGGAGATCCTCGCCGCCGCCCGTGCCGAGGCTGAGGCGACGACCGGAGAGGCCGACACGAACGCGGCCAAGCTGACCACCGAGGCGGAGTCCGCCCGGGACGAGGCCGCCCGCAAGCTCGGCGAGGCCCAGCAGGCCTCAGAACGACTCCGCGCCGAGGCCAAGCTGGCCGGAGACCAGATCCGAGCCGAGGCGGCAGCCGACGCTCAGGCGGTTCGCTCGACGGCCGCCACCGAGGCCGAGGCACTGCGCTCCAACGCCTCGGCCGAGGCAGAGTCGGTGCGCTCAGACGCCGCGGCTCAAGCTGCCGGCGTGCGGGCGACCGCCGAGAAGGAGTCCAACGAGCTGCTCGAAAGCGCCCGCAAGGAGGCTGCTCGCATCGGGGAGGAGACCCGGGAGCAGACCGAGCGGGTGCTGCAGGGCCGTCGCGAGGAGCTCTCACGGCTCGTCAAGGAGGCCGAATACCAGGCCCGCGACATCAAGGCCCATGCCCGCGACGAAGCCCGTGAGATCACGAGGGAGGCCCACGCCGTCGCTCACGACATCCTCGAGGAAGGAACCGAGATCTCCCGCAACATGCGCGAGCTCTCCCAATCGCTGCGCAACAACGCCGAGCGCCTTCTGCGTGACGTGCGACTGGCTCACGGCGGCATGACGGCGGCGCTCGACCAGGTGGCCCCCTCCGCGCGGAGCGCACCCCCCGCCCCCACCAGGCGCAGGGGCCGCGGCTCCTCCTCGCCCGATGACGAGGGAGGAAACGAGGATCTTGACGTGCCCGAGTTCATCCCTCGCAGCTGAGCCGGGGACGATAGGATTGCCTTTCCTGGGGCTATAGCTCAGCTGGGAGAGCGCCGCCATGGCATGGCGGAGGTCGAGGGTTCGAGCCCCTCTAGCTCCATTCGAAGTCGCCCGCCGCGCGCGGTCGGGCCTGACGTACCGGTTGCAACGGCTGGGCCGTGAAGCTACTGTCGGTCCCCATGGGACAGGGAGAATTCGTCGCCCCTCGCCGGCGTCGCAGGGCGCTGCCGGCGCTCCTGCTCGCGGTGATCGTGACCGCCGGGCTGCTGTTCGCGGCCGATCGGGCTGCCGCGGCGTCCGATCCGGCCGACTCCCTGATCTACATGCCCTATGGGCTGATCCACTCGATCCATCCCGTCGAGGAGGTCGACGGCTATCTGGCCGAAGTCGACTCCTACGGCATCGGGCAGTTCATCTTCGCGATGCCCAAGTTCAAACGACTCGGGCTTCTGAAGGTGCCGAAGCACAATCGCGAAATGCTCCTGCGGTTCTCGAGCCGGGCTGCCGTCTACGACGCTGAACACGGTGCCGCGCTCGAACTGACAGCCGTCTACAACGGCAAGATCGGCAGCAAGGGAAGCGCTCTGAACCTCGACGATCCGGCGACCCGCACGAACATCGTGGGCGGCATCGAAGCCACCCTGTCCGACGGGCTCTCGGGCGTTCAGCTGGACCTCGAGCCCTACCCCGTCTCAGCGGGCTTCCTCACGCTGCTCGAAGAAATCGACGCGACGTTCGCAAGGGTCGGATTCCACGGTCGCCTCTCGGTCACCACGCCGGCGAGCGTCTCGCGTTGGTCGCCCTCCTACCTGCACCAGGTCTCAGAGCTTGTCAGCCAGGTGGATCCGCTCTTCTACGACAGTGAACTGAAGACCGTCGGGGCCTATCAGTCCTGGGTGCAGAGCGGACTCGCCTTCTACAGCGAAAACGTGGCCCCGGCCACCAGGATCGTGCCGGTCCTGCCCTCCTACTCGTCCAACCGCTGGCACTCGCCCGCGGTGGAGAACATCACGACCGCAACGGCCGCTCTCGCCGGCGGCCTCGCCGCCGGCAGCAGGGTCAACGGCGCGGGGATCTGGTCGGGATGGGGATTTCTGCTCGACGAGGAAGGCAAATACGACGGCAGCACCGACAGGGCCGACTGGATGTCGAGCACGATGTCCCTCCCCTTCTCGCCCTGACGCCGTACAGGCGGGGCCTGGACCTCAGGAGCCGCCCCGGCTCAGCTCGCCGACGATCTCGCGTGCCTCCTGCGGGCCCGCGAAGGGAGCGATCGCGACGTAGGCGAGCTGGGGCAGGCGGCGGCCCACCTCCGTGGCCCGGCCGTTGGCGACGTCCCGCTGGATCATCTCCGAGAGGGCACCCGAGATCGCCTGGGAGTAAAGGCGGGGAAACCCGTTCGCAGCGGGCCTGTAGCGATACCCCTCCTCGAGAAAGAGAGTGAACGACCTGGTGATGTCCTCGGCCCGCCGGATCGCCGCCGAGCCCGCCGCGTAACACTCGACCATGCGCAGGTAGGCGAGCGCCGGATGCTCGGCGATCAGGGCCAGCAGCGCGTCGAGTGCCCGCCAGATTCGCTCCGGCCACTCGTCGGCCGAGAAGTAGGCGCCGGCCATCATGTCCAGGATGTGCTGGCTGGGATATTGCTGGGCCTCGAGGAAGGCCTGTTCACGATCGGCGAAGTGCCGGTAGAAGGCATCTTTGGCGACTCCCGCCGCCGCCACGATGTCGGCGACGGTGGTGTTTGCGTAGCCCTTTTCCATGCTCACCACCGCGGTTGCCAGGATTATCCGGGTGCGCTGGCTGCGGGCCACCTCGCCCGGTGACAGCCCGTGGCGACCGCGGGGAAGCCGCGGCAGCTCCTCCAGCCCCGGCTCGAGGACCTCGCCCTCGGCGTTCTGAGCGCCCGGCAGCATGGCGTCGGCCCCGGTGCTCCAGCGGCCCATCTCGGACGGCACCGCATAGCTGCCCATCCAGCCGATGATGTCGTCCGTCAGGCGCGTCAGACGATCCTCTTCGTTCGTCCTCAGATGGCGCGAGACGATGTAGCGGACGCCCCCGATCAGCGCTCGAGCCGGGACATCCAGTGTGCTCGCACCGGGCGGAGCGCCCGCCAGCAGACCCTCGGCGCTGTGCTCCATCAGGTCGAGCACCAGGTCCTGCTCGCGGCGCAGGGCAGGACCACCGCTCAGAGCCTCGACGAACATCACCCGCCCGCTGTCCGGATCGCTCTGGACCGTCTGCAGCAGCTCCCCGAAGGCGGGACGCGCGGCCCGTGCCCATTCGCCCTCTTCCAGGGCGCTCTCCATCCGCGTCAGCGTGCGCTGGGTTGCGGCGCGGTAGGCCGCCAGCATGCAGGCTTCCTTGTCCTCGAAGAGCTCGTAGAAGGTCGCGCTGGAGACGCCGGCGCGCGAGCTGATCTGGGCGATGCTCAGGCCCTGGTAGCCATGCGTGCCCGAGAGCTCGACGATCGCCTCGATCAGCCGCTCCCGCTGGGTGGGCTTGCTCCCACGCCGGACGACCGGGACTCCTCGCCGCGGCGAGCGCTCGCGGCCGGTTGTCGAGATCTTGCGAGCGGGCTGGGGCATCTTCCTCGGTTCAAAGATACCGCACCGCCCGCTCCGTCTGGACAGCGTGAAAACCACTGAAAAATGAGGTCCGGCAAACTTTTTTCTGACGGTCCGCGAGCTTTCAGAGACACTTTGGCTTGTCCTCATTACACGCCCTGTTCAGGTGCCGAATCCCAAGAAATCCCGGTCACCATGCCATTTTCCCCCGTCACGCAAGCGGGTTCGTGTCCGGGGGGTTGACAGGACTGTGTAGTTCTGATTAGCTTACGTTGCCGTTCATTCAAGGGCCACGAAAATTTTTCAAAAGTTCGGGTTTGAGATTGGCAACAGCGGGGAAATGAGTATCTGGATGACCAGCAGGCTTGGCGGGGACCTGGAGATGCGGCGCAGAGCCGACGTCTCGAGTGACGCGACCATGCCGCCGCCGTCCGGCTGACATAGAGACCAGAGCCTGTGCGAGCGTCGCGACACACCCCTCCTCCGTGGCGCTCGCAGAGGTTCTGTCTCACCAGCCGGGCCGGCTGATCCGCAAGAGGGACGGACGAGGGACAGAGGAAATCGGGGACCGGGGTCCCGGAGCCAAGGCTCACGAGGACCTCATTTCGACATCAGGAGACCAGGAGGCATGAGACCGTTGCGACACCCACACGAGCACGTATCCAGACGACGGAGGGCCGGCCTGTTGGCAGCCGCTGCAGTCGTCTGCCTGTCACTCGTCGGCGCCGGGACAGCCTCGGCTGAAAAAAACCCGTTGAACAAAATCAACAAGGCTGAATTCGCCAAATTCGTCAACTGCCCCATCGAACAGGCCAAAGGCTGCCTCTACGGAGAACTGCTGTCGGGCGAATTCAAGATCGGCAACAAGGCTGTGCCGATCACGGTCCCGTCGGTGCTCCAGGGCGGCCTCGCCTACATCGGCACGGAAACCCTGCCGATCATCCCGCCGATCTACGGCGCTGAAGAGCTCCAGAAAGCCGCACAGCCAGTGCCGGGCGGTCTGACCGGTGCGTCCCCACTGATCGGCGGCCCCGTCAGCGCTACGGCGGAACTCGCGGGGACCCCGCTGGTCACAGCGGTCTTCCTGGGCTTTGGCCACGACACCGCCGTCGAACTGCCGATCAAGATTCATCTCGAAAACGAAAACCTGGGGCCCAATTGCTACATCGGCTCAAATTCGGAACCGGTGGTCCTGAAGCTGACGGACGGCACGACCAAACCGCCGGCGGGCACCGAACCGATCTCTGGCAAAGTCGGCACCAACGAAGGCCGCGACAAAGGCCGTCTGCTGACCTTCATCAACAACACCCTGGTGGACAACACGTTCGCCGTGCCGGCTGCGAAGAACTGCGGCACCAACGCGCTGCTTGAACCGATCATCACCGCCGCGGTCAACGTGGCGGAGGGTCTGCCCGCGGAACCGGGCAAAAGCTACGCGATCCTCAACGGCAACCAGTACACGACCTTCTCGAACTGGGTCGAAAAGTACGACAAGAAGCTGATCAAGGCCAAACTGAAGGAAAAAGCAGCTAAATGAGCGTGCGGCAGTAGTCAGGTGTGCCTTTCCCTCGGGCGGCGGGTCTTCGGATCCGCCGCCCGCTTTTTATCCCCGCCGTCAGTGCCGCGACCCTGAACCCCTCCGGCGCCTGACCGCCGGCAATCCTCCTCTGGCCGCAGGCCCCGCGAGAAGGTTCGGCCCGCCCCTCGCCCTCACGCTCACCGAGAGGGACTGGAATGGAAGGACGTTCCTGACCAGAACCGCGTGGTGACGGGCGCCCACCGACAGGCTGAGCAGCCGCCCGTCGCTGCCCTTGACGCGGACCGCGTATGAGCGTGCCCGAAGCGCCGCACCCCAGCTCACCAGAGCGTTGACGCCTCTGCGCGTGATACTCACCCGGCCGGTCCGCGACGGGCGCTGCGCGGCGGGTGCCAGATAGTGCCCGGCGGTCAGGACCCGCTGTGGAGCGCCTTCGGAGTTAAGCAGGTAGGCCACGATCCGGCGCGATCGCGAGATCGCGTCCTGGGGGGTGAAGCGGAGGGTCCCCGATGCGCGGCCGACGGTCCCCAGCACGTGCGTGCTGTCTCGGCCCCGTTCGACCAGCCGGACGTGCAGGCCCGAGACGAGGTTGATGATCCGGTAGTCGAGCGAGAAGCTGTGACCGCGACCGTGATGGACACGGACGGTCAGCTTGGCCGGAGGCTCATCGACGGCCGTTTCCAGGCTGGTGAGCGCCGGGGAGCCAGGTGCGGTGCGAACCTGCCACGTCCCGCCTGCCGGGCGTCGCAGGAAGACGAGCACCTGGTGGGGATCGGGAGCCACCCCTGCGATAAAGCGGTCCCCCGTGGTGACGAGATGCCCGCCGGCCGCGGGCGTCGCGTAGGTTTCGCCCTTGGGCCCGACCAGGGTCAGCAGGGGAGTTCCCGCCGTTGAGCTGAGCCGTAGCTCCTCGCCGGCCTGGCCCGGAGGCAGGGTGAACGTCTGCTCGGAGGCGGCAGCGACCGCAACGGGGGAGCGCTCGCCTTCGCCGACGAAGCCGCCGGAGTGGGTGACGAGGGGTTTCTGCTGGTACTGCTTCAGCTGATCGGAGCAGTTGCTGAGGCCGAAGAAGCCCCCGCCGATGTTTCCGTCTGAGAGGCGGTAGCGGCCCTGCACGCCGAAGCTGGCCGCCTCGGCGCAGCCGGCGATGTACTGGTTGTTGATCAGGCCGCCCACTTCGGCGCTGATTTCCCAGAGTTTCAGGTAGACGTTGCCTTCGGCCTGCCAGAGCCCGCTCGACGGTTCATCCCAGAAGCCGATGTTGCCGCCGACCTTGACGACCGGGCTGTCCGAGTCGAACGGGAAGTGCAGGTCGATCGCCAGCTTCGCATCCACGTAGCCGTCGGAGTAGACATCCGCGGCGAGCGTCGCGATTTCATCGTCTTTGTAGGAGAGGACCCCCTGCCCTCCGAAGAACCCCAGTTCGGTGGACGTCGCTTCGCGGAACTTGAAGGAAAGGGTCAGCTCGAGCTGCGTTGCGATGCTGGCACCAAGCGTGCCGCCGAAGCTCAGCGGTTCGACGCCCACCGAGCCTCCCAGCTTGTTCAGTTCGATCCCCGGGTAGATCGGCACCCCCGCCCCGGCCGGGGCCGTGAAGACCATCGATGCGGAGTGGAACTGCCCTTTCTTGAACGCCAGTTCGGCTTCCAGGCCAGGTTGTTCGAGCGGTCCGAACGTGATTGTCCCCTTGGCCTGCCATGTGTCGCGCTTGGATTCTTCGGTGTAGTCGGGGAAGTAGTAGACGAACGAGGCTTCCTTGACCTTGAAGATGGAGGCCAGGCTCGCTTCGGGGATCGCGAACTTGAGCGAGCTCAGGTTGATTCCCGTTTCGAGGTCGGCCTCGATCTCTAGTGCCCCGGTCGCTTCGAAGTTGACCGCTTTCAGTTCCAGGCCGACCTGCACGTCGATCAGGGCCTGCCCTTTGTTGTTCAGGTAGACCACCACCTGCCCCGTCAGAGGGAAATCGCCCGGGAGGGTCGCGCATGCCGTGTTGGAGTGCGCCGGGGGACAGCAGCCGGCCTTCTTCGATTCGCTCGAGCTGCAGGTGTGCCCGACGCCGAAGGCGGCAAGGAGCGTCTTGGTGGGGGCTTCGGCGGCTCTGGCCCGAGCGCGAAGCCGGTGGTTGATCGGGACCTTCAACCCCCCGCCCAGGCCGCTGTGAGCGTTCAGCTGCATCGGTTCGGATTCCAGGTCGCGGCTGCCGAGCACGACATCTCCGATTGGGGTGTTCAGGAGCTCGATGTCGACGGTTGAGCCCGACAGGACCGTCTTGCTCCCGGCGATTGCGATGTCTTTTTCGGTCTTCACCTTGAAGATGCCGTAGCCGCCGCCATGGGGCACGAGGGTCATCCCGTTGAGGCCCAGCTGGCGCGTCTCGATGACGTAGCCGTCTTCGAGTTTCTGAATGCATTCCCCGAGGATCCGGGCATCGCCCTCTTCGAGGGTCGTCAAGCATGGCCCCTGGCCTCCGTCGGGCGGCGGGATCGCCGGCTGAAGGGACGGGATCGTGACGCTGAACCTCGAGGAGGATCTCTGACCGCCCGAGTTGGTGACTGTCAGGCCCACCGTGTGCACACCCGGCGCGAGGATCAGGTGGGCGATCGGGTTGCTGCCGGTGCTCGTATCGATTCTGCCGTCACCGTTGAAGTCCCAGTCATAGGAGATGATCCGCCCGCTTCCAGGCTGAGATCCGGCGCCGCTGAGAGTGAGCAGCTGCCCGGGACCGGGGTTGGGGCTCTGCAGGGCGATCGATGTGCTCGGCGGTGTGGGCGGGCTCCCCCCGCCCGGTGCCCCGCCTCCCCCGCCGCCCCCGGCCGCCTTCGATTCGAAGCTGAGGTCATCGATTGCGACCAGCGCCGCGTTCGCCTTGGCGGCATGGACGGCGAAGAAGCTGATCTGCGGTTCGCCTGAGACGAGCAGTGAGATGACCTGCCATTTGCCGCTGATCGCTTCGCCGTGGCCCGAGGCAACTTCCTGCCCGGCGCTGTTGTAGCCCACGAGGTCCATTTCGACTCCAGGGCCCCCGGCGGGTGTGACGTTGCTGACCTTGACCGAGAGGGTCGAGGTGGGCCCCTTTGCCAGCGCTCCGTAGGTGCCTTTGAGGGGCGTGCCTCCGCCGGGACATGCCTGCAGGGTGGCCCAGTTGGGCGCCGATGCCGCTTCCAGGCCCCCGTTCTGGGCTTCGACCCTGGGAGGGCCACAGTCGAATTTGCCTTCCGAGGGGGCGGGCTGGCCGAAGTCTTTGGCGAAGCCCATCTTCAACCCCTGAGCTTCGTACTGCGAGGTGAGGAGGGCTCCGTTGAGGCCTTCGGCGTCGAAGTTGATCAGCGTCGGAGCACCGGCGGCCGATGAGGCCGGCGGAGCGAGCACGAGGGTCAGGACGAGAGCAGCGACGAGGACTCCCGCGCGCCTGGGCAAGGCGTGAAGTCGCGAGACAGGGCGCCCGGGGGCAGCCATGGCGCGAGCATGTCAGAGGAGCGACTGAAAAGTCAACCGTTCCCAACAGGAGTTCTGCCTGCGGCCCGCTGATCCCCTGACGGTGGCGGGTGCGCAATCATCCACCGGTGACGCAACTGCTCGTAAAGCTGCTGCTCGCGCCCAGCTTCGTCGTGGGCGCCTCGCTGATGGCCCGGCGCTTCGGTCCCCGGGTCGGAGGGCTCGTGGCGGGGCTTCCGGTCGTGGCGGGGCCGATCGTCCTCTCCTATTCACTGGCCCACGGCAAGGGGTTCGCAGCCGGCGCCGCCGGCGGGACGCTTCTGGGCCTGGTTTCGCTGATCGCCTTCGTTGTCGTCTACGGGCGACTCTCGCGCCGGCTCTCCTGGGCGCCCTGCCTGCTCTTCGGCTGGCTGGCATTTGCGATCTCCACGGCGATCTTCAGCCTCTTCACGATCCCCGCGGGAGTCGCCCTGGCACTCGCCGCGCTGGCCATCCTCGGCGGACTCGCCTGGCTCCCCCACCCCACCTCGCCCCAGCTCACAAGGACCGTTCCACCCGCCTGGGATCTCCCCCTTCGGGCGGGTTGCGCTGTGGCCCTGGTCCTGACCCTGACGGCGATCTCCGGCTGGCTGGGCCCACAGCTCAGCGGGCTGCTTGCCCCCTTCCCGATCATCGCGACGGTGCTGGCCACGTTCACCCATGCCCAGCGCGGCTCCGATGAGGTCGTGCGCCTGCTGCGCGGGATGGTGACGGGATTCGGCGCGTTCGCCCTGTTCTTCTTCACGCTGGCCGTCTGCCTGCGCGGACTGGGAACGGGGCCTGCCTTCGCCCTCGCCACGGCCCTGGCGCTGTCGACACAGGCGGTGGTTCTCTACTTCGCTCGCCACGAGCCGGCCCGCCCCGCAACTCCCCCGCGAGCCGCCGAGGTCAGCGCTGTCCCGGGCCCCGGCTCACGCTGAGCGCGGGGCGCCGCTCAGGCGGGGTCCCGGTCGACATCGAGGTGGCGGACCCGATCGCGCATCTCCGAGTAGCGCGTGACCTCATAGGTGATCATCCCCACCAGGACGGCGGTCATGATGGCGAGCAGGGCCAGCGCCGAGACATGCGGTGAGAGCGGCACGATCGCTATCAGGATCAGGGCACAGGCCAGGCGCCGGACGCTGAGACTCCCGATGTTGCGCAGGCGGAAGGCCACGTGGGCGAGCAGGTAGAGGGCCGTCCCTCCCAGCATCGCGACCGCCGGGACCGTCTTGAGCGGGTCCTCGACATGGGCCAGGGTGATCTTCAGGCCGACCGCCAGCAGGGCGATGCCGGCCACCATCGGGAAGTGCAGATAGGAGTAGGAGTCCCGGGCGATCTCGTTCTGCTCCCGCCCCTCTGGAGCGCGGGCGAGGTGGCGCCCCGCCACGATCGCCGTCACATCGAAGTAGGTCCACCAGAGTGTCGCGGCCAGCGCCATCCCCAGCAGGGCGCCGGCCGTTATCCCCGCGTCGACCTTCTCCCGCGCCCCCACGCCGATCGCCACGATCGACTCACCCAGGGCGATGATCACGATCGCTCCGTGGCGCTCGGCGAAATGTCCCGGCACGATCTTCCAGCCATCGGCGCCGAACAGGAAGGGACCGGCGGCGTCGAGCACCAGGGCGAATCCCCAGAGGCTCAGGCGGAGGTTTCCCCCGGCGAACGCGGCCGCGAAGATCAGCCCGGCGCCCACGGCGGTGCTGCAGGCAAGACCCACCACCGACCTGCGCAGCGCCGGGTCGTCGCGGCTGGCCAGGACGAACAGGAAGATGTGGGCTATCCGCACGGCCGCATAGGCGACCGCGAAGATCAGCGCGTCGTTGCCGAAGGCTCCTGGAACCGCCAGCGCGGCGATCAGGAAGGCCGCCATCGCCCCGAACATGACCAGCCTGACAAGCCCCTCCTCGGGATCCACCACGCTGGTCAGCCATGCGTATCCGACCCACGACCACCACAGCATACCCAGCACCAGCAGGCCCTTCAGCATGCCAAGCCAGGTCGGGGTCTCCGCCATCAGCGTCGTGCACTGCGTCAGGGCGAGGACGAAGACGAGGTCGAAGAACAGCTCGAGCGGGGTTACACGCTCGCCTTCCCGCATGACCGCCCGCACGCGGGGCAGCCGCCGTTCTTCGCCGGTGCTCACGCCCGTCCCCCGTCAGCCGGGGAACGGGTGCAAGCTCCGCGCGGGCTTGGCGCCGGTCGCCGTGGCGGCCGGCGCCCCGCATGGCCGATCAGTGCAACGACATGTTCGGCTCGCCCGCTGAGTTCAGACCAGATCCGGAGATCGTACACGCACCGCCCTTGGGCGCTCCCGCGTTGTAGGCCTGGGTCAGACAGTTGCGCAGCGCCAGCTCACCCCAGTAGTTCGGGTGGATGTCTTCCTGGATTTCATAGGGCGGGAAGATCGCGCTGACCGTGCGGATCTGGTTGACCCACTCCGATTTGTCGACGGCGCCGGCGGCCCTCCAGTTGGAGAGACCCACTTCCTCGAGCAGGCCCACGCCTTTCTCACAGAGCCTCCGGCCGTTGAAGGCCGCGCTGAGGTCCAGTGTCTTGACGTTGGACAGCCCGCTGGCCGCCGCGGCCGCATAGACCGTGCTGTTGATCGTCGGCAGCATTTTTTCGTTGGCGTAGTTGGCGTCGTTGTTCCAGAACCCGCAGCCGCCGGTGTTCTGGCGGGTGTAGCCGCTCTGCCCGTAACGGAAGCCCGACCCGTTCGGTATCGGCGACGGATAGCCCTGGACGACGATCGTGTACTGCGAGGTCGAGTAGCCGGCGTTCGACATGGCAGTCCCGACGTTCTGTATTGCCGCAGCGATTTCACCCTTGACCCGCGAGACGTTGGACGATGTGAAGTTGCTCGTCACCGAGCTGTCGTCGTTGCAGTAGTTCGGCCACCAGGAGGGCGACAGCAGCCAATCCTCGACGCATGTCTGGACGATGCTCGCGAAGTTGAAGTTGTTGCCCCCGATCGAGAGGGCGACGAGCTTCACATTGTGGGTCGCCGCGAAGTGCTGCAGCATCAGAGCCTGGCCTTCTTTGCCGCCCGAGTTGTAGAAGTCGATCCCCGGCTTGAACGTGCTGCCTTCGGTGAACGTCGAGGTCTTCGCTCCGGAGCATGCGAGGTTCTCGCCGTTGACGGCGCCGCCGATGTAGACCTCCGCTGCCTTGGAGCGGTGGCATCCCGAGATCAGTTCGCCGTTGCCGGCCGCATTGTCGTCGTAGGCCGTCGAGCCGAGCGCGTCGATGTTCGAGGAGCTGTTGTTCGTGTTCCCCGCCCAGCGGCCCGCCTCACCTGAGATGTAGGAGTCACCCAGGCTCGCCGTCCAGGGCGCTCCCGTGCCCGGGCCGTCTGCGTGGGCCACACCTGCCTGCGAGGCGAAGCAGTAGGCGAGCGCCGCGGCACAGAGCGCGGCGATCGCAGCCAGGCTCAGCGCCCGGCGGTAAGCGACCGGATGATTCATCGGATCTCCCTCTTCTCCGCGCGCCGCCCCCAAGCGGCGCTGTCGGCGCGACCCTAACCGGTGCCCCGGCGTCCGGTCAACCGTCGCTTGCCGCGCGCGCCGGAACCTCGCCCCAGAGCTGCTCGAGCCGGTAGTACTCACGAGTCTGGGGAGTGAAGATGTGGACGACCACGTCGAGGTAGTCCATCAGGATCCAGCCTCCCTCCCCGGTCCCCTCGACGCGGGTCGGCAGACGGTCATGGTCCTGCTTCAGGCCCGACAGGATGCCGTCGTGGATGGCCTTTGCCTGTCTGCCCGTGTTGCCTGAGCAGACGAGGAAGTAGTCGGTGTAGCCGAGCACTCCGCGCAGGTCGAGCTCGACGACGTCATGGGCCTTCTTGTCGGAGGCGTAGCGGGCGATCTCACTCAGAAGCTCCTCGGGCTGCATCAGCGCAACCCTCCCCCGCCGCGGTAGAGACGGTGCTCGGCGATGTATCCGGCGACCGCCGCGGGAAGCATCCGCTCCGCACCGTCGCCCGCCTCGATCAGGCTCCGAGCCATCGAGGACGACGCCTCGATCTGCGGCATCTGGAGAAAGCGCACCCTGGGCGCCGGAGCAGTTCCTTCGCCCGCCGCCGAGACGACAGCCGCGTCGACCAGCTCGTGATCGACTCCCGAGCGGGACGCCACGGCCAGCTCGGCCAGCTCAAGAACCCTCTGCGGCTGGTGCCATGAAGGAAGGGTCTCCGCTGTGTCTGCCCCGACGATGAACGTCAGCTCGGCCTCCGGGTGTCGCTCATGGATCTCCTCCAAGGTATCGGCGGTGTAGGACGGCCCTCCCCGCTCCATCTCGAGCCCGCAGACCTCGATGCCGTCCTCGCCCTGAATGGCGAGCCGGCACATGGCGAGGCGATGCTCGGGGCCGGGGTCCTCGCCGCCGGGCTTGTGCGGCGGTGTGTGTACGGGCATCAGCATGACGCGCTCCAATCCGAGCTCACCGAGGGCATGCCGGGCGAGCGCCAGGTGACCCAGATGGGGCGGGTTGAAGGTGCCCCCGAGGATTCCGATGCGGGCCAATCGAAGCTCAAGGACGGACGTGCCCGTCGCCCTCGACGAGGTACTTGAAGGTGCACAGCTCGCGCAGTCCGATCGGGCCGCGGGCATGGAGCTTCTGGGTCGAGTTGCCGATCTCCGCGCCCATCCCGAACTCGCCGCCGTCCGTGAACCGGGTCGAGGCATTGACGTAGACGCAGGCCGCATCGACGCCCAGCTGAAATGAGCGCGCCGAGGCGGTGTCGCCTGTCACGATCGCCTCGGAGTGACCGCTTCCGTGCCGGGCGACATGCTCGATCGCCTCATCGACCGAGTCCACGAGGCCCAGCGCGATGATCGGCGCCAGGTACTCGGTGTCCCAGTCATCCTGGCTTGCCGGCTCGACCAGCGCGCCACCGGCACCGGCCGCGAGGGAGAGCGAGGCCGTGTCGGCCCGGACGACCACCCCGGCCTCGGTCAGCGCACCCACGATCCTGGGCACGAACTCCGCCGCGAGGTCGCGATGGACCAGCAGGGTCTCGGCGGCGTTGCAGACACCGGGGCGCTGGGTCTTGGCGTTCAGGACGATCTCCTGCGCCATGTCCAGGTCGGCCGTGCGGTCGACATAGACGTGGCAGTTGCCCGACGCGGCGTAGATCACAGGCACCGTGGCGACCGCCTGGAGTGCCTCCTTGAGGCTCTCCCCGCCGCGGGGGATGATCAGGTCGACGGACCCGCGCTGGGTTGCGAGCTCGGCGAGCTCCTCACGCCCGCCCCCGGCGACCAGGCTGACCGACCCCTCGGGCAGGCCGGCGGATACGGACGCCTCGGCGGCGACACGCGCGAGCGCAAGATTCGAATGGGTCGCCGATGACGAGCCCCTGAGGACGATCGCGTTGCCCGACTTGAGGCAGAGCGCGGCTGCGTCGATCGTGACGTTCGGCCTGGCCTCGTAGACGACCGCGACGACTCCGAGCGGGACGCGCACCTTGCGGACATCAAGCCCGTTTGGGAGGCGGTGCCCGTCGATGACCTCACCGACGGGATCCTGAAGCGCCGCGATCTTGCGGACGGCCGCGGCGATCGACTGCACCCGACCCTCATCCAGGCGCAGCCGGTCGAGCAGCGCGTCACCGATCTGCGCCTCGCGGCCCAGAGCCATGTCGCGCTCGTTGGCCTCGAGGATCTCCCCGAGACGCTCCTCCAGAGCCAGGGCGATCGCCTCGAGCGCCGCGTCCTTGACCGCCGTGTCGGTTCGGGCCAGCACCCGCGAGGCCAGCTTGGCGACGCGACAGGTCTCGGCGACGGAGGTTACGGCTACGGCCATTGCTACAGGGTAGGGGGCCTCAGTCGAGGACGAGGTAGTCGCGGTGGACCGCCTCGTCGGTTGCCCGGGGCAGAACCTCGCGCACCGCCTCGGACTTCAGGCCCATCACCCTCCTCAGCTCCTCGGCCGAGTAGTTGCAGATCCCCTTCCCCAGCGGCCGCGCCGGGCCCCCGGTGGGCGCGTCGCGCTCGAGGATCTCCACGGCGTCTCCGGCATCGAAGTCACCCCTGACCTCGGTCACGCCGACCGGCAGCAGGCTGGCGCTGCCGCCACGCAGCGCGCGGGCCGCACCGGCGTCGACCAGCAGCTCCCCGCGAGCGGGCTTGGCGTACTTCAGCCACAGCTTGAAGCTCGAGTAGCGGGCCTCTCCTGCCGGGAAGTAGGTCCCATGCGATGCGCCCGCCAGTGCCGCTGTGAGGATCTCGGGATGCAGGCCGTTGCAGATCCTGGTGCCGATTCCCGCGGCTGTGGCCATCTCGGCGGCGACGACCTTCGAGCGCATACCCCCGGAACCCAGCGGCGAGGTCGTGTGGCCGATCTCGAGCGCATGCAGAGCTGAGAAGTCGGTGACCTCGCTGACGATTCGCGCATCGGGGTGAAGTCGCGGGTCGGCTGTGTAGAGGCCGTCGATGTCCGTCATCAGGATCAACTCGTCCGCGCCGATCAGGACCGCAACCTGGGCCGCAAGGAAGTCGTTGTCCCCGAAGGAGATCTCGTCGGTGGCGGTCGTGTCGTTCTCGTTGATGACGGGCAGGACCCGCCACTCCAGGAGGGTGGTGAGCGTCTGGCGGGCGTTGAGATAGTGGGTCCGGGCGCTCATGTCGAAGAACGTCAACAGGACCTGGGCGCTGGTGACACCGCGTTCCCTGAGCAGCTCGTCGTAGACGCGATAGAGCTTGCCCTGGCCCACGGCGCTGGCGGCCTGCAGCTCGCCGATCGTGCTGGGGCGCACCGGGAGCCCCATCACCTGCATCCCGCGGGCGATCGCGCCACTGGTCACGAGGATCGCCTCGTCACCGCCCCGGTGCAACTCTGCCAGCTGCTCGCACAGACCCGCCAGGACCTCGCTTCGGAGGGTCCCGTCGGTTTCGGCAACGACACTCGAGCCGAGCTTGACCACCACGCGCTTCATTCGATGGAGCTTATTTGCGCAGCCGCTGCCCGGGCCTAGCCGGGGTCGAGCTCGAAGGTGACGCCGGCGATCTCGATCTCGTCGCCCGGCTCGAATCCCTCCGCCTCGAGCGCCTGAATCACGCCGATTCGCCGCAGGCGTCCCTCGAGGTAGCCCATGGCGTCCTCGTTCTCGATGTCATATCTGGAGACGAGCCGCTCGATCCCCCGGCCGGTGACCCTGAACGATCCCTCCCCGGTCCGGGCGACGGCGAAGCCACTGGAGGCCATCGGCCGGAAGACCATGTGCTCGACCAGCTGCTCCGGCTGCGCACCGGCGCTGTGACCGGGCGCCGGCTCGCTCTGGGCGGGCACGCTGCGCAGCAGCTGGGCCGCCAGCTCGGGCAGCCCCTCGCCGGTGGCGCTCGAGGTCGCCAACACGGGAACATCCGGCCCCATCCGCTCTCGCCAGTGGGCCAGCCCGGCGTTCTTTCGCTCCTCGTCGACAAGATCGCACTTGGACAGGGCCAGGATCCGTGGAAGCTCGGCAAGCCGTGGATCGTGTGCCGCGAGCTCGTGCTCGATCGTCGCGTGATTGGCCTCCGCCTCGGCACCCTCGCCCTGGGTCAGCTCCGGCGCGATGTCCAGCACATGGACGAGCACCCTCGTGCGCTCGACATGAGCCAGGAAGTCGTGGCCCAGCCCGGCGCCGCCGCTGGCGCCCTCGATCAGGCCCGGGATGTCGGCGATCACGAGCTGGCGATCCTCGCCCTCCAGCACCCCCAGAACGGGCGAGAGCGTTGTGAAGGGGTAGTCGGCCACCTTCGGCGCGGCACGGGTGAGGCGGGAGATCAGCGAGGACTTCCCGGCGTTCGGAAGGCCCACCAGTCCCACGTCGGCAAGCAGCTTCAGCTGCAGCTCGAGCCAGCCCTCCTCACCGGCCAGGCCTCGCTCGGCGAAGCGTGGGGCCTGCCGTGTGGGTGTGGCGAAGCGCTTGTTGCCCTTGCCGCCGCTGCCCCCGTGAGCGGCCGTGGCCCGCTGACCCTCCACCAGCAGCTCCCAGTAGCGGCCGGCCAACTCGTCCGAGTCGCCCTCGGATGCCGTGATCTGGGTTCCTGGTGGAACGCGGATCAGGAGCGTCTCACCGTCGGCGCCATGGCGCAGAGCGCCTTCGCCGTGGCCTCCCCGTCCCGCGCGGAAATGACTGCGGCGCCTGAATGCCTGCAGGTCCCGCAGGGACTCGTCGCAGAGCAGGACGATGTCGCCGCCGCGGCCGCCGTCACCGCCGTCGGGGCCGCCACGCGGGACCATGGCTTCGCGGCGGAAGCTCATGCAGCCGTCGCCGCCGGCTCCGGCCTCGATGTGGATCCTTGCCTTGTCGTGAAGCACCCGCCCATCGTGACAGCAGCGAGGCCGGCGGAGCGATCGGCCACATCCGGCTAGATTCAGCTTTCAGCCCACGACCCGAGGAGCAGACCCATGAGCACCGCGAGCCCCGACGCCTCGAAGCCCGTCCTGCTGATCACCGGAGCCTCATCGGGCATCGGCGCATCGACGGCGCGGCATGCCGTGGATGCGGGGTGGCGAGTTGTCCTGGCAGCGCGCTCGCTGGAGCGCCTGCAGGATCTGGCCGCAGAGCTCGGCGGCCCCTCGACGGCCCTGGCGGTGCAGTGCGACGTGACCGAGTGGGAGGACCAGCAGCGGCTGGTCTCCGAGGCACTGAATGCCTTTGGATCGCTCAACGGGGCCTTTGCCAACGCCGGCTTCGGCGGCCCCCGGGGATTCCTGAAGGACACTGTCGAGCATTGGAAAGACATGATCCTGACGAACGTCTACGGCGCCGCTCTGACGATCCGCGCGACGATCCCCGCCCTGACGGAGTCGAAGGGGCACCTGATCCTGACCTCGAGCGTCGCGGGGCGCAGGGTCCTGCCGGGTTCGCTCTACTCGTGCACCAAGCACGCCGTCACCGCGATGGGCGAGGCCGCCCGCCAGGATCTGAACGGGACGGGCGTCCGCGTCACGCTGATCGAGCCGGGGATGGTCGACACCCCCTTCTTCGACAACCGTCCCAGCAACGCCCTGCAGGACGAGGACATCGCCAGGGGCGTCATCTATGCGCTCTCGCAGCCGCCCCACGTGGACGTCAACGAGATCCTGATCCGGCCCATCGCCCAGGAGGGCTGAGGCAGCCGGCGCGGCTCAGGCGTGAGCCAGGCGGTGCGCCAGGTAGAGGCCGACGGCTGCCGAACCACCCGCTATCGCGACGGTCCCGAATACGCCGATCGGCGGAAGCGAATCGCGCTCGAGGATCGTCGCCACAGCGTCGACCCCGTCGGCAAAGGCCGCTGCGACCTGGATCCGCGGCCCGACGACCGGGTCGTCAAGGGTGTGGATCACAGCCAGGCCCAGTGCGATGTCGCGGGCGGCCAGACCCCGGCCGAGGTCCTTGACGCCGCCGTGGCGAGCGTTGTCCTCGCCCAGCCAATGCGACATGACCTTCTCGGGGGCCACCAGCACGGCAAGGCCCAGCGCGGCCCTCCCCGCCCCTATGAGCCAGGCTGCCCGGCGGGGGTTCAAGAGAGATCTACTGGCCGTCGGGGAGCACGCTTACGACGCGCCCCCTGCGACCGGTGGTGAATGAGACTGTTCCGGCTGCACGGGCATAGAGCGTGTCGTCTTTGCCGATGCCGACACCGGGACCGGGCTTGAAGACGGTGCCGCGCTGGCGCACGATGATCTCGCCGCCCGTGACGGCCTCGCCGGCGAAGGTCTTGACGCCCAGGCGCTGAGCGTTTGAATCACGGCCGTTGCGGCTCGACCCGAGCCCCTTCTTATGAGCCATCTGCGGCCTTCTCCTCAGTCGGTTTGCTCGACGCTGCCGGAGCCTCGCCCTCAGGCTTGGCGGCTTTGGCCCGAGCCGGTTTGGCGGCTTTGCCCCCACCGGCGGTGATCTCGGTCACCTCGATGCGGGTCAGCTCCTGGCGGTGCCCCGTGCGGCGCTTGTAGCCACGCTTGGGCTTGAACTTGAAAACCCGGAGCTTCTCACCGCGCTCATGGGCCAGGATCTTGGCGGTGACCTTGACCTGCGCGAGGGCATCCTTGTCGAAGACCGTCTCCTCGGAGCGGTAGAGCAGAGGCTGCAGCGCCACGTCGGCGCCCTCCTCCTGGGGAAGTCGCTCCACGAGCAGGGTCTGACCCCGCTCGACGCGGTACTGCTTTCCGCCTGTCTTCACAATCGCGTACATAGGGCCTGTCGGTCTCGACTCTCCGGCTCGTTTTTTCTTGCGCTACTCGGCGGCCTTGGCCTTGGCAGCGGAACGGCGTCGCCCGCCCCTGCGGCCACGACGCCGAGGCTTCGATTGTAGGCCATCCTCGCCGGTCTCGGGCGTCTGGACGTCCTCGCCCTCCGGCTCATCGCTCCCGGCAAGCTGCTCGGGCTCGGCGTCCAGTGCCGCCGGAGCACCCGCCAGACCCGCTTCCTCGCGCGCCTCGGACTCTCCCGCGTCGGGCTGAGCCCGTCCACGGCGCCTGCGCGCTTCAGGTCGCGTGGAGGCCTGCTCGGACCCCGAGCCCCTGCCCCCGCGTGTGCGCGCCGGGCGTGCCGGAGCCACGACAACCTCGCCGTCCTCGTCGAGCAACAGCGCGCTGGCAGCCGTCCTCCCGACCTGGTCGATCCTGATCATCCGCTTCTCGCCGACGTGCGGCGCGGCACCGGCGATCGAGATTATGTATCCGTCGATTTTGGCGACGGCGTCGTCCACGTCGTACATGTGCGGCTCGACGATGTCCACCAGCACCTCGTCGCCCTGGCGGAACGGCAGCGCGCGCTCCTCGACCTCCTCGCGGGTGCCCATGAAGGTAATCGCGAAATGGTCAAGTGCGAGGCCTTCGGAGCCCTCGAACAGGAATGACTTGCCGGTCTCGGCCTCGAGCGCGTGCAGAACCCGCGAGGAGGAGCCGGTGAACTGCGTGCTGACGCGCGGGTTGACCTGGACCAGGAAGGCTTCCGAGTCGGGGTGTTCCACGGCGACATCGCGGAGCCGGCGCTCGAACTCGATCGCGATCGTCTCCTCCGAGCGGATCACACCCTCGCCCTCGCAGGTCGGGCAGGCACGGCTCATGATCTCGCGTACTCCCTCGGTCACGTTCTGGCGGGTCATCTCGACCAGGCCGAGCTTCGATATCTCGGCGGTGAAGGTCTTGGTGCGGTCCTCGTCGAGCGTCTTGCGGAGTGTCTTCATGACCGCGTCGCGGTTGCGCGCCCGGGCCATGTCGATGAAGTCGATGACGATGATCCCGCCGATGTCGCGCAGCCTGAGCTGGTTGACGACCTCCTCGGCCGCCTCGAGGTTGGTCCGGGTGATCGTGTCCTCGAGGCCCGCCCCCTTGCCCCGGCCGATGAAGCTGCCGGAGTTCACGTCGATGACCGTCAGCGCCTCGGCGTAGTCGATGATCAGGTACCCGCCGCTGGGCAGGTCGACGCGGCGCGAGAGGACGCCCTCGATCGCCTTGTCGACCTTGTAGGCCTCGAACAGCGGCTCCTTGTCCTCCCAGAGCTCGACTCGCTCGACGAGCTCTGGCGCCGTGCGGGTGAAGAACGAGATCAGCCGGTGGTACTGCTGCTCGTCATCGACGATGGCCCGCTCGAAGTGCGCCGAGAAGATGTCGCGGACGACCCGCACCGAGAGGTCGGCCTCCTGGAAGACGAGGTCGGGGGCGACGGTCTCCTTGACCCGCTTGTCCAGCACCTCGTGAAGCTTGTTGAGGTACTTCAACTCGCGTTCGAAGTCCTCGCGCTTGGCGCCGTGGGCCGCCGTGCGAATGATCACACCGCCGCCGTCCAGTGCGAGTTTGGCGGTCTGCCTGCGCAGCCGTTCGCGCTCGCGGTCCTCGAGCCTGCGCGAGACGCCGATGCCCTCGCCGGTCGGTGCGTAGACCATGTAGCGCCCCGCGATCGTGACCTCCATCGAGAGCCGCGCGCCCTTCGTCTTCAGCGGGTCCTTGACGACCTGCACGACGATCTCCTGGCCCGGTTTGAGCAGATCCGAGATGCGCCTGCCCCCTCCGTTACCGCGGCCGCGCTTGGGTGTCTCGACGCCCGGAAGGACGATCTCGTCGACGTGCAGGAAGCCGTTCTTCTCGAGACCGATGTCCACGAAGGCCGCCTCGAGGCCGGGCAGGACGTTGTCGACCTTGCCCTTGTAGATGTTTCCGACGATCGAGCGGCCACCGCGGCGCTCGATGTAGAGCTCAGCTACTCGGTAGCCGGCCTCCGGGCGCCTGCCACCTTTGGCGGGCTTGGCGCCGGCAGAGCGGGAGGCGGCGGGCGTTCCGCTTGCCTCCAAGAGCGCGACGCGCGTCTCCGCGCGATCGACGCTGACAAGAACTTGCTTTTTCAATTTGATCCAGTCTTTCGGGATTGGAGTGCGCCGGGCGCATGGGTCGGCGTCGAATCGGCCGGCAGCCGCCGATGGCGCGGACGGGCCTTGGCGACGGGTCAATTTGGACCCGAGCGCCTGCCCGTGCGCGGACGGCGCCGAGATCGACGACTTCACGCAGCGTTAGCGTCGCTGAGAACTGATCCGCCTGATTCGGGCTCGCGAGCTTCGCGGGCCGGAAGTCTTGTGTTTGGTGCTCGGCGGACATCTGTGTCTAGAAGCGCTGAACGCGGCCCTTCATCGCTTGAGAGGCGCGCGCCCGCACGTATATCGACTGCAACAGGCCTACGGCCAACATCGTTGTGATCACCGACGATCCGCCATAGCTCAAGAGCGGCAGCGTCACACCGGTGATGGGCATGATTCCAACGGTCATACCCACGTTGACAAAGACCTGGAACATGAGCATAGCCGCTACACCGGCAGCGATCAGCGACCCGAGCAGGTCCTTCGACATCACCAGGATGCGCAGGGCTCTGGAGATCAGCAGGCCGTAGAGCAGCAGGACCAGCCCGGCGCCGACGAATCCGTAGCGCTCACCCACGGCGGCGAAGATGAAGTCGGTGTGGCTCTCGGGCACGAACCCGTTCGATGTCTGGTCGCTGTTCAGCCCCCGGCCGGTCTTCTGACCCGACCCGATCGCGATCTTCGACTCGTGCTGCTGGTAGGCGAATTCGCCTTCTTCGCTCGGGTGCAGGAAGGCCGTCAGGCGTTCCACCTGGTAGTGCTTGAGGACGTGCACCCCGGCCGCCGGGGCCACCGCCAGCACGAAGGCGGTGGAGACGACCACGAGGGCGGCGAGCGCCGCGAGGTGCTTCCAGGAGCTTCCGGCGATGAACAGGAGCATGTAGGCGATCGCCATGTAGACCAT
>CAZFGJ010000019.1:0-26598 GCA_964518445.1 uncultured Solirubrobacteraceae bacterium
CGCGGCCGCATCTATTCTGAGGAGCGATGATGGAAAACCCCCACGCCGAGCACCTCAAGGAGCTCTTGGAAGGGCTCAACGAGCCCCAGCGGGAGGCCGTCACGCATGGCGAGGGGCCCCTGCTGATCCTCGCCGGGGCCGGTTCGGGCAAGACGCGGGTCCTGGCGCACCGGATCGCCTTCCTGATCTACACCGATCAGGCCCAGGCCGGCGAGATCCTGGCGATCACCTTCACCAACAAGGCCGCCAAAGAGATGCGCGAGCGCGTCGAGCAGCTCCTGGGGCACGGCACCAGGGGCATGTGGCTGATGACCTTCCACGCCGCCTGCGCCAGGATCCTCCGCGCCGAGGCCGAGCGCCTGGGCTACACCCGGCAGTTCACGATCTATGACCAGGCCGACTCGAGGCGCCTGACCAAGCGCTCCGCCGACGCCGTGGGGGTCGACCCCAAGCGCTTCACGCCGGCCGCCATCCAAAACCAGATCTCGGCGGCCAAGAACAAGCTCCTGGCTGCCGCGGACTACCGCCAGATGGTCGGCTCGCCCTTCGAGGAGATGGTCGCCGAGGTCTACGAGATCTACGAGCGGGACCTGCACAAGATGAACGCGATGGACTTCGACGACCTCCTCTTCAGGACGGTCAACCTGCTCGAGCTCTTCGAAGAGGTCCGCCAGCGCTACTCCGAGACCTTCCGCCACGTTTTGGTCGACGAGTATCAGGACACCAACCACGCCCAGTACCGCCTGCTTCAGCTGCTCGTGGGTGGCGGGCGCCCACCCCAGCGGGGAGGGGAGCAGACGGGCGACAGGCCGACCTACGCCGGACCCATCGGGCACCGGAACCTTGCCGTCGTGGGGGATGACTCGCAGTCGATCTATTCATTCCGCGGGGCCGACGTGCGCAACATCCTGGATTTCCAGGACGACTTCCCCGACGCCCGCGTCGTCAAGCTCGAGCAGAACTACCGCTCGACCGAGACGATCCTCTCGGCGGCCAACGCGGTGATCTCCAACAACCGCGGCGGGATCGCCAAGCGGCTCTGGAGCGAGCACGGCCAGGGCGAGCAGATCCAGCTGCGCCCCCTCCAGGACGAGCATGCCGAGGCGCGCTTCGTCGTGGGGGAGATCCAGCGCCTGGTGGACGAGGGGTCCTCCCGCTCGGAGATCGCCGTCCTCTACCGGACCAACGCCATGTCGCGCGTGATCGAGGACGCCCTGGTCCGCAACGAGGTCGCCTACCAGGTGATCGGCGGCACGAAGTTCTATGAGCGGGCCGAGATCAAGGACGCGATCGCCTACCTGCAGCTGATCGCCAACCCGTTCGACGTGGTCAGCTTCAGCCGGATCGCCAACTCGCCGCGCCGGGGAATCGGGCAGACCTCGCTGGCGCGCCTGACCGGCCATGCAGCTTCGATCGACGTGCCCATCTGGGAAGCCGCCGCCCGCGCCGATCAGGTGCCGGGCCTGGGCTCCGCGGCGATCAAGGCGCTGGAGCGGTTCATGAGCGTCATGGGCGACCTCCGCCGGATGACCCTCGGCGAGGACGGCGCTCCGCCCGCTCCGATCGCTGAGCTGCTCGAGGCGCTGCTGGCTCAGAGCGGCTACATCGAGGCGCTCGAGGCCGAGCGGACGATCGAGGCGCAGGGCAGGATCGAGAACCTCGAGCAGCTGGTCGAGGTGGGTCGCGAGTTCGACCTCGCCGCGCCGGAGGGGGAGGGGACACTCGAGGTGTTCCTCCAGGAGGTGGCGCTCGTCGCGGACGCCGACACGCGGACGGACGATGAGGGGCTGGTGACGCTGATGACCCTCCACAACGCCAAGGGCCTTGAGTACCCGACCGTCTTCATCGCGGGATGCGAGGACGGCGTCTTCCCGCACTCGCGGGCGATCGACGAGGGAGGCCTCGAGGAGGAGCGGCGCCTGTTCTATGTCGGCATCACCCGTGCCATGAGGCGCCTCTACCTGACCTACGCCCGCCGCCGGGCGGTGTTCGGGGCACAGAGCTACGGGATGCCCAGCCGCTTCCTTTCGGAGATTCCCGCCGATCTGCTCGAGGAGCCCCGCGAAACGGCCTTCAGGCCCGGCATGTCCACGGGCCTTCCGCTGGGCGCTCCGAGCGCCAGGCGGAGCTCACCCGAGAGCACCTGGGGATCGCCGTCGAGCGTGCCGGCGGGCGTTGGAACCGTCGCGGAGGCAGGGGCTTCCTTCCGTCTGGGCGAGGACGTCGTCCATGCCGCCTTCGGCGAGGGCGTCGTGACGGGCGTCGAGCCGGGCGGGGTGATCGTCGTGCGCTTTGCCGGCGACGGCACCGAACGGAAGCTGATGGCCGAGTACGCCCCCGTCACCCGTCGCTGAGCGGGCTCTACTCGGACCGCACCAGGGCATAGCATCCCTCCTATGGCGGCAACGATCATCGACGGCAAGGCGATCGCGGCGCGCGTCCGGGGCGAAGTCGCCTCTCGGACGCGGGAGTTCGTAGATCGCCATGGCAGGGCCCCCGGCCTGGCAACGGTGCTTGTCGGCGGCGATCCCGCCTCTGCCGTCTACGTCGCGGCCAAGCAGCGCGCCTGTCGGGAGGTCGGCATGGAGCCCTTCGACAGGCGCCTTCCGGCGGAGTCCTCCTTCGAGGATGTGGCCGACGAGCTCGAGCGCCTGAACAACGATCCCGCCGTCAATGGGATCCTTCTCCAGCTCCCCGTGCCCGACCATCTGGACGGCTCGGCCCTGACGGGGATGGTCGCGGCGGAGAAGGACGTGGACGGCCTCACGCCGGTGAACGCCGGCCTGCTGGCCCTTGCCAGCCCGGGGCTCAGGCCCTGCACGCCGGCCGGGGTGATGGTGATGCTGTCAGACGCCGGGGTGGAGGTCGAGGGCGCCGAGGCTGTCGTCGTGGGGCGCTCCAACCTGTTCGGCAAGCCGATGGCGCAGCTTCTGCTGGGAGCCAACGCGACGGTCACGACCTGCCACTCCCGCACGCGCGACCTGCCCGGCGTCTGCTCGAGGGCGGACATTCTCATCGCGGCGATCGGCAGGCCGCGGATGATCGGCGCAGAGCACGTCAAGCCGGGGGCGACCGTCATCGACGTGGGGATGAACCGCATCTCGCCGGAGGAGGCGGGCAACAAGAGCGGCCTCGTGGGGGACGTCGATCAGGCAGCGGTCAGCCAGATCGCCTCCGCGATCACGCCGGTCCCGGGCGGCGTCGGGCCGATGACGATCGCGATGCTGTTGGCCAACACCCTGCAGGCCGCCCACTACCAGGCCGAGTTGGAGCACATGTTCAGCGAGCTGAACCGTGAGGCATCGTGATCAAGCGCCTTCGATCGGGCGAGCTTCTCGTCCTTGCGGGCTCGATCTGCCTGATCGTCTCGATGTTCGTCCCCTGGTACACCTCGCCGATCGGCAACCTGGACATGTGGGACACCTTCGGGCCGGCCGTCGCGCTGATGCTGGCCTCGCTCTGCGCGGGCCTGGCGGTCGTGGTGACCGCCCTCACCGAGCGGGGCAACCCATCCATGGCTGTCGCCTCATCGGTGTGGTGCTTCGTGCTGGGCCTGGCCGGGACGATCTCGGCAGTCGTCAGGGTGCTCGAGCGCCCTCAGAACGCCGGCTCGACCTGCGCGGGGCCCTGGCTGGGACTCGCCGGAACCCTGCTGATCCTGGTGGGCAGCTGGCTGGTGATGCGTGACGAACGCCCCTCGCTCTACAGCCCCGCCACGCCCGAGCCGAGGCCACGTCCCTAGATCGGAGCCCGGCGCCTTCGGGTTGCGTGCAGGATCTCGCACAGGCGAGGTGAACATTGCTTAAACGGGTAACCGTTCGCCCAGGCGGCCAATCGGTCGTGCACAAACAACCGGGGGATCTCCATATGAACTTCGACATGAGGCGCCTGGGCAAATCCGACCGGATCATCGGAGGCAGCGCGATCGCGCTGTTCATCTTCGTCTTCTTCTTCCACTGGTACGGCGTCAGTGCCAGCGCCGGGCCGGTCCAGATCTCCTCGGGTGGGACGGGCTGGCAGGTGTTCACCAACAGCCGCTGGATCTGGCTGATCACGATCATCGTGGCGCTCCTCGCCGTGGCCATCCGGAGCGGAGCGCTCAACTTCGAGAGCCCGGTGCAGCTCAGCGTCGTGGTGACCGTGCTGGGAGCGGTCTCGACTCTGCTGATCCTCTACCGGATCTTCAAACACCCGACCCTTGATCTCCCGGGCGCGCACGCGGGCATCAAGATCGGCATCTGGCTGGGTCTGATCGCCGCCGGCGCGCTGACCTACGGGGGCTACCTCGCCATGCAGGACGAGGGCACCTCGCTGGGCGCCGTGCGCAACCAGGCCGGCTCGGCGGTTGCCGGAATGGGCTCGAGCTCTCCCGGTGATCCCGACCCTGGTCCCGCGGCTCCCGCGGCTCCCGCCGCGCCCGCGACGCAGGACACCCCTCGCGTCCCGCCGCCGGCGCCGCCGGCCGTGCACCCCGAGGAGCCCGGGCCCGCGCCGCCTGCCCCGTCCGCCGAGCCAACTGAGCCCGCCGGGCCTCCGATCCCGCCGCCCGCCGCCCCGCCCGCGCAGCCCTAGCCGCCCCCGCCGATCGGCGGGCTCAGCCGGGCGTCCATAGAATGCGCGCCACTGTGATCAGCCGTGACGAGGTTCTGCATGTGGCTCGCCTGGCGCGTCTTGCGCTGAGCGACGATGAGATCGAGCCGATGGCCCGAGAGCTCTCGGCTGTCCTGGACCATGTGGCCACGATCTCGTCGCTCGACCTCGATGACGTCGCGCCCACGTCGCACGTCGTCGAGGTGACCGGCGGGCTGCGCGAGGACGTGGCCCGGCCGAGCCTGCCTCGAGAGGTGGCGCTGGCCCAGGCTCCCGATGCGAGCGACGAGGGCTTCCTCGTCCCGAGCCCCCAGGCGTAGAGATGGGCATCCTGGACCTGACAGCCGCCGAGGCGGCCGAGGAGATCGGGGCGGGCGCACTCTCGGCGGAGGAGCTTTTCACGGTCTACCGCGACCGTGCCGCATCCGACCGCGACGCGGGCGATGAGGGCCTGAACTGCTTCACCTGGGTCGCCCCGGACGCGCCGGCGCCCGCGAGGACGGGCCTGCTCTGCGGCGTCCCGCTGGCCGTCAAGGACCTGTTCTGCACCGAGGGGGTTCCCAGCCAGTCCGGCTCGAAGATCCTCGAGGGCTACCTGCCGCCCTACACCGCCACGGCCGTCGGCCGGCTGTTCGAGGATGGGGCGAGCCTGCTCGCAAAGACCAACCAGGACGAGTTCGCAATGGGCTCCTCGAACGAGAACTCCGCCTACGGCCCGGTGCGCAATCCCTGGGACCGCTCGCGTGTCCCCGGTGGCTCCTCCGGCGGCAGCGCCGCAGCCGTCGCGGCCGGCCTTGCGCCCTGGGCTCTGGGCACCGACACGGGCGGCTCGATCCGCCAGCCGGCGGCCCTGTGCGGGATCGTCGGGCTGAAACCGACCTATGGGACCGTCTCGCGCTACGGGATGATCGCCTTCGCCTCCTCACTCGACCAGGCCGGCCCGCTGACGCGAGACGTGCGAGACGCGGCGCTGATGCTCCGCTCGATGGCGGGGCAGGACCCCTGCGATGCGACATCACTGCGATTCCCTGAGGAGATCATGCTCCCTCATGCCGAGCGCCTGGACGGCCTGCGCCTCGGTGTGCCCGAGGAGCTGACCGGCGAGGGGATCGAAGATGGCGTCCTCGCGTCATTCCGCGCGGCGCTGGCCAGGGCCGAGGGGCTCGGGGCGCAGATCAGCGAGGTGCGGCTCCCGCACGCCCCTCACGCCCTCTCGGCCTACTACGTCCTGGCGCCGGCGGAGGCATCGTCGAACCTGGCCCGCTTCGACGGCGTTCGCTACGGCATGCGCGCCGAGGACGCTCCAGACCTGCTCGACATGTACACCCGCACCCGCCACGACGGGTTCGGCCCCGAGGTCAAGCGCCGCATCATGCTCGGCACCTATGCGCTCTCCTCGGGCTACTACGACGCCTACTACGGCAGGGCTCAGCGCGTCCGCACCAAGATCGCAGAGGACTTCCGCAGCGCGTTCTCGGATGTGGACTTCATCGTCACCCCGACCGCCCCGACGGTGGCCTTCGGCCTGGGCGAGAAGACGGGCGATCCCCTGGCGATGTACCTGAACGACTTCTGCACCGTGCCCATGTCGCTGGCGGGAATCCCGGCAATCTCGATCCCCAGCGGCCTCAGCCAGGGGCTCCCCGTCGGATTGCAGCTGGCCGGCCCCGCCTTCAGCGAGAACCGCCTGCTGGACGCCGCCCACGCGCTCGAGCAGGCCCTCGGCTTCGACGGGAGCTCCGCCCGTGTCTGAGAGCGCAGGCCCCTTCGAGGCCGTCATCGGCCTTGAGATACACGTTCAGCTGGCGACCGCCACCAAGATGTTCTGCAGCTGCGGGCTGTCCTTTGGCGAGCCACCCAACACGCGCACCTGCCCCGTCTGCCTCGGTCTTCCGGGGAGCCTGCCGGTCGCCAACGCCAGGGCGGTCCACTTCGGCCTGATGATCGGCCTGGCTCTGGGCTCGGAGCTGGCGCCGCGGTCGATCTTCCATCGGAAGAACTACTTCTATCCCGACCTGCCCAAGGGCTACCAGATCTCCCAGTACGACGAGCCCCTCTGCCTGGGCGGGAACCTGGGCGAGGTGCGCATCCACCGGGTCCACCTCGAGGAGGACGCGGCCAAGCTGATCCATGTGGGCGCCAGCGGCCGGATCCACGGCTCCGACGCCAGCATCGTCGACTTCAACCGCGGAGGGACCCCGCTGGCGGAGATCGTCACCGAGCCCGACCTGCGCTCGGCCGAGCAGGCCGGGGACTGGCTGAAGCTGCTGCGCACGACAATGCGCAGCCTGGGCGTCTCCGACGTGAACATGGAGGAGGGCTCGCTGCGCTGCGACGCCAACATCTCGCTGCGTCCCGTGGGCTCGGAGGAGCTCGGTGTGAAGACGGAGCTGAAGAACATGAACTCCTTCCGTTTCATCGAACGGGGCATCAGGGCCGAGATCGCCAGACAGGAGAAGATCCTCGCCGGCGGCGGGAAGGTCTCGCAGGAGACGCTCCATTTCGATCCGGCCTCCGGCGCGATCACCTCGCTGCGCTCGAAGGAGGAGGCGCACGACTACCGTTACTTCCCCGAGCCCGACCTGGTTCCCGTGGCGATCGACGAGCAGATGCTCGAGGCCGCCCGGGCCGCCATGTCCGAGCTTCCGGCCGCGCGGGCAGCCCGCCTGGAGGGTGAGGGGCTCAGCGAGGAGAGCGCCCGCCTGCTGGCCTTCCGCGGCGAGCTGGGCGACTACTACGAGGCCGCCCTGGCCTGTGGAGGCGAGCCTTCTGCGCCGCCTCAGACGCTGGCCAACTGGATCACCGGTGAGCTTCTGGGCCGACTCGAGGACGTTGAGGATCCCGCCGAGAGTCATGTCACCCCGGCGGCCATCGCGGCCCTGGTGGGGCTTGTGGCGTCCAAGCAGGTGACCTCAGGGGCGGGCCGGCAGGTTCTCGAGCGCCTGATCGCCGAGGGTGGCGACCCGCTGGCGATCGTTCAGGCCGAGGGCCTCGCCGCGATGGACTCCGGAGACGAGCTGGCCGGGATCGTCGCGGCGGCGCTGGAGGCCAACCCGGATGCCGCACAGCGCGTGCGGGACGGCAACGCGAAGGCGATCGGGCCGATCGTCGGGCATGTGATGCGCGAGACGAAAGGCCGAGCCGACGGGACCGAGGTCGCGCGGCTGATCAACGAGCAGCTCGGCGGCTGAGCCTCCTCCCGGCCCGCCCGGCGGGGCCGGTTCAGTCGTCCCACGAGCTCCTCGACATTTTGGACGGACGGCCAAAGCCTCAGCGCCGGCGTTGCGGAAATATGCTGGCATGAACCGGACAGCAGAAATCAACGCTTCATCACCTCGGCGGTTCATTCTTCTGCCCGAGGTAGTGGCGGACGGGGGGCGGCACGGCCCCCGGATCCGCCGGTTTCAGCTCACAAGCGTCGGCTTGGGTGCGGGTCGCCGGCGAGAAGGTCTCGGCGGCGCGGACATCGCGACGGCAAGGACTGCCCGCGATCCGGGTCCGCTGGGGCGCATGAGCTAACCCCCTCCCACGGCGGCGGCGCCGGCTTCCCTCGGCAGGCGTCGAGGTGTGCGGCCGGACGGGGATCTCCCTCCCTGTCCGGCCGCATTACCGTTAAGCTCAGGGTGAGATGAACGAGTCGCCCTCCAGGTCATTCGGTCGCACCGCGGTGGCCATTCTGGTGCTGCTGGTGGCGGCATGGGTGCTGTTCGGCTTCATCGCCCACGTGGTCTCCTTCCTGTTCAGCACGGTGATCCTCGTGGTCGCGGTTGTTGCGGTCCTCTGGGCCCTGAAGATCCTCCTGTAGGGCCAGATGCCCTACATCATCATCGCCCTCTGCTTCGGACTCGCGGGGGGGATCGTGGGGAAAGTCAAGGGCAGCTCGTTCTTCCTCTGGTTCCTGATCTCGGGACTCGTGCCCTTCTTCGGCCTGATGGCGGCGGTCGCCTACCGCTTCGAGCGCGAGGAGATGCGCCGGCAATGCCCGAACTGCGGCAGGGTCACCAAGATCTACGACGCCCTCTGCACCCGTTGCGGCGAGGAGCTCGAGTTTCCGGATGTGGTGATCGCTCCGGAGTCCTGGCAGCGCACCCATACCTCGGCGCACTGACCTCCCGCGTCTTCGGGTGCCCTAAGACGAATTCGGCCTGCCTAAGCCGGTCCGTCACCTAGGCTGTGGCGATCATGAGCACCGACGTCAAGACCGCGGCGCCCGCCGGCCCCGCCGATGAATCCTTCATCGCTCGCCTGATACACCGCTGGGGCTTCAAGAACGAGGCTGAATTCGTCCTGCGTGTGGTCCAGCCCGGCCTGGTGGGCATGATCGACGGGACGATCTCCTCGCTGGCCCCGATCTTCGCGGCTGCGATCGCGTCCGATTCGCACACGGCCTTGGTCGTCGGTCTATCGGTGGCGCTGGGGGCCGGCGTGAGCATGGGCTATTCGGAGGCGCTTTCGGACACGGGTGAGGAGACCGGACGCGGCTCGGCAGTCGTGCGCGGCACGATCACCGGAGGGATGACGACGCTGGGCGGGATCTTCCACACGCTTCCCTTCCTGATCTCAGACGTCAACACGGCCCTCGTCGTTGCCGGCTGCGTTGTGGCCTTCGAGTTGCTGGTGATCGCCTGGGTGCGAAAACGATTTCTAAAAGTGACCATGCGCTCGTCTGTTGCCTATATCGGCGGTGCGGCAGCGATCGTGCTCGCGATCGGCGTATCGCTCGGAGCCTCCTAGCGGGAGACAGGGTGGGAGAGCGCCGGACCAGCCCGGTTGAGCTGTACTGGGATCTGGTGTTCGTCTTCGCGGTGACTCAGGTCACCACCCTCCTGCGCCACGACCTGACCTGGCCCGGGTTCGGGCGATCCCTCCTGATCCTCGCCCTTATCTGGTGGGCCTGGTCGGGGTTCGTGTGGGTGACCAACGCGCAGGACCCCGACAACCCCGTTGTTCGAGCCGTGCTCCTGCTGGCCGCGGGGTTGATCTTCATTTCGGGGCTCGCGGTCCCCGACGCCTTCGGCAGTGCTGGAACGCTGTTCGCCGTCACCTACGCGTGCGTCCGGCTTGCTCATCTTGGGCTCTATGCCTACGCCTCGAGGCTGGGGAACGCCTCCTGGTCGGCGATCTCCGGCTTCGGAGTCACCGTCCTGATCGGCATGGCGCTGCTGGTGGGCGGCTCGTTCGCCGATGACGGCCTGCGTGTCGCGTTGTGGACGATCGCTGCGGTGATCGACTATGCGGGCCCCGCATGGTTGACACGCAAGCGTCTGGCCGGCCTGCAGCAGGTGGCCGTCGAGCACTTCGCCGAGCGCTACGGGCTGTTCATCATCATCTGCCTGGGCGAGTCGGTGCTCGCGATCGGCGTCGCGGCGCAGGGTCAGACGCTGGGGAGCCGGCTGCTCGTGGCGGCGTCGCTGACGCTTGTGATCACCGGGGAGCTCTGGTGGACCTACTTCAGCCGCTTCGCCGCCATCGCCCAGGAGAGCCTGCGATCCTCGCGCAATCCCGTGCTGGCCGCGGCGGACGGCTACAGCTACCTGCATCTCATCCTTGTCGCCGGCGTGATCGTGTTCGCCGTGGGCGCCCGCGAGGAGGTCGGTCTCCCATCCGGCCCGCTGGCCGACCCCGCCCGCCTGGCGCTGTGCGGGGGAGTGGCTCTCTATCTGCTGGGCGGCGCTGCCTTCCGCTTGCGGATGGTGGGAGTCCTCAGCTACGTGAAGATCGTCGTGGCGGCGGGCTGCCTGCTCGTGTTCCCCCTGACCAGCGGCTCCTCGGGTTGGGTCCCGGCGGCAGCCCTGGCCGCCCTGCTCGCCGGCCTGCTGGTGGGCGAGCAGTTCGGAGAACCGTCCGTCGAGTCGGCGCCGAGCGGCGTTTCCCGCGCCTAGGAATCAGAGGTTTTGCCTCGAAACCCGCTGGTAGACTGAATCGCCCAGGCGGGGAGGCTTCCCCGCAATTCGTGGTTCTTGACCCTTGGAAAGGAGGTCGGTGAGATGCGGGCAGTTGATGCCTTGATGGAATGTCTGAAGGCGGAGGGCGTCGATGTCGTCTTCGGCCTCCCCGGTGGAGCGAACCTCCCGACCTACGACGCGCTTGTCACGGGTGGAATCCGCCACATCCTGGTGCGCCACGAGGCCGGCGGCGGGCACGCAGCCGAGGGCTACGCAAAGGCCACCGGGAAAGTCGGCGTGGCCTTTGCCACCAGCGGTCCCGGTGCCACCAACCTGATCACGCCGATGTGCGACGCGATGATGGATTCGGTCCCGGTGGTCTTCATCACCGGCCAGGTCCGGACCGATCTGCTCGGCACCGACGGCTTCCAGGAGGCCGACACGATCGGCATCACCATGCCGGTGGTCAAGCACTCCTTCATGATCCAGCACCCTCAGGAGCTGCCTCGGGCGATCCACGAGGCATTCCACATCGCCCGCACAGGGCGTCCAGGGCCCGTGCTGGTCGACATCCCGCTCGACCTCTCGCGCGCCGAAATCGACTATGAGCCGGTCTCCGACATCCGCCTGCCGGGCTACCAGCCGCGGGTCGAAGGCAACCAGAAGCAGATCCGCCAGGCGGCCAAGGCCCTTGCCGCCGCACAGCGGCCGGTGATCTACGCCGGCGGCGGGGTCGTCAACGGGGAAGCCTCGGAGGAGCTGCGTGAGTTCGCCCTGTCCGACCGGTTCCCGGTGACATGCACCCTGATGGGCCTCGGTTCGTTCCCCGCGCCGCACCCGCAGTGGCTCGGGATGCTGGGGATGCACGGAACCCGCTCGGCCAACTACGCGATGGACGAGGCCGACCTGATCTGCGCCGTGGGGGCGCGCTTCGATGACCGCATCACGGGCAAGCTCTCCGAGTTCGCCCCGCGAGCCAAGTTCATCCACATCGACGTCGACCCGGCCGAGATCTCCAAGAACGTGCCGGCCCACATCCCGATCGTCGGGGATGCCAAGCACGTGCTGGGGAAGCTGGTCGTGGAGTACCGCGCGATTGGCGCCGACCCCGGCCGCCTGGAGGCCTGGTGGCACCGGATCGAAGGCTGGCAGGCCAAGTACCCGCTGGGCTGGGAGGAATCAACCGACAGCGAGATCAAGCCCCAGTTCATGGTCCGGGCGCTGTATGAGGCCACCGGAGGACAGGCGATCGTCACTAGCGACGTCGGCCAGCACCAGATGTGGGCCGCCCAGTACTACGACTTCCCGGAGCCGCGCCGCTGGATCAACTCGGGCGGCCTCGGCACGATGGGCTTCGGGCTTCCCTCCGCGATGGGGGCCGCCGTCGGCTGTCCTGACGCGCTGGTCTGCTGCATCGCCGGAGACGGCTCGGTGCAGATGAACGCCCAGGAGCTGGCGACCTGTGCTCAGAACAAAATTCCGATCAAGGTCTTCATCATGAACAACGGCTATCTGGGCATGGTCCGCCAGTGGCAGGAGCTGTTCTGGGATGGGAAATACAGCCAGGTCGACATGGGCCAGTTCCCCGATTTCGTGAAGCTGGCCGAGGCCTACGGCGTGACCGGCATGCGCCTCGAGGACAAGACGACCCTTGTCGAGGACATGAAGCGAGCGATCGCGATCGAGGGCCCCGTTGTCGTCGATGTCCGGGTGACCCGTGAGGAGAACACCTACCCGATGATCCCCGCCGGCCACGCAGCCCGAGAGATGGTGGGCTGATGGGGGAACCGGGAACCAAGGAGCCACTGAGCCTCGAGGAGCTCGAGGCGGCCACGAACCTCAGGACGGGGCGCAAGCACGTCCTGTCGATCCTCGTTGAAAACAAGTCGGGCGTCCTAACGAGGATCGCGGGCCTGTTCGCCCGGCGGGGTTTCAATATCGAAACGCTGACGGTCGGCCCGACCGAGGACCAGCAGGTCTCGCGGGTGACGCTCACCGTCGATGGCGCCCTGCACCCGATCGATCAGGTGACCAAGCAGCTCCACAAGCTGGTCAACGTCCTGAAGATTCGCGATCTCGAGCCGACCGACACGGTCGCGCGAGAGCTGGCTCTCTTCAAGGTGACCGCCGACGGAAGCCAGCGCGGTGAGCTGCTGCAGATCGCCGAGATCTTCCGTGGCAAGGTCGTCGACGTGACGAAGCGCGCGATCATCATCGAGGTCACCGGCACGACCGAGAAGATCGAGGCGTTCGAGACGATGGTTCGCCCCTTCGGACTGATCGAGATGATGCGCACTGGTGAGATCGCCATCTCGCGGGGACGCAGCGAGACCTGAGAGCGTGCGAGCGACCGCGGTACCCCATGGCGGGGGACAGGCGGGCTCGCCGTTCTCGCTGAGCGGCGCCGAGCAGGAGCTGCTTGGGCAGCGGATCGCGCTGGCCCTGCGGCGAGCTCGCTCGCGCGGGGAGCCCGTCCTGGTGAGCCTCTCGGTGAGGCTCGCAGACGACGTCGATCCGGCCCAGGTGGCCTGTGCCTCACGGCGCCCGGAGGAGTCCTGGTTCCTGTTCGAGCAGCCCGACCGGGGACATCGCGCGATCGCGGGGATCGGTGAGGCGGTTGAGCTGAGCGCCTACGGCCCCGAGCGCTTCGCCGAGGTCCGCGAGCGCTGGCGGGCACTGAGCGCAACTGCCGTCGGGGACGAGCCCGGTGCCGCGCCGGGTGGGGGCCCGATGGCGATGGGGGGGTTCGCGTTCGCCGCCGACGGCGGGCGCTCGCCGCACTGGCGGGAGTTCGCCCCGGCCCGGCTCGGCGTTCCCGCGGTGGCACTGGTTCGGAGCGGTGACACGACACAGACGCAGGTGCACATGACGCTCGCAGGGCTGATCGCTCCGGACGACACCGTCGAGGAGCGACTGCAGGAGATGCTGGCGCGCACCGGCGAGTTGCGCTCCGCTGCGCTCCCGCTGCTTGACCCGGCTCCCACGGGACGCTTCCAGGTGAGCAGCTCGATGCCCCCCGAGCACTACGAACAGGCTGTCGCGAGGGCGGTCGAGATGATCGAGGAGGGGCGCCTGCAGAAGATCGTCCTGGCTCGCGAAGTCCAGGTGCACGCCCCCTCGGCCTACGACCCGGCAGCCATCTTCGGCGTCCTGCGTGAGGAGTTCCCGTCCTGCTTCGTCTTCTGTGTCGGGCGTGGCAGCTCCGCGCTGATCGCCGCCAGCCCGGAGCTGCTGGTGCGCCGTGAGGGACAGCGGGTGAGCACGCTGGCCCTGGCCGGCTCATCGCGCCGCAGCGCCGATCCCGCTGTCGATGACCACCTCGGCGAGCAGCTGCTGCGGGACGCCAGCTATCGCGAGGAGCATGCGATCGTCGCGCGGCGGATCGAAAGGACGCTTCGAGGACACTCGGTCTGGGTCGCTGCTGCACCGGAGCCGGAGCTGGTCCGGATCGCGAACATCCAGCATCTGGCGACACCCATCCGGGCCCAGCTGGCATCACCCGTCGAGGCGCTGGAACTGGCGGGGATGATGCATCCGACGCCGGCCGTGGGCGGGGAGCCTCTCAGCGTTGCCGCGCCGCTGATCCCGGCGCTCGAGGGCCTCGACAGGGGCTGGTATTCAGGCCCGGTCGGGTGGACCGACGCGACCGGTGACGGCGAGTTCTGCGTGGCGCTGCGCTGCGCCCTGCTGGATGGGAGCGTCGCTCGCTGCTACGCCGGGAACGGCATCGTTCGCGACTCAGACCCCGCGCGCGAGTTGGCCGAGACCGAGGTCAAGCTCTCGGCCCTGCTGCCCCTCCTGGCGAGCTGAGCGCCACAGCGACCGAGTCCCAGATGCGGCGGTGCAGAGCGACGTTCTCCGCCCGGACGGTCCGCACCTCGATGATCTCCGAGCCGTCCGCCGCGATCGCCCCCTCGAGGGCGCTGCGGAAGGCCGTGAGCTCGCTGACAAGCTCGTGCCTCAGGCCGTAGAGCCCGGCGGCCGCGGCGAAGTCGAGGCCCGTGGGGGTCGAGACATGGCGGGTGTAGACGTCCTGCCTGCGGCCCATCTCGGCTCGCGACACCGGCAGAAAGTCGAAGATCCCGCCGCCGTCGTTCTGCACCAGCACGATCGTCAGCTTCAAGCCCAGGCGCCCCGCGGCGAGCAGCCCGCCGATGTCGTGCGCCAGCGCCACGTCGCCGATCAGCAGGACCACCGGACCCTGGCCGGCAGCGGCAGCACCGAAGGCGCTCGAGACGGTGCCGTCGATGCCGTTGGCGCCCCGGTTGCAGAGCACCCGCGGCGGGTCGGCCCGTGCCGGCCAGAACGTCTCGATATCCCTCACAGGCATCGATGACGCGACGAACAGGGTGGCCTCCGAGGGCAGCAGCACCCCAAGCTCCTCGGCCAGTCGCGGCTCGCTGAGGCCGCTCGCCGAGAGAACCGCTCCGATCGCCTCGGCCGCCCGCTCATCGGCGCTGCGCCAGGCTCCGAGCCACTCGTCCTCGGCCGGGGCCGGCCCGGCCGAGAGCAGCGTCCTGATCACATCGACCGGGTCGAGCGCGATGCTCTCGCAGACGGTCGAGGATGGATCCTGCCAGGCCCCTTCAGGGTCGATCGCGATCTGAGGCACCTGGGGCATCCCCGCCAGCCATTCGCGCAGGGGCTTCGAGACCGGCAGGTCGCCGACGCGCAGGATCACGTCCGGGACCATGTGCCCGGCCTGGACGGTGTCCCGCAGAAAGGCGTCGTAGTGGGCGATTGCGCCCGCGCCTCGCCGCGCTCCCGAAAGCGGATCGCCCAGCAGGGGCCAGCCGGCCTTCAGCGCCAGCTCCGCCGCGGCCTCGCCGAGTCCATCGGAACGCTCGTGGCGCCCGGCCACGATCACTCCCCTCCGGGCGCCCCGCAGGCGCTCCTTCAGGCGGGCGAGGGGAGCCCCCGGCTCCGCGCCGCCGGGACTCGCCGGGCGCGTCGGATGGCGCAGCACATAAGGGGAGCCATCCGGGCGGGCCGTGTCGTCGCGGGGAAGCTCGCGATCGGAAACCAGCGGCTCGCGCAGTGGAAAGTTGAGGTGGACGGCTCCGGGCCTGCCCTCCAGGGCCGTCGCATAGGCACGACAGGCGAGTGTCCGCATCCAACGCAGGCCCGAATCGTCCGCAGGGGGCAGCTCCACCTCGAAGAACCACTTGGCGGCGCTGCCGTAGAGCTTGATCTGATCGATCGCCTGCCCGGCGCCGTTGTCGCGCAGCTCGGCCGGACGGTCGGCCGTGAGCAGCAGCAGAGGCACCCGTGCCTCACGCGCCTCGATCGCCGGAGCAAGCAGCTGGGCGGCGGCCGTCCCCGAGGTGCATGTCACCGCAACCGGGAGGCCCGAGGCCTTTGCCAGGCCCAGTGCGAAGAAGCCCGAGCAGCGCTCGTCGACGTGCGAGTAGCAGCGGAGCTCGGGCTCGTTCGCCAGAGTCAGGACGAGCGGCGCGCTGCGCGAGCCCGGCGAGGTGCAGGCCGCCCGCATCCCACAGCGGGCCAGCTCCTGGGCGAACGCCCGCAGCAGGAGATAGGTGTTTGTGGTCTGGGTCATAGGATCATCAGGTGCCCGAGACGGTCGTCCTGCTCCACGGTTTCAGCGGCACCCACCGCACCTGGGACGGCGTCTGCGAGCGCCTGGACCCTGAACGCTACCTGCCGCTCGCACTCGACCTCCCGGGGCACGGCGCGGATTCCCGGAACACCGGGCCGATCGGGTTTCCCGAATGCGTCGAGCGGGTCCTCGCCGCCGCCCCCGAGCGGTTCACACTGTGCGGCTACTCGCTGGGCGGCCGGGTGGCGATGCACATCGCTCTGGCCGCGCCGGAGCGGCTTGAGAGGCTGGTCCTCATCTCGGCCAGCCCGGGAATCGAGGACCCGGGCGAGCGGCGGCTGCGCCGGGAATCCGATGAGCGCCTCGCCGAGGAGCTCGAGTCCGCTCCCTTCGAGGATTTCATCGAGCGCTGGCGCACCCAACCGCTGTTCGCCGCGGACCCGCCGCGCGTGGGCGAGCTGGCCCGGGCCGATCAGCGGCGCAACCGCCCGGAGGCGCTGGCAGCCGTGCTGCGCGGCCTGGGCACCGGAGAGATGGAGCCGCTGTGGGAGCCTCTGAGCCGTTTGGAGGTGCCCCTGAGCTTCGCCGCGGGCGAGCGCGACCACAAGTTCCTGGAGCTCGGCCGGCGGCTTGTCGACTCCGTTCCCGGAGCGCGGATGACCGTCCTGCCCGGAGGGCACGGCCTGGTGCTCGAGAACCCGTCCGGTGTGGCGGCGGTCCTAGAAGGGGTCGACGCCAAGGCCGGGGGCTGAGGGCAGCGCGATCTCGCCCTGGCTGGGCGCGAGCACGTCTTCCAGGCCCTCGAACAGGCTCAGGGTCGCCAGGCCGCAGGGCGGCATCGGGCCGCGCGCGGCGAGCGCGGCAGCGGCATGCAGGGCGGCGGCCACGCCCAGCGGCCCGTCGTAGGCAGATGCCAGATAGACCTCGGCTCCAGAGGCCCGCACGAGCGTCGCAGCGGCAACCAGGGCGGCGATGCCCCCGCAGCGGGAGACCTTCAGGCAGACAGCATCCGCGACCCCGGCGCCGAGCGCCCCGTGCTCGGCGGCCGTCTCGTCGATCGAGATCCTCACGGCGACCCGCTCGCGCACCTCGCGCACGGCGTGGAGCCCATGGGTCGGCTCCTCGACCAGCTCGAGCCCCGCCGGGGACAGGACCTCGATCGCGCGCACCGCCTGCTCCACATCCCAGGCTCCATTGGCGTCCAGGCGCAGCGCTGTCTCGGGCCCGGCCGCGGCCCTGACCGCGGCCACTCGCCCCGCATCATCGGGGAGGCCGACCTTGAGCTTCAAGCAGCCGAACCCTTCGCGGACGGCGATTCCCGCCTGCTCGGCGGCACCCGCTCTGTCGGTCGCGGTGATCGACGCGTTGACGGAAACCCGCGCGACGGGGTCATCGCAGAGCAGCGCCGCCACCGTCCGACCGGCACGGCGACCGGCGCGGTCCCACATCGCGAGGTCCAACGCCGCCAGGGCGGCCGGGATGTCGGCCACCCGGCGGCAGGCTTCGATCATCTGTGCGCCGCCGAGGTCGTCGCTGTCGGCGAGGACGTCCCTGTAGGACTGCAGGGCCGCCAGGACACTCTCCGTGGAGACCCCGTCATAGGCCTCCAGCGGCGCTGCTTCGCCGTAGCCTGTGATGCCGTCGGAGTCGCTCAGAGAGACGAGCGCCAGGTCGCGCTCGGAGACGGTGCCGTAGGAGGTCTCGAGCGGGCTGCGAAGCCTCAGGGTCCGCCGCTCGACCTCGAGCTTCAACCCCCGATCCCCCCACCGGCAAGGATGCCGGCCGAATAGAGCACGCAGAACAGGAGTTGCAGGGCGCCCGTGCGCGCCAGCGCCCCGTTGAGCGCCGGGCCGTCGATCCGGGTCCGCACGACACCGATCAGCTTCAGAGCCAGGGGAGCCGCCAGCCAGGGCAGCAGCAGCCATGCGTCCATCGAGCCGAGCGGCCAGGGCAGCGGCGCTGTCAGGAAGGCCACGCCGAGCATCGTCGCGTACAGCACGCGGGTGCGCTCGCGCCCAATGCGGACGGCCAGTGTGCGCTTGCCGGCCCGGCGATCGGTCTCGAGGTCGCGGACGTTGTTGACGACGAGGATCGCGCTGGCCAGCAGGCCGACCGGCACGGCGCAAACGAAGGCCTCCCAGGGCAGCGACTGGACCTGGACGAAGTAGGAGCCCGTCACGGCCACGATGCCGAAGAAGAGGAACACGAACAGCTCGCCCAGGCCCTCATAGCCGTAGGGCTTGGGGCCGCCGGTGTAGAGAACTCCGGCCAGGATCGAGGCCGCGCCGACGGCGAGCAGCGCCGGCCCGGCGACGATGACGAGGTAGACGCCGCACAGCACCGCCAAGCCGAAGGTGACGTAGGTCGCGACAAGAACCTGGCTCGGCGGTACGAGCCCGCCGGCGGTCACCCTGACCGGTCCCAGCCGGTCCTCGGTGTCGGCGCCC
The DNA here is from genome assembly GCA_964518445.1 of uncultured Solirubrobacteraceae bacterium. Taxonomy (GTDB): domain Bacteria; phylum Actinomycetota; class Thermoleophilia; order Solirubrobacterales; family Solirubrobacteraceae; genus Palsa-744. The sequence goes on from CAZFGJ010000019.1 coordinate 18,480, forward strand.
CGGCGCGCGTCGGAGTAGTCATTGGACAGGTTGGTCCCGACCTGGATCAGAATCGCCCCCAGCAGCGCCGCGACGAAGGCCAGCGGGTGGAAGTGGCCGGCGCCAAGGGCCAGCGAGGTGCCGACGAGCACGGGGGCGATGGCGGCCGGCAGCGTGCGCAGCCGCGCGGCCATCAGCCAGATCCGGACGGCTCCCACTAGGCCCGCTTGGGGAAGCGCGAGAAGTCCGGTTTGCGCTTTTCGCGATAGGCGTCGCGGCCCTCCTGGGCCTCCTCGCTGCCGTAGAAGAGCAGGTTCGCATCGTGAGCAAGCTGCTGGATGCCCGACAGGCCGTCCTCGGCCGCGTTGAAGCTGGCCTTCAGAAGCCGCAGCGAGAAGGGGGAGAGGGCCAGCATCTCGCGGCACCAGCCGACGGTCTCCTGCTCGAGCGACTCGAGCGGGACGACCGTGTTGACCATGCCCATCTCGCGGGCCTCCTCGGCGGAGTACTGGCGGCAGAGAAACCAGATCTCCTTGGCCTTCTTGGGGCCGACCAGATTCGCCAGCAGCCCAGCCCCGAAGCCCCCGTCGAACGAACCCACCTTCGGGCCGACCTGCCCGAAGCGGGCGTTGTCCGCTGCGATCGTGAGGTCGCAGACCAGGTGCAGGACGTGCCCGCCGCCGATCGCGTAGCCCGCGACCATCGCGACCACCGGCTTGGGCATCCGCCGGATCTGGATGTGCAGGTCGGTGACGTGGAACCTTCCAACCCCTGCGCGCCCTGCCTCGTCGTCGTTCAGATAGCCCGAGTCGCCGCGGACCCGCTGATCCCCGCCCGAGCAGAAGGCGTCGGGGCCTTCCCCGGTGAGAATGATCACGCCGATCTCGGGGTCCTCGCGGGCGTCCTCGAGGGCGCGGGAGATCTCGATGATCGTCCGCGGGCGGAAGGCGTTTCGCACCTCGGGCCGGGCGATCATGATCCGTGCGATGCCACGGTCCTCGCCGGCGGACTTGTCATAACGGATGTCGGTGTAGGCGTCGGTGCCCTCAGGGCCCGAGGCGATCCAGTCTGTGCTCATCGCGCGAAGGCTAGCCTGTGGGCCATGGTGATCGAGGGATGGCTGGACCGCGCGGCGCGCCTGGCGCCCGAGAGGGTCGCCATCGAGACGTCCGAGGGGAGCCCCACCTACGCCGCTCTGAGAGGCCTGGCGCGGTTCGGGGCGGCCCAGCTGGCCGAGCGTGGCGTGGCGCCGGGCGAGCGCGTGGCGATCGCACTGCCGCCGGGCCTGGCCTTCGCCCAGGCGCTTCACGCCTGCATGACCCTTGGGGCGATCGCCGTCCCTGTCGACCTTCGCCTCGCCGCCGGCGAGCAGCAGCGGATCGCCGAGGGGGCGGCTCTCGTGATCGAGGAGCCGCTGGCACAGGACGGAGCTTCGTTTCCGGACCCGGCCCTGCACGACCTCGGCGCGACGGCCCTGATCGTCCACACCTCCGGGACCACATCGGCACCGCGGCCGGTCGAGCTGACCTACGCCAACATTCTCTGGAGCGCCCTTGGCTCGGCTGTGGCGCTCGGATCGGATCCCGGTGAGCGATGGCTCTGCGCGCTGCCCCTCTCACACGTGGGTGGCCTCTCGATCCTGCTGAGATCAGCGATCTACGGGACCACGGCGGTCGTTCACGAGCGATTCGAGACAGAGCGCGTCCTCGAGGCGCTCCAGGGTGGAGGCGTGACACTGGTGAGCCTTGTCGCAACGACACTCGCCAGGTTGCTCGACGCCGGCCTTCAGGCTCCGTCGGCCCTGCGCTGCGCCCTGACAGGCGGAGGTCCGGTGCCGGCGGCGCTGGTCGAGCGCTCGCACGAGTCGGGGGTGCCGGTCAGCCTGACCTATGGATTGACCGAGACCTGCTCGCAGGTCACGACCACGCCGATCGCCGAACTCGGCTCGTCGCCCGCGAGCGCCGGGCCGCCGCTGTTCTGCACCCGCGTCCGCCTGGCCGAGGACGGAGAGATCATGGTGGCCGGCCCCACGATCGCCGCGTCTGCGGCATTGGCCGGCGGGTGGCTCGCGACGGGCGACCTGGGCCGGCTCGACGAGGCGGGCCGCCTTAGCGTCACGGGACGCAAGGCCGACACGATCGTCAGCGGCGGCGAGAACGTTGCGCCGGCCGAGGTCGAGGCAGTGCTCGAGGCCCATCCCGGCGTTCTCGAGGCGGCCGTGCTGGCACGCCCCGACGCGCGCTGGGGCGAGGCGGTCGCGGCGATCGTCGTGGCCCGTCCGGGGGCTGCCCTCGACCCTGATGAGCTCCGATCCCACTGCGCTCGAGGGTTGGCCTCCTTCAAGGTTCCCAAGACCTTCAGCATCGTCAGCGACCAGCTGCCCCGGACGCCCTCGGGAAAGCTTCTGCGCAGGGAGATCTCGTGAGCTTCGATCCCGAGGCCCACCGGGACGCCAGCCTCGAGGGTTGGGAAGCCGCCGCTCCCGGCTGGGTTCGGCGCCAGGAGCAGATCCGCAACTGGTCGGCACCCGTCTCGCAGTGGATGGTGCAGGCTGCCGACCCGCAACCGGGGGAGAGGGTGCTCGAGCTGGCGGCAGGTGTCGGCGAGACCGGCCTGCTCGCGGCCGAGCTCGTGGCGCCGATGGGCACGACGATCATCTCCGACCAGGCCGAGGCGATGCTCGATGGGGCACGCGAGCGCGCAGCCGAGCTGGGCGTGGCGAACGTGGAGTTCAAGGTCCTCAACGCGGAATGGATCGACCTGCCTCTGGCCGCGATCGACATCATTCTCTGCCGCTGGGGATTCATGCTGATGGCCGACCCTGGCGCGGCACTGGGGGAGTGCCGGAGGGTGCTCCGTCCCGGTGGCCGCCTGGCGCTTGCGATCTGGGACACGATCCAGGCGAATCCCTGGGCGCTGCTGCCGAGCGTCGAGCTGAACGAGCGAGGCCTGGGACCCGCGCCTCCCGTCCCGGCGGGCCCCGCGCAGCCGGGAACCGCGGTACAGCCCGGTCCGTTCGCTCTAGGCGATGCTGAGATCGTAAGGGGCATGGTCGAGGATGCCGGCTTCACCGAGATCGCCGTGGAGGGCGTCGAACTGCTGCAGCGCCATGCGAGCTTCGAAGCGCTGTGGGAGTCCCAGCTGGACATCTCGCGCAACTTCCATGACGCCGTCCTCTCACGCCCCGAGGCCGAGATCGAGGAGATCAGGACCTCGCTCCAGCGGCGCTTCGAGCCCTTCACGCTGCCCTCCGGAGAGCTCGAGATCCCGGGCCGGACGCTCGTCGCACTCGCCGGCGCCTGACCGGCCGCGCCGGTTTGGATAGCCTGCCGCCAATGATCTACGACGACGACGCCAACCTCCAGCTTCTCGACGGCAAGACCGTCGCCATCATCGGCTACGGCTCACAGGGCCACGCCCACGCTCTCAACCTCAAGGACTCCGGCGTCGATGTCGTCGTCGGGCTCCGGCCCGACTCGGCCTCTGTCGAGGCTGCCCGCAAGGAGGGACTCGAGGTCGTTTCGGTCGTCGAGGCCGCCAGCCGCGGGGACCTCGTGATGATCCTGCTGCCGGACGAGCTCCACCGGGCCGTCTGGGAGTCCGAGATCAGCGACGGCATCGCAGAGGGCAACATGCTGCTCTTCGGGCACGGCTTCTCGATCCACTACAAGGAGATCGCCCCGCCCCCGGGCGTCGACGTGGCCATGTGCGCGCCGAAGGGCCCGGGTCACCTGGTCCGCCGCCAGTTCACCGAAGGCAGCGGTGTTCCCGGCCTGATCGCGGTCGAGCAGGACGCCACCGGCAACGCCCGGGCGCTGGCCCTGGCCTACGCCAAGGGGATCGGCTGCACTCGCGGCGGCGTGATCGAGACGAGCTTCAAGGACGAGACCGAGACCGACCTGTTCGGTGAGCAGGCCGTCCTCTGCGGTGGCGCCTCGGAGCTCGTCCAGGCAGGCTTCGAGACGCTCGTCGAGGCGGGATATGACCCGGAGATGGCCTACTTCGAGTGTCTGCACGAGCTGAAGCTGATCGTCGATCTGATGCACGAGAAGGGCCTTGCCGGAATGCGCTTCTCGATCTCCAACACGGCCGAGTACGGCGACTACACCCGCGGCAAGCGGGTCATCACCGACGAAACTCGGGCCAACATGCGCCAGATCCTCAAGGAGATCCAGGACGGGGACTTCGCGCGCGAGTGGATCGCCGAGAACCGCGCCGGTCAGGAGAACTTCAAGCGCATGCGCGCTGAGCAGGCCGACACACAGGTCGAGCACGTCGGGCAGGATCTCCGCTCGCACATGGACTGGATCAAGCCGGCCTTCTGAGACCAGGCGGACTCCGCGCCGTGCTGGCCTACCTGTTCTGGCATCGCCCGCAGACGGATTCCCCCGCCGAGGAGTATGAGGACGCCCTGAAGGGCTTCCACTCCTCGCTCGCCCACCAGCGGCCGGTGGGCCTGCGCGACTCGTGCAGCTTCCGGGTCTCCGAGCTTCCCTGGCTGCCCGCTGCCGGCCCGGAAGGAAGCGCGCCACTGGGCGGCTATGAGGACTGGTACCTGCTCGATGACTACGCCTCGCTGGGGATCCTGAACGAGGCCGCCGTGGGCCGGGGGCACCGCACGGCCCACGACCACGCGGCGCGCCGATTCGGCGCCGGGACAGCAGGCCTGTTCGCGCTCGAGGAGGGCGAGGCGGCCGCTCTGCGCCCGTCATCCGTGGCGGTCTGGGTTGCCCGGGAACCGGGTTCGGCCGAGCCCGCGTTGGGCGAGCTGCTGGGCGACGGGACCTCCGCGGGGGCCTCCTGCCTGTGGCGCCGGCAGCTCGTGCTGGGCCCGGCGCCCGAGTTCTGCCTGCTCGCTCAGGAGGTGCCGGCCGGCGTCTCGGAGTCCAGGCTGCCGAGCGGCTGGAGTGCCCGGACCCTCGCCCGAGAGGCGCTCCCCGAAGGCTAGGGGCGCGCTGTGAGCGGAGCTCTCCTTGAGCCGGGCGCGGTTCGCTACACTCGCGGGCGTCGTCGCGACTGGCGCACGGGTGGAGTTCACCACCGGGAAGTGACGACGCAGCACCGCCGCGCGCCTGGGCACCCTCAGAGCATCGATGAACCCCGCAAGGTCCGAAGAAGCGAGGAGCCCGAATGACGAGCCTTACCGAGCAGCAACTGGAGATCCCCGAGCAGCTCAAGCCGGCCGACGGCCGTTTCGGCTGCGGGCCGTCGAAGGTTCGACCGGCGGCCCTGGCACGCCTGGCCACCGATGGCGCCGCGGTGATGGGGACCTCGCATCGACAGAAGCCCGTCAAGGCACTGGTGGGTCAGATTCGAGCCGGTCTGGGCGAGCTGTTCTCGCTCCCCGACGGCTACGAGGTCGCGCTTGGCAACGGCGGCGCCACGGCGTTCTGGGATGCGGCAGCCTGCGGGCTGATCAATGAGCGCTCACTGCACCTGACCTACGGCGAGTTCTCACAGAAGTTCGCCTCGGTCAGCGCCGGCGCTCCCTTCCTCGGCGACCCGATCCTCGTCACGGCCGACCCGGGGGCCGCCCCCGACCCGGCCGGAGTGGGTGGGCAGGCCTCCGACGGCGGAGCCGACCTGATCGCCTGGGCGCACAACGAGACCTCGACCGGGGTGATGGTTCCCGTGATCCGCCCGGCAGGAGCGGGCGATGCGCTGGTGGCGATCGATGCGACATCGGGCGCCGGCGGGCTGCCCGTCGATGTGGGGCAGACCGACGTCTACTACTTCGCCCCTCAGAAGGGCTTCGCCTCCGACGGCGGCCTGTGGATCGCGCTGCTGAGCCCGGCAGCCCAGGAGCGGATCGCCGCCCTGGACTCCTCGGAGCGTTGGATCCCCGAGTTCCTCTCGCTGAAGACGGCGCTCGAGAACTCCGTCAAGGATCAGACCTACAACACGCCCGCCGTGGCGACGCTGTTCCTGCTCGCCGACCAGGTCGCCTGGATGCTCGAGGCAGGCGGGCTCGACGGGTGCGTCGCGCGCACCCGCGCCTCATCCGAGCACCTCTACGGCTGGGCCGAGAGCTCGAGCTTCGCCACGCCCTTCGTGGCCGAGCCGGACAGCCGGTCGCTCGTCGTCGGCACGATCGACTTCGACGAGGCCGTCGATGCGACCGCCGTGGCAGCGACGCTTCGAGCCAACGGGATCCTCGACACGGAGCCGTACCGCAAGCTCGGACGCAACCAGCTGCGGATCGGCATGTTTCCCGCCGTCGACACAGCCGACGTGCAGGCGCTCACAGCCTGCATCGACTGGGTCGTCGAACATCTCGCCCAGAACGGAGCGCAGGCATGAGTGATCGACCGAAGGTTCTCGTCAAGGAGAAGATCGGCGATTCCGGCGTCGATCTCCTCAAGGAGCATTTCGACGTCGATCTGGGAATCGAGTGGGACGACGAGCAGCTGGCCGAGCGGATCGGCGAGTACGACGGGATCCTGATCCGGTCGGCCACGAAGATGACGGCCGAGCTGATCGAGCGAGCCGACAAACTGCGGGTGATCGGCAGGGCCGGCGTCGGCGTGGACAACGTCGACGTTCCCGCCGCCACCAAACGGGGGATCGTGGTCGCCAACGCTCCGGAGTCGAACGTCGTCACGGCGGCCGAGCACACGATGGCACTGCTGCTGGCAATGGCCCGCAACATCCCACAGGCCTACGTTTCGCTGACCGCGGGACGCTGGGAGCGCTCCAAATTCTCGGGTGTCGAGGTCTACGAGAAGACGCTCGGCATCCTCGGCTTCGGGCGCATCGGGCAGCTCGTCGCACAGCGGGCCCGGGGCTTCGGGATGAGGGTCCTGGCCTTCGACCCGTTTGTCAGCGCCGAGCGCTATCGCGAGCTGGGCGTCGAGAAGGCCGACAGCCCCGACGACATTTACGCACAGGCCGACTTCATCACCATCCACCTGCCTAAAACGCCGGAGACCGAAGGGTTTCTCGGTGCGGCTGAGTTCGCGAAGATGCGTGACGGCGTGCGGGTGCTCAACGTCGCCAGAGGCGGCCTGCTCGATGAAGTGGCGCTCGCCGAGGCGCTCGAATCGGGCAAGGTCGGCGGCGCCGCCCTGGACGTGTTCCCCAGTGAGCCGATGACCGAGAGCCCCCTGTTCGCGATGGGGAACGTGATCGTCACACCCCACCTGGGCGCCTCGACGGCCGAGGCAACCGACCGGGCCGGCTACCAGAGCGCCGAGCAGGTCGTCGCGGCGCTTGACGGCGGCGTCGTCTCGACCGCCGTCAACATCCCCGCGATCGGCGCCGAGGACATGGCTGCTCTCGGTCCCTTCCTGCCGATGGCGACCCAGCTTGGGCGCCTGGCGATGAGCCTTGCCGAGGGCAGCTCGGTGGAGAGAATCGAGGCCGCATTCCTCGGGCGGATCGCGGACTTCGACACCCGCCTTCTGGGTCTCGCCGTGATCGTCGGCGCGCTGCAGGGCCGCACCGAGGAGCCGGTCAACCTGGTGAACGCTCCGACGATGGCCCAACAGCGCGGAATCATCTTCGAGGAGAAGGCCGTCTCCGAGGCCGAGGACTTCAACGAGCTGATCCGCGTCACGGTGGTCGCGGGCGGCGAGCGCGTGGCCGTGGCCGGAACGGGCATCGGGCCCAACCAGGTTCCACACCTGGTCGAGGTCCAGGGCCGGCGTCTGACGATCGAGCTCGAGCAGCACGTGACGGTCTTCCGCTACGAGGACCTCCCGGGCATGATCGGGCAGGTCGGGACGATCTTCGGGGCGCACGGGATCAACATCCGCTCGGCGGCCGTGGGGCACACCCCGGATGACCACCCCGGCGACGAGCGCCGCCTTGCCGCGATGGTGGTGACGACCGATGCCGCAGTGGCGGACGAGGTGGTCGCCGAGATCATCGCGGTCGAGGGCTTCGTCGACGGATGGTCCGTCGACCTCGGCTGAGGTTCAGCATCGGATAGGCTGGCCGCTCTGATGCGGGCGGTCGTGATCATCAAGCACGGAGGGCCGGAGGTCCTCCAGGTTCAGGAACGTCCCGACCCCGAGCTCGGGCCGGGCCACCTTCGGATCGAGGTCGCGGCGGCAGGGATCAACTTCGCCGACGTCATGGCGCGGATGGGTCTCTACCAGGACGCACCTCCGACTCCCTGTGTCGTCGGCTATGAGGTCGC
>CAZFGJ010000020.1:0-26235 GCA_964518445.1 uncultured Solirubrobacteraceae bacterium
ATCGGACGTTGGCGCGCTGCGCTCACGCGAGCGCTCTACGCGGGTGACGCAGATCAAGCGGGCCGTGTCGTGATGGACGCGACTGACCACATGCCTGTGACGAGCATGTTGGACGACGTCCTGGCTCCAGCGCTCTGCTCAATTGGAACCCTCTGGCAGCACAGAGAATTAACCGTCGCCGACGAGCACATCGCGACCGCCATCTGCCATCGACTGCTCGCACAGCTCTCGACCAATTTGCAGATCGCTCCAGCGAAAACCCGCGAGAAGATCCTGCTCGTCAGCCCATCGGCCGAGCGGCACACGCTCGGGCTGCTCATGACCCACAACGTCCTCTATGGCGCCGGCTTCGACGCACTCCTGATCGGGGAGGGCACACGCGATTCAGACCTGAAGGCCGCCCTCCTTCGCCATGAACCTGCGATCGTCGCGCTGTCGGCGACGATGTCCGACGAGGATGCGTTTGCAGACGCCGCGAGGACGATCCACGAGATCCTCCCTGACTCTCGGATAATCACTGGGGGAGCCTCCGCACGAGAACTCCCAGCCGAGATTCCCGCCCACTTCGTCGAGCGACTCGACACTGTTGTGGAGGCCGTTGAAGGCTGCCTCGCTCCCGGCCGACAGCGCGCGTTGTGAGCGCAGACCCCTTCGCAGCCGTGGCGGATCGAGGGGCGTTCTCGTTCTCATCCACAAGCCGGAGGCGGGACTCGAACCCGTGACCCCTGTCTAGAATCGGTGTCCGCTGATGCGTGCCGACCGGCGGTGACGATCAGCCCTAGATCGGAGGTCTTGCGTGTCCGTACTGGCTGTGTCGGCTGCGGGAATCGGTGGGTTTGTCGTTGTCTACATCTTGGTGTTCCTGCTGCTCGAGCTGCGTTCGATCAAACATGGCCACTGGATCATGTTCCTGATCGGCATTCCGATTCCCCTCTTCTGGATCATCGGCGGGCTGATGCCTCCCGTCGAGCGGTAGCGCGCGGGACCGGGTAGCGGTCCGCCCCGCGCGCCTGAAACTGCCACAGCCAAAACAGGCGCCCGGGTTTCCAGCGGTGGCCCTGCCTTCGGTTCGGGTCACCGCGGGTTTCCAGCGGTGGCCCTGCCTTCGGTTCGGGTCACCGCTAGTCGACCGAATCCGGTCCTGGTCTGACGCGCCGCGGGCGCGACAAGGTCGACGATTGCGGGCGCGTCCGCGAAGCCGGAGACGGGACTCGAACCCGTGACCCCCTGTTTACAAGACAGGCGCTCTACCAGCTGAGCTACTCCGGCGGGACGGATCGCAGTTTAGGCGCCCGGAGGGCCGGGCCATCTGGACCGCGGTGCTTGGCCTGGGCGGATCAGGGTAACCCCAATAACAGCACCAGACGCGTTCGGTGGCCGATTCAACCCCACCGATTCATACGCGGCTCTGCGACATTTTGAGACCAGTGACCCCGATAACAACCGCCGTTTCCGAGCCATGCCGCGTCCTGGCGCGCGACGCGGGCCTGGCCGAGGCGATCCCTCCGGAGCGCCGCGCTCAGGCGATCGAGGAGTGCGTCACACGCGAGATCGCGCTCCCGCCGGGACGCTGGCGGACGGGCCCCGCGATCTCCGGACTGAACGGGATCGGGCTGCTGGTCCTCAGCGGACTGCTGATCAGGCGGGTGGGGATCGGCGGGCGCTTCGGCGCCGAGCTGCTGGGGGAGGGCGACGTCCTGCGGCCCTGGGAGGGCGAAGAAGAGCCCCCGACACTCCAGATGACCACGGGTTGGCGGGTCCTCGAGACGGTCAGGGTGGCCGTCCTGGACGAGGACTTCATGAGCCACCTGTCCAGCTACCCGGAACTGGGAGGCCGGCTGGTGGGCAGGGCCGTGTCCCGGTCGCGGTCGCTGGCCGTGAACATGGCGATAGTCCACCAGGCCCGCGTGGACGTCCGCCTGCACATGCTGCTGTGGCATCTGGCGAGCCGGTGGGGCCGGGTCGGCAACGAGGGAGTGACGGTCCCCCTGCGGCTCACCCATGCGGTCCTCTCGGAACTTGTCGCGGCTCGGCGCCCGACCGTCACGAGCGCCCTGACCCAGCTCTCCAAGCGTGACCTGGTGCTCTCGACGGACGCCGGCTGGCTGCTGCGGGGCGAACCGCCGGGAGAGCTCGACGGCGACCTGGCCGAAGTCGCGGCACAGCCGGTCTGAAATCAGTCCGAACTCGCTGTAACAAGCGGCTCCCGGGCGGTGTATTGGAGGCGTGGCCACGCTACACGCACAGATCGCACCGCCCGAGCCCCCCTAGCAGGAGGGCGTCGACCTCACCAGCTTCCGCGAGCGGAGCCTCAACCGGGGCGTGAACCCGGTCATCTACTGGGTCCTGCGAGCAATCCTGGTGCCCTTCTTCCTCGTCTACTTCAGGCTGGACCGCGTCGGACGGGAGCATCTGCCGAAGGAGGGCCCGCTGCTGCTGGCCTCGAACCACCGCAGCTTCCTCGACCCGTTCGTGATCGGGACGCTGATCAAACGCCCCGTCTACTACATGGCCAAGCGTGAGCTGTTCGAAAAGCGCTGGCAGGCCTGGATCCTGAATGCCCTCGGTGCGTTCCCCGTCGATCGCGGCGTCGGCGACGGCGACGCCATGGCTACGGCCCGCCAGATCCTCGAACGGGGCGACTGCGTCGTCCTCTTCCCAGAGGGGACCCGTATCCGCCACGGCGGGCTGGCCGACCCGCGGCGCGGTGTCGGGCGCCTGGCCCTGGAAACCGGCTCCCCTGTGGCACCCGTCGCCGTGATCGGGACCAACGAGGTTCGCCGGGGTTGGCGGATCCGCCCCCGCAAGGTCCGCCTGCGCGTGGGGCGTCCCCTGAACTACCCGACGGTTGAGCACTGCTCGCCCAACCTGGCCGGTGCGGTCACAGAGCGCATCTGGGCCTGTGTGAGCCTGCAATGGGATTGGCTTGGCGGAGCAGCCAAGCCGAGACCCGAGGCGGCGGACGAGGATGGCGCGCGGGTGGTTTCCCGGGCGGCATAGTGCTCGGCGCGGCACGGGGGTAGGGTGCAATGAGTGGCCGAGCAAGTCAGTCAGAAGTCCAAGGCGCAGCTCGACGCCGAGTTCTCGGACCTCTATCGGGCGCATCTGCGCGACGTCTACAGCTACTCCTACTACCGGGTCGGCAACCATCACGACGCCGAGGACCTCACCGAGCAGACCTTTCTGCAGGCCTATCGGCACTTCGAGCGTGCCCAGCGGGAATCGGATGGCCGTCCGCTGCGACCCTGGCTGATCCGGATCGCGCACAACCTTGCGGCCAACCTCTACCGGGACCGCTCGCGCAAGCCCGCCTCGCCGATCGACGAGACGACCAACCTGACGGCGCCCCACACGACAGAGCAGCTGGTCGAGGGACGGGACGAGCTCAAGCGGATCCTGGACGGCGTGAAGCTGCTCCCCGACGACAGGCGAGAGGCGCTGATCATGCGCTTCGCGCTGGGGATGGACAATCGCGAGATCGCCCGTGCGCTCGGACGCTCCGACGGGGCCACCAAGGTCCTGATCCATCGGGCCATCAAGCAGCTCGAGGAGATAGTCGGGGAGCGAGGCTCGCAGACTCCCGCACCCGCCAAATCCGCGCCGGGAGGCTCGGATGAGTGAAGCCGTCCCGAACTTCGAGGGTCTTCTGCGCGAAGCCCTACGGCCGGTCGAGCCCCCGGCGGACCTGGTTGAGCGTCTCGAGGTCACGCTCACGAGCATCACCGAGATGGCGGCCGACGAGCTCGAGGCCTGGGAGCTCAGCGCGATGCGCGACCCCCGCAACTGGGTGCGCCCCGCCGCGGCGGTCGTTGCCGGAAGCGCCGCCGGAGCCGCCCTGGTGCTGATCCGGGCACGGCGGCGCTCGTCGAGCTCTCCGCCCAGCCTGCAGGGCATCCGAGATGTGGCCGAGCACGCGCTGAAGGATCTCGAGCGCGAGACCCGCAAGCTGCTCGGCGACAGCTGAGGCCCGCCCGGCCTCCGGGCCGAGGCGCTCGGGGAAGCTAGGCTCTCCTCCCCGCCATGGCCACCTGCTACCGCCATCCCTCGCGCGAGACGGGGGTCTCCTGCGCCAACTGCGGCCGCCCGATCTGCCCGGACTGCATGACGACGACGCCTGTCGGGATGCGCTGTCCGGAGTGCTCACGCCAGACGACGCCGGTCAAGACGCTGCGCAACACCCAGTCCAGGCCCGAGGTCACGCTGGCGCTGATCGCCATCAATGTCGCGGCCTTCCTGGCCGAGGGCAGCTTCTCGATCAACAGCTCGCCGACCAGCTCGGTCTACGAGAAAGGCTTTCTGATCGGAAGCTTCCCGGGCTCATCGACGCTTGGTGTCGCCCACGGCGAGTACTGGAGGCTCGTCACGAGCGGCTTTCTGCACGAGAACCTGCTCCACATCGGCTTCAACATGTACATCCTCTACATCCTCGGCTCGATGCTCGAGCCGGCCCTGGGGCGCCTGCGCTTCGGCGTGATCTACGGGGTGTCCCTGCTGACCGGCTCGCTGGGGGCCCTGCTGGTGACGCCCCACGCTGCGACCGTCGGCGCATCGGGCGCGGTGTTCGGGATCATGGGGGCCGCGGCGGTGGAGATGCGAGCGCGCCAGATACCGGTCATGCAGAGCGGTGTCGGGGGGCTGATCCTGATCAACCTCGTCATCAGCTTCACCCTCCCGGGGATCTCATGGGGCGGGCACATAGGCGGGCTGATCGGCGGGGCGCTGGCCGCCTTCATCCTCCAGGAAGGCGAGCGGCGCCGGGCTCAATCGCTCGCGCTTGCGGCCTGCGGGCTGATCGCCGTGGGCGCAGTCCTCGCCTCGATCGCCACCTCGAAGGCGACCGAATCGCCGGCCTCGATCAACCAGCTCCTGCAGAGCGCGCCACCGAGTTGAGCTCGGCCAGCTCGATCGCCCTGTCGATCGGAGGGGGCTCGTCGAAGAGGGAGGGGTGAAGGATCCCCGCGAGAAGCTCGACGCCGTCGATCAGGCGTGGCCCCGGTCGCGAGAAGTAGGCCGAGGCGTTGACCGCGACGAGCCGCCGGGCGCCAAGAGCTTCGAGCTGCCCGGAATGCTCGAAGGCCTCGATCCGTGCCCGCGGCGCGTCGTAGCCGCAGGGCATCACCACAACGATCTCCGGGGCGCTCGCCGCCAGCTCGTCCCACCCGACCGTTGTGGACGGTTCGCCGGTCATCCCCAGGACATCCTCGCCGCCGGCCAGCTCGATCAGCTGGGGCGTCCAGTGGCCGGCGATGTAGACCGGGTCCAGCCACTCGACGGCCGCGACCCGAGGCCGCGGGGCACCTCGCACGGCGAGCTTTACGCGATCGAGGCGTTTCGCGATCTGGCCGATCAGCTCGACGCCCTGATCGCGTCGTCCCGTCGCCTCGGCGAGGGTCCTCACGTCGCCCAGGGTCTCTCCCAGGGTCTTCGGGTCGAGGGCGATGACCTTCGGCTTGGAGGGAACCTCCTTGGCCAGGGTGGCCACCTCGTCGTAGGAGACGGCGCAGACCGGGCAGAGTGCCTGGGTGACGATCAGATCCGGTTCCAGTCTCTTCACGGCGTCGCCGTCGAGCTCGTAGATCGCCTCGCCCTCAAGGGTCCGCTCGCGCACCGCGGCGTCGATCTCCCCGGCGGTGAGGCCGCCGGGGAGGGCGTCGCGGGTCACCCGCTCGAGGCTCAGCGCCGCCGGCGGGTAGTCGCACTCGTGGGTGACAGCGACGATCTCCTCGCCCAGGCCGAGCGCGAAGAGCAGCTCCGTCGCATGGGGGACAAGGCTTACGATCCTCATCGCCTCAACCTACCCACCCTCGAATGGAGAGGCCACACTGGGGTAGTCTCGTTGCGATGGCGCTACTCGGTCCACAGGAGGTAGAGCAGCGGCTGGCCCACCTCGACGGCTGGAGCCTGGTGGAGGGCGCGGCGATCGAGCGCGAGTTCGAGCTGGCCGACTTCGCGGCGGCTCTGCGGCTCGTCGAGCGGGTCGGATCGCTCGCGGAGGCGGCCAACCACCACCCGGATATCTACCTCCACGGCTGGAACAAGCTGCGCCTGACCCTCTCGACGCACTCCGCCGGCGGTCTTACCGAGGCCGATTTCAGGCTCGCCGGCGAGATCGACGAGCTCTCCTGACTCCTCCGGGGCCCCTGGCCTTCCGCCCGTCCAGCTTGCTACGGTTGAGCGGCTTACACGCACGATGATCGACGACGAAGAACTTCCCCGAAGTAGCGTGGTCCCGCTCCTCCTGGCGCCCCACGCCCCCGCCGGTAGGGACATCGACGCCTCTCACGGGTGCGGCCGGAAGACCGCCCCCAGCGCGTGATCGGCCTGAACCTCACCCTCACGGCCGTCCTGATCGCGATCAACGCGTTCTTCGTGATTGCCGAGTACGCCCTGGTGCGCTCGCGGCGATCGCGCCTGGAAGTGATGCGAGACGAAGGAGCCAAGGGAGCCTCGCTGGCGCTGGAACAGCTGGCCGGGGTCAACCAGTACATCTAGGCCGTGCAGATCGGGGTGACGATGACCTCGATCGGCATTGGAGCGCTCGGTGAGCCTGCGCTGTCGGACCTGCTCGAAGGGGCGCTGCCCAGCGCCATGAGCCATGGCCTGGCCGTGGCGATCTCGGCGATTCTGGCCTTCGCGATGATCGCGGCCGCCCAGCTCGTGGCGGGAGAGATGGTGCCGAAGTTCTACGCAATCGATCGAGCCGAGGCCGTGGCTCGGCGAGTGGCTCGGCCGCTGCGCACCTTCAGCGTCGTATTCCACCCGCTGATCGTCCTGCTGACGGCCGTCTCCAACAGGATTCTGCGTGTGCTGGGCGTCGACATGAAACGCCAGCAGGCCGGTGGCTCGCCGGACGAGTTGAAGCTGCTGATAGCCGAGTCCCACGCCGGGGGGCACCTCGATCCCGGTGAGGCCGGGATGTTGAGGGGCGTCTTCCACCTCCACGAGCAGGAGGCCCGGCAGGTGATGACTCCGATTCCGGCGGTCGTGACGATCGACATCTCACAGGATGTCGAGAGCGCGCTGCGCGAGTGCGTCGACAGCGGTCACACCCGCCTGGTGGTGACGGAGGATGAAGACCGCGACGCCGTCCGTGGCCTGGTGCATGTCTCGGAGCTGGTCAGCCGCCTGATGGCGGACGGGCCGAACTCGCCGATCGAGCCGCTGGTCCACGACGCCCTGATCGTTCCCGAGACAAAGCCGCTGGATGACCTCCTGGCCGACCTCCAGCGCCAGCGGACTTCGATGGCCGTCGTCGTCGAGGAGTACGGAAGGGTCGTCGGTGTGGTGACGGTCGAGGACATCATCGAGGAGGTCGTGGGCGAGATCGCCGACGAGACGGACCCGGCCGCCGGCGAGGTCCGAAAACTTGCCAACGGTGACTGGTTCGTCCGCGGCCACGTCGCGGTGACCGACCTGGCCGACTACGGCCTTGACCTGCCGGTGGACAGCGACGCCTACAACTCGGTGGGCGGCTTCGTCTTCGCCGAGCTCGGCCGTCTGCCCCGGCGCGGTGACACCATCAACACGGACGGCTTCTCGATCAGGGTCGAGTCCGTGCGCGAGAACCGCATCGAGTCCCTGCGGATCAGGGAGCGCCGCCCCGTGGCGCAGCGCGAGACTCGCGAGAACAGCCCTTAAACACGTCCGGCCCGCGGGGGGAGCGGACCGGATCGTGCGCACTGGGAGGAGGCGGGTGTGCGTTGCGACTTTGACCGTCGCAAGTACCAGTATCGCCAGGTTGATGAACCCCAGCTAAAAGTCCCCTGAGGCTGGATAAATCTTCTCTGAGAGGCCTCTCAGATCAGTAGGAATGCAGTCCCTGACCGGTCTTTCGCCCGAGGTGCCCGGCCTCGATCAGCTCGTCGACGCGCGGTGGGATGGGCTCGCCGATCGTCTCGCCGATGGCCTTCGAGACGTCCAGGCCGACAAGGTCCAGAAGAGCAAGGGGGCCCATCGGATGCCCCGCCCCCAGCTTCATGCAGGTGTCGATGTCGGTCGGGTCCATCCCTGTCTCTTCGAGCAGGCGAACGGCGTTGAAGAGGTAGGGGAAGAGGAGCCTGTTGACAACGAAGCCGGGGACGTCGGGGACCTCCACGGGCGTCTTCTCGAAGGCCTCGCAGAGCGCCAGCGCTCGGCTGCGGGTCTGCGGGCTGGCGGCGGCGGGGAAGATCAGCTCGACGAGCTTCATCTTGGTGACGGGGTTGAACACGTGCAGCCCGACGAACAGCTCGGGACGCCCGCTCGCCTCGGCGAGGCTCTCGACGGACAGCGATGATGTCGTGCTGGCCAGGATGGCGTCCGGCCCCAGGATCTCGTTCAGCTCTCCCAGCAGTCCGGCCTTGATTTCGTGGTCCTCGACGACTGCCTCCACGACGAAGGTCGCCTCAGCGAGGGCGCCGGGCTCGGTGACGATCTCGACGTGATCGGGGTCCACCTCGGCTCCCAGCCGGCTGAGGGTCTTCTCGACTGTCGCCCTGGCCCGGTCGGCCGAGCTCTCCGAGCGGGCCAGCAGGAGCACCGGCCCGTGATGGGCCGCGGTCGCTGCCAGCCCGCAGGCGATGGCGCCGCTGCCGGCTACGGCCAGACGTTTGCTCACGATGCTCCTTTGCTTTTCGAGTGTTCTCGCCGGGCCACTTTGGCGACTGGCTGGTCGACCAGTCGGCCCAGGATCAGGCGGTAGAGTACGCCCTGCAGGCTCCAAGGCATTTTCCCAGAAGCGCCGCCTTCACCGCGGGGCGCCCGGGCGGAGCCGTGAAACCGCCGGTCAAAAAGACCTTTAGGAGGACGTTGAGCATGAGGCAAGCAGAGGGCCGCGAAGTCGTGATCGTCGAGGCAGTTCGCACGCCGATCGGCCGCGGGCACAGGGAGAAGGGCTACTACAAGGACACCCATCCCAACGCGCTGTTGGCCAAGACCTACACCGAGGTGATCGAGCGCTCGGGCGTCGAGGCCTCAGAGGTCGAGGACGTGATTGCCGGCTGCGTGCAGCAGTTCGGTGAGCAGGGCTTCAACATCGCCAGGAACGCCTGGCTCGAAGCGGGTCTCCCGATCGAGACGCCCGGCACTACGGTCGATCGCCAGTGCGGCTCGGCTCAGCAGGCCGTGAACTTCTCGGCTGCCCTGATCGCCGCCGGCGTTCACGACGCGATGATCGGCTCGGGCGTCGAGCACATGGGCCACCTGCCCTTCGCTGCCGGCATGAAGACCCAGGAGGACTTCGGCTACGCCTTCACCCCCGAGCTGATGGCCAAGCACAACATCGTCGGTCAGGGCATCGGCGCGGAGATGATCGCCGACCAGTGGGAGATCTCCCGTTCCGAGCTCGACGAGCTGGCTGTCCGCTCGCACCGACTGGCTCACCAGGCAACCGAGGAGGGCCGCTTCGAGCGCGAGATCGTGCCGATGACGGTGGGTGGCGAGACGATCGTGACCGACCAGGGCATTCGCCCCGAAACGAGCCTGGAGACCCTCTCGCAGCTCAAGCCGGCCTTCAAGCCGGACGGCAAGATCACCGCGGGCAACGCCTCGCAGATCTCAGATGGAGCGGCAGCGGTGCTGCTGATGTCGGCTGACAAGGCCAAGGCCCTCGGCCTGAAGGCGCGTGCGCGGATCGTCGACCAGACGACCGTCGGCTGTGACCCCGTGAAAATGCTCGAGGGACCGATTCCGGCGACCCGGAAAATCCTCGAGCGCAACGGCATGTCGATCAACGACATAGACCTGTTCGAGATCAACGAGGCGTTCGCGCCTGTCGTAGCGGCATGGCGCCGCGAGCTCGACCCGGACATGGACCGCGTCAACGTCAACGGCGGGGCGATGGCTCTGGGCCACCCGCTCGGCTCGACTGGTGCCCGGCTGATCACGACGCTCCTGCACGAGCTCGAGCGCTCCGACAAGGAGACCGGTCTCGTCACGATGTGCTGCGGCGGCGGACTCGGGACGGGCACGCTGATCCAGCGGGTCTGAAAGCAGATCTAGAGGGCCGGCCAGGTGCCGGCCCGAGTTGGTTGCGGGGCGTCCTTCGGGGCGCCCCGTCCTCGTTGTGCGGGCTCTAGGCCGCCGGGCCTTTGCCGGTCCACTTCACTTCGACCGGCGAGAGGGCCAATAGGGCCGACCAGGTCGCGGCCGTCGCGACGCCGGTTGCCGGCAGGGCGTGGGCGGTCTGGAAGGACTCGAGGTTGGTGGTCGTCTGGCTGCCGAAAACCCCGGTCGTTTCCTGGCTGGGAATTGCCGTGGCGAGGTGCTCCTGCAGCCACAGGACCTGATCGCCCCTGCTGCCTTTCGAGAGTTCGGGATAGCTGGTGTTGGGCGTCACCGAGGTCAGCGGGGCCAGGGGCGCGGCCAGTGTTTTCCAGCCCGCCGCCGGGGTCTCCTGCCAGTCCCAGAAGGACCAGCCGGGGGCGCCGTAGTCGACTGCCTCCTCGCGGAACCGGAGCAGGTCCGAGGATGAAACCCCGCCGTAGGTCTGGCCCAGCGGGAAGATCGGGCGTTGATAGATCCGGTTGGCGATGTAGGTGTTGGCGTAGACCGTGTCGACCGATACGCCGATGTCCTTCCAGTACATCTGGGGCGCGTTGAACTGCGCCCCCCCGGGGCCGAGGAAGACGGAGTAGGGGAAGGAGCCGTGGTAGGAGACGTAGGGGAATGTGGCCAGTGCCAGCGGGTAGGCGGCGCCGATCTTGGCGCGCAGGACGGCGATGTAGGTCTGGGCGGCCGCATAGTGGCCTTCGTACTCCGACTCGGCGTCGATCACCAGGCAGTCGGCTCCGTTGGCCACCGCCTCGGCGCCGAGGTTGGCCTCGCCGGCGGGGTTGGAGCCGTAGACGTACTGCCAGGCGCAGACCTTCAGGCCTCCGGCGTGCAGTTCGCCGACGAGCTGCGAGGAGAACTGGCTCCAGTAGTTGCTCGAGCCGTCAGAGCTCTTGATGAAGACGGTGCTCACCCCGGCCGCACGGGCCTGGGCGATGATCGCCGGGACGCTTCCGCCGTTGGAGCGGTTGACGTACCAGATCCACATTCCCTGGCCTTCCAGTGCCCCGGCGCTCGCGCCGCCGGCAACGACCGGCGAGACGGCTTTCACGGGCGGGTGAAGCGCATGGGTGTAGACGTATATGGGCCCGTAGGAGCTGGTGTAGCGGCCCTGGCTGAGCAGCACCATCACGCGACCGGAGTGGGCGGCCTTGGGCACCACCGCCAGCAGGCCGGCGCTGGTCGAGCGAAGCCGGCTCGACGGGGAGGTGCGGCCCACTTTGGCTCCCGGGCGGCTGGGGAAGGCCAGGACCATCCCGGCCTTCAGGTTGACCCCCTTCAGGAGCAGGTTGCCGTGGGTGGAGACCTGGCGGGGGTTGGCGCTGCACCGTGTCGCCGGGACACAGCTGACGCTGGTGATCCGCACGCTCGTCACATGGGATCCGTGGGAGGTCGCCTTTGGCGGTTTCGCGGCGGGAGCGGTTGTCGTTTCGCCCCCCACATCGGTGCCGCCGGGGCTCGCGGCGTGGGCCGCCGGGGCAAGAAGACTCAGCGCAGATGCCGCCAGGGCGGCCGCGCCGAATGCGGTCAATCTGTTGTGAGCGACTCTGCTCGCCAACATCGCTGAGGCCCTTTCGTGCCAGATGCGTTCCCGTCGCCGCCGTTCGCCCATCCGATCCACGGGCGGCCGATACGACGTTACCGGCTCTGCGCCTGCAAACGTCGGAGCGCCACGGAAGTTGCGCTCCCCGGGGAAATGTGCGGCGGGTGTCGCTCAGCCCCAGCGGAAGCCCAGCGGCGACGGCGCCGGGCTGAGCGGGCTGCTCGGCAGGCCCGGCGGCGGCTCGGGCAGATTGAATCCGGTCGGGGCGACGTCGTTCGGTGCGTCGGCGTGGAAGATCGACGCCAGGTACTGGTTCTGGGCCCGGCCCACACCAAGCTCGAACTGCCCGCCACCGTAGTTGCCGATTCCCCGCTCGGCGCAGTAGTCGTATGCGTCCAGGAGATTCTTCAGCCCGCCCAGCCGGGAGGGCTTGATGTTGACCATGCCCGGCTTGTAGGGGAGCGACTCGATGTCGCCGATCGAGTGGATGTTGGCGTCCCAGGAGAAGCGTGCCCGGTGCCCGGCCAGGATCTCGTCCGTCTCGGGAGTCAGCCCAGGGTCCTCGATCCAGGCATCGGGGAATGCCTCGACGACCCTTCGGTAGAGCACCGGATCGGCCGGCTGGTCGACGATCGAGCCGACATAGAGAGCCTTGAAGTCGACCGAGTCGACCGCTCCGGTCTCCACCAGTTCAGCGATCAGGGCCTCATCCCAGGAGCTTGTGGGGTCGAGCTTGAATCGCAGGCCCGGGTAGGCATCCAGGCGATTGCGGATCGGCTCGAGTGTCGGCGGCTCTCCCAGTCGCAGGGAGACCACGAATCGAACCGGGCGGGGCTCGAGGCCGAGCGCGCCGTGGAGTGTCTGGCCGGCCTGTCGGAGCGCCAGGTCCAGGGCGGCCGACTGATAGGCCCACCGGCGGTAGCGCACCGATACCTCGCGCTGCGGGGCGACGGGGAACAGCTCGAGTCCCTCGATGTGTTGGCAGAACGAGGCGATCGTGAAGCTGCCCGCCAGGGGCTGGACCGGCCCGGCCTGCTGCAGGATCTCGTGATCCTCGGCGTCATAGGTGACGTCCTCGCCGATGCCCTCCTGGCCCGCCCCCTGCAGGTGGATGATGGTGCTCAACCGCTCGAAGCCGGTCGAGACGCTCTCTTGGAGGCCCTCGAGCGTGTAGCTCTCGATCTCCAACTCGAGACCGGACAGGAGATCCCAGGTGCTCACTGCCCGGCGCCCCCGGCTTCCTGCTCCAGACGGGCTACAAGCTCGTCCAGCTTCAGCTCCTCGAGGGCGTTGCCGACGGCCGCCAGCTCGCGTGCGCACTGCTCGATCAGGCGCTTGCCCTCGCTCACGAGGGCAAGCGTCTCGTCCAGGCTCGCCTCGCCCGAGTCCAGCCGGCGGATTATCTCCTCGACGCGGCCGGCCGCCGCCTCGTAGGTCAGCTGCTCTGCCTGGGGGGCTCCCTCGTCGACGCTCATCACTCGGAGACCCTTGCACGAACGGTGCCGTCGGCGAAGCGCAGAGATAGATCCGCCAGGCGCTTCGCCTGCTCGGCCGTGGAGATCGGCTCGCCCGCCGCGTTCGTGGCGAGGGCGTAGCCCCGTTCGAGGGTCCGCTGAGGATCGTGCCCGGCCAGTGCCAGCCCCAGCTGTTCGAGCTCCCGGGGCCGTCGCTCGCGGCAGTCGACGATCGTCGAGGCGGACTTGCGTGAGAGAACCAGGGCCCGGGTGCCGGTGATCGATCGCTCGCTCCCTATGCGCCGCCGTGAGCCGGCACGGATCTCTCTGAGCTGCTGGTGGAGGGTCACCCGCTGTCTTTCCAGGTGAGCCGACGGGGCTCTGGAGAGCAGCGCCAGCCGCCGAGCACGGCCGAGGACGGCGCGGCGGCCGTGGTCGCGGAGCCTCGTGGCGAGGCCGACCTGCTTCGAGCGGACGCTCAGGGCCCGTCCCGCATGTTCGGTGAGCCTCCTCGCCGCGGCGGCCTGTTCACGGCGGGCTCGGGAGCAGTCGATGCCGACGGCGGCCTCGGCGGCATGGGTGGGCGTGGAGCAGCTGACTGCGGCCACGTCGTCGAGCAGCGTCCTGTCCGTGTGGTGCCCGACCGAGGCGATCACCGGAACGCTCAGGAGCGCCACAGTCCGGCAGAGGGTCTCGTCGCAGAAGCAGAGCAGGTCCGCCAGTGAGCCCCCGCCGCGAGCGACGATCACCACCTCCACCTGCTCGATCGCCGCAAGATCGCCCAGTGCGCGGGTGATCATCGGCGCCGCATGGCGGTCCTGGACCGGCGCGAAGGCCCAGACCAGCCGCCCCGCCCAGCCGCGGCGGGTGAGGGCCGCCAGGAGATCGTCGCGGGCCTTGCCGGTCTCACCCGTCACGACACCGATCGTGGCCGGCAGCAGCGGCCTGCTCAAAAGCTTCTGGTTCTCGAGCAGGCCCTCTCCGTAGAGTTGCTTGCGAAGGCGGTCGATCCGGGCCAGCAGGTCGCCGGCGCCGGCGATCCGCAGGTCCTCCACCGAGAAGGAGAAGCCCGGGGAGGAGGTGGCGCTGCCGGGGTAGTAGTCGCAGCCTCCCGCCACGACGACCTGCATGCCCTCGGTGGGCGTCTCGCCGCTGCGCTCGAGCATCTTCTCCCAGTCGCGGCGCCAGACCGCGCAGGGGATCGCGCCGCCCGCGTCGCGAAGCTCGAAGTAGACCCGGGCCCGCGCCACACGGAGGTTGACCATCTCTCCCAGCAGCTGGACGTGAACGAAGCTCCGCAGCTTCTCTCGGAGCTTCGCCGAGTACTCCCCGACCGGGAAGGGCCCCGCGAGCGGGCTGTCGGGGATCCCGGCCGCAGCGGCCGGATCGTTCCCTGCGAGCGAGGACATCGGGCTCAGCATAGGCGTTAGGATCGACGGCGATGTCGGGCAGTCGAATCCGGCCCGGCGCCTGACGCCGTGGCGAAGCGCAACAGCGGCCGTCGGGGCCGTTCACGCAAGCGCGGGAGCTCCGCAGCCCGCACCGGCACACAGGACGCAGCCACATCTCAGGCGCCGCCTCCGGGCTCCGGTGAGGCCGCATCCACGAGCAGTGCGCCCGCCACGAGGACAGCCCCTCGCCGGCGGCGCTCTGAGCGGACGCCCGCTCCCGCTCCGAGCTACCGGGCCCCCGGGAGCGTCGGTGAGCGCCCGGAGACGCCGTGGCACCCCTGGCCTCTGTCCGAGCTGCTGATCTTTGTCGGCGCGATCGGCACCCTGATCGGCGTGCTCCGCGGCCGCTCCGGTGCCCCGGTGCTGATCGGGGGCCTTGCGGCGGTGATGATCGGGACACTCGACTTCACGATCCGCGAGCACCTCTCGGGCTACCGCGCCCACACGGCCATGCTGGCAGCGATCCCCGTGGCGCTGTTCCATGCCGCTGCCGCTGTCGGGCTGTATTCGCTCGGCGCTCCGCGGATCACATGGATCGTCGTCCCGCTGATATTCGACGTGCCCCTCTTCTGGCTGATCTTCCGACCGCTGAGGGCGCGCTTCGACGACGCCCGCCGCCAGCGCGTCTTTGAGATGTCCCGGCGCTGAGCGCCGCCCCGGGCTCTAGGCCTCGGTGGGGGAGATGCTCAGCGAGGGCATCGGGCGCTCGCCCTCGGCGGCTCCCTCGCCACGCGTCTCGCCGCTGAACCCGAGTCGTTCGAGCCGGGCGATCTCGCGCTCGCCTTCGAGGCGGGCCGGGTGCTCTGCGGGCAGAGGGGCGATCAGCTTGGCAATGCGGTTGCGCAGCTGAAGCGCGAAGTGGGGGGTCGAGGCGCCCATCAGCTGGCGAACATCCTCGAGCGTCACCTCACCGGCGCCTTCGAGGCGGTTAAGGCGGCGTGGGTCCTCTGATTGGCTCATCTGGCTCCGGCTGTCGCTATTCGGGTCTCAGCACCGACGCTTCGGGGGAAGCGCCCTGCTGGCGCGGGCTGATCTCCAGCAACGAGTCGAGTTCCGCCTGAGTGATCAGGGGTATCGCCTGTTCGTCGCCGATCAGCCAGCCGTGATTGTAGACACCGCGGACCGGCTGGAATTCGGGGGCCGAGGCGTAGGCGGGCTGGATGTCGCCAAGGTAGGTCGCAAGGCCCGCTGAGATGCCGCCTCCGGCGGTCAGGAGCAGCATTGGGCCATAGTCGGCGCTGGCTGAGAGCAGCGCCGCCGCGGGAGCGTCGAGCGGCCGGGCCGGGTTGGCGAACACGAGGCCGTGGCCGGGTTCTTTGACGCCCCACCCGAAGGTTCCGTCGGTGTAGCGGGCGACCGCGATCGAGTTGGGTCCCGGCCCGGCCCCTTCGGCGGGCGTGGCGCCGGGGATCTTCGTGACGGTTCCGAGGCGGGCCAGCTCGCCCAGCGCCTGGCGCCCCAGCGTGGTCGCGTTGAGGACGTAGATGGCCGGCCTGTGCATGGCGGTGAGTGCCGCAACCGTGTCCTGGCCCAGGCCCGGGCCTTCGGCGAGCAGGATCGGCGCGCCGCTCTCCGCGGCCAGGCCGGCGGCCGGCATTTCGAGCGCCCGGGCGCCGCCGGAGCGCATCACGATGACCTGATGCGGTGTGCTGCCCGCCCGGGCGGAGGCGAGCAGCCGCTCGATCGCCGCGGCCGTCGCGGCCGGCGCGCCGGCCGGTATCGAGCGCACGCTGAACCGCGGCGGGACCGGGGCGGTCGTTCCGATCCTGATCACCTGGGCGCCGCCCAGAGCCGATGCGCCGGAGGGGCGCATCGCTTCCAGCGCCTTGAGGCTCACTTCGGGGAGGGTCGTGCCCGTGGCAAAGAGGATCGGCGCCCCCAGCGGAGCTCCGGCGAGCACCGATGCGCTCAGCGCCGCCGGCCAGTCGCGCTGGTTGACAATCACGACCGCCTGCGGGCGGCTGCTCGGGGTGATGCCCTGGTAGACGACCCGTGCGACCGAGGCAGCGTCGACAGTCGAGTCCGCCCCGCCGACCCGGGTGGTGTTGCGGGTCGTGACGCTGACCGCTCCCTCGGCTTCGACGGGGGCCAGCCGTTGCAGGGGCCCGCCGCCGCTCGAAACCGTCTGCGTTCCCGTCTTGCCGCAGCCCGCGATGATCGTGACGATTGCCACGAGAACTGCTGCCGAGAGGGCGCGGGGGGCTGAGCCGAACATCGGGGCCAGACTATCGGTCGCAGCGGAAAACTTGCGATTTGCGGGGAAAAGCAGAGTTATGTCGAACTAGGTCCGCAAGTGTCGGACCAGTTTGGTAGCTTGCCGTGTCGAATGCCGAATCCCTGGCTAGGTGTCAGGGAACGGGGGACCCAGTCAGTTGGGGCTAATCCCACGAAGCTCGTGAGAAGCGCAGGCTCTTTCAGCGCTAGCCCGTCAGCTAACCCCGCAGGCCGACGAAAGAGGTCGTTGTTTTGCAGCTACGTATCGTGAGCGCGCTGACCTGCAGCCTGATTGCCCTGGGCGCCGGTTCAAGCTCCGCACTCGCAGCCAACTCCACAGGCGGGGCAGCACCCACCACCGCCGCAACCGCGCCGGCCACCGCCACAAAGCCGGCACTCCACCTTTTCCGGGTCACGGCCCACTCGCGGAGCCTCAAGTACTCGGGCCCCGTCTACGTGAAGACGACAACCGGCGAAGTTGTTCCCTTCGTCGCAGGCTCGGGCACCGCCACCACCGGCTCGGCGGCCAGCGCCACCGGCGGAGCCGCCCCGACCGGCGCGAGCAGTGCCCCGGTCACGACCAACCCGTTCCCGCCGAGCGGAACCAGCTCGGCAAAGGGCCCGACGGTCCGCCCTCAGCTGCTCGTCCCCGGCACCACCGCCCGCTACGTGAACGGCCTCGCGGCCGCGCCGATGGAAGCACCGGCGGCCGTCCAGCAGATGATCTGGGCCGGCAACGAGCTGATCGGCCTGCCCTACGTGTGGGGCGGCGGCCACGGCTCGTGGATCGCTCGCGGATATGACTGCTCGGGCACCGTGTCGTTCGCGCTGCATGCGGCCGGTCTGCTCTCGACTCCCGAGGACTCCTCCGAACTGGAGGGCTTCGGCTCACACGGGATCGGACGCTGGGTCGCCGTCTTCGGCAACTCCGGCCACGCCTACATGACGATCGCCGGCCTGCGCCTCGACACGAGCTCGGCCGACGACCCCTCGAATCAGCAGGGTCCTCGCTGGCGTCCGCTGCGCACCGAAAACTCGGGCTACGTCGTACGCCACCCCCTGGGGCTGTAGAGGAGCTCGTCGGCTAGGCTTGAGAGCATCGGCCGGTCACTGACCGGCGGGCCCAAAGCAAAGCAACAGGAGGATCCAGATGGCCGGCTTGACCGGGCGCATGTCCACCGTGGTGAAGGCGAAGGTCTCGAAGCTGCTGGACCGCGCCGAAGATCCTGCTGAGACGCTGGACTACAGCTACCAGAAGCAGGTCGAACAGCTGCAGAACGTCAAGAAGGGCATCGCCGACGTGGTGACTGCCAAGAAGCGCCTGCAGATGCAGGAGAGCACCCTGCAGAAGAGCGTCGTCAAGCTGGACACGCAGGCTCGCCAGGCGGTGGCCGCAGGCCAGGAGGATCTCGCCCGGGCGGCGCTGGAACGCAAGAACGTCGCCCAGACCGAGCTTCAGTCGCTCGACACCCAGGTCACCGAACTGGAAACCCAGCAGCAGAAGCTGACGGACTCCGAGCAGAAACTGCGGGCCAAGATCGAAGCCTTCCGGACCAAGAAGGAGGTCATCAAGGCTCAGTACTCGGCGGCCGAGGCGCAGGTCCGGATCTCCGAGGCGGCAACGGGTGTTGGCGAGCAGATGGCCGACGTCGGACTCGCGATGCAGCGTGCCGTCGACAAGACCGAGAACATGCGCGCACGGGCCGATGCGGTCCAGGAGCTCGAAGCAGCGGGCACCTTCGACGACATCACCCAGCTGGGTTCGGGCGAAGACGACATCGACCGTCAGCTCAAGCAGCTCTCGAGCCAGCCGGCCGTCGACGACGAGCTGGCCAAGATGAAGAGCGAACTGGGTTCCGGGGAGACCGCCGCGCCGCAGATCGCCTCCGGCGAGACCGCCGAGCAGCCGCCCGCCGAGGGTGGCGCATCATGATCGTCCGGATCTCAGGCGAGGGGCAGTACGAGCTCGCCGACGACGACAAGGACCGGCTCAACACGCTGGAGAACGCCGTCGTCTCTGTGGTCGAGTCAGGCCAGGAGGCGAGCTTCGAGGACACCTTCGGTGCGCTGCTCGACTTCGTTCGCGATGCCGGTGCCCGGGTCGGGGATGACGAGCTCGAGGGCTCGGATGTCATCCTGCCGCCCGCTGACACGACCTTCGCCGAGGCCGGCGCGGAATTCACAGGCGAGGGCCTGATACCCGACTGAGCAGCCGGGCGCGGGGGATCCTAGATCGGGATCCCCCACAGCGGGAACCAGCGCTCGAGCTCCGGCTCGATCGGCAGCTCGGAGCTCATCTGGGCCTTGAGCCGCAGCTCGCGCTCGGTGGAGCGCTGCTTGTCACCCGAGGCGGGGACGAAGGGATACCAGTAGCCGCGCTTGTAGTTGTAGATGAAGTAGATCGGAGCACCCTTGGCGTCGGTGAAGGCGAACACCGCGCAGAGCAGCCGCTCGCCGTGGCCGGCCGTCTCGATCGAGCCGGAGACCGCGTTGATGCCCACCGCCAGGTCTTCGATGCTGGGCGCGCCCGCCGGATTCTGGAGAACCATCCACTTGTATCCGTAGCTGTCGTCCTGGGTCGCGACGCTCGTGCCGCTGTCGCCACCGGTGGCCGTCACCAGCTCTTCCATTTCCCTGAGCGTTTCTTCGAACTCGCTCGTGGCGAGGGCCTGAAAGACGATCGCCGCCTTGCCGGCGGGAGAGACCTGGTGCTCGGCCTCGAGGGTCACATAGGCCGTCGAGATCGCGAACATCCGGTCGGGGGCCGGGCCCTTGACCTCGTGTCGCCCGGTCAGGATGTCGCGCAGGCCCACCGGATCAGGCGGCTGCGCCCTGCTGCAGCTGGGCCTCGAGACGCTCGAGCGCAGCGAGGCGCTGCTCCAGCGGCGGGTGGTCGGCAAACAGGTTCATCAGGGAGTTCTTGGTCCTGGCGGGGATGATGAAGAAGGCGCTCATCCCTTCGGCCGCACGGAGGTCCTGGCTGGGGACCCGCTCCATCGTGCCGCTGATCTTCAGCAGCGCCGAAGCCAGGGCACTGGGTCGGCCCGTAAGGACAGCCGAGCCGCGGTCGGCCGCGAACTCGCGATAGCGCGACAGCGCACGGAGCAGGAGGAATGAGACCGCATAGACGACGGCCGAGACGAGGATCACGACCATGATCTCCTGCTCCTCTTCGTCGTTGCCGTAGCCGCCGCCGAAGAAGAAAGCGAACTGCAGGATCATCGAGGCGAGGCTGGCGAAGAAGCCGGCAAGGGTCATGACCATCACGTCGCGGTTGATCACATGCGTCAGCTCGTGGGCCATCACGCCTTCGAGCTCGGCCGAGTTGAGCACGTCGAGGATGCCCCGGGTGGCACAGACCGTCGTCGACTTTCGCGAGCGGCCCATGGCGAAGGCGTTGGGCATCGAGGTCTCCATCACGCAGACGCGCGGCTTGGGCAGGTCGGCCTGGACGCAGAGGCGCTCGATGATCCCGTGAAGCTCGGGCTCATCGGCCGGGCTCACCTCCTTGACGCCCAGCGTGGCCATTCCGATCTTGTCCGAGGCGAACAGCTGAAGCAGGAGCAGCCCCACGGCAAAGACGACGATCACGCCTGCGCCGGCGCCCGCCGCGAACAGGATTCCCACGAAGACGACGTACAGCAGGCCCAGCAGGAACATCGTGAACAGCATCCGCGCCTGAAGGCCCGTGTCCCTGCCGAAATTGGATCGACGGCTTGCCATGGCTGTGATTCTGGCAGACCTACTTAGAGGTGCCCTAAAGTGGCGCGCGGATGACGACGCCGCACCCATTGGAGCCATGAAGCCCGAAATCCAGGTACTGGGGCTCTCGGTCAAGACCTTCGGCGTCTGCTTCGCGCTGGGGTTCCTGGCCTGCGGGGCGCTCTGCGCCCGCCGTCTGAAAGAGCTGGGCCGCTCACCCGACTGGTCCTATGAGATCGTCTTCGCCGCCCTGATCGGCGGTGTGGTGGGTGCCCGGGTCTACTACCTGATCGAGAACTACAACACCCTCAAAGGCAGCCTGCTGGGCAACGTCTTCTCCGGCTCGGGACTTGTCTGGTACGGGGGTGCAATCGGCGGCGCGATCGGGGTCATGCTCTGGATGCGGTGGCGCAAGGTCTTCGAACTGCAGATGTTCGACATGTGCGCGACCGCCCTGGCCCTGGGCTACGCGATCGGCCGGATCGGCTGCCAGGTCTCGGGCGACGGCGACTACGGCATCCCATCGTCACTGCCATGGGCCATGGGCTATCCCCACGGCACCGTTCCGACTCCGCGCGGGGTGCATGTCGAACCGACCCCGATCTATGAGACGGTCACCATGTGCCTGCTCGCCTACGGGCTCTGGAAGCTCCGCGACCGCGTCAGGCACGGGGTCATCTTCGCCCTGTACTTCATCGGCAGCGGGCTGGAGCGCTTCCTGGTCGAGTTCATCCGGCGCAACAACGAGGTCGTGATCGGGCTGACCACGCCCCAGCTCGAGAGCCTCGCCCTGATCGCGATCGGCGTGACCTGGCTGGCGATCCTCGTCTCGAGGGGCGGCACCGCCGCGCTGCGTCCAAGTGCCGCCTGAGCGCGACCGTGCGACCGGCTGCGAAGCCGGCAGGCGATAATCCTCCGCCATGGCAACCGGCACGACACTCTCAGGCGCCTTCCCACTGGGCAGCCGCATCAACGATCGCGGCGTGCTCGAGATCGGCGGCTGCGACACGCTCGAGCTGGCACGTGAGTTCGGGACGCCCGCATACGTCGTCGCCGAGGACGACCTGCGTGCCCGTGCCAGGACGTTCCTGACCGCCGGCCGGGCATCCGACCAGCACGAGGTCCAGGTCGTCTTCGCCTCCAAGGCCTTCCCCTGCTCAGCCGTCCTGGCCCTGTTCGCCGCCGAGGGACTGTGGTGCGACGCCGCGTCGGGCGGCGAGCTCCATCTGGCTCTCGCCGCGGGCTTCGCACCCGAGCGGATCGTCCTGCATGGGAACGCCAAGTCCGAGGCGGAGCTGCGGATGGCGCTGCGCCACCGTGTGGGGACGATCGTCATCGACAACTTCGACGAGATCGAGCGACTCCGCGCCCTGATCGCCGAGGGGGCCCTGGGCGACAGGCCTGAGGGCCAGGGGGTGATGATCCGGATCGCACCCGACGTCAGGGGCGAGACGCACGAGAAGATCTCCACCGGTCAGGCCGACTCCAAGTTCGGCTTCTCGATGGCCGACGCCGCCGAGGCGATCGAGCGGGTCTCGGCCGTTCCCGGCCTCTCGATGCGCGGCCTGCACGCCCACATCGGCTCCCAGCTGCTCGAGCTCGACCCGTTCCGCAGGGCGGCCGGAGAGCTTGCCCGCCTCGGCGATTTCGGAGTCCTCGACATCGGCGGTGGACTGGGGGTCCAGTACACCGAGGAGCAGCCCGCGCCGCCGTCGATCGAGGACTACCTCAGAACGCTGGTCGAGGGCGTCAGAGCGGGAGGATTCCCCGCCGAGGGCCGGCTGCTGATCGAGCCGGGCCGCTCGCTCTGCGCCAATGCGGCCGTGACGCTCTACACCGTCGAGAGCGTCAAGCAGAACGTCTCCCGCTGGGTGGCCGTGGACGGCGGCATGTCTGACAATCTCCGCCCGATGCTCTACGGCGCCTCCTATGAAGCCCAGCTGGCCGGCCGCTTCGGCGACTCGACCGACTGCGTCCTGGCCGGCAAGCACTGCGAGTCCGGGGACGTGATCGTTCGCGACGCCCGCCTCGAGGACCCCCGCCCGGGAGATGTCGTCGTGACCCCCGTGACCGGCGCCTACGGTTTTGCCATGGCCAACAACTACAACGGCGTCCCCCGCCCGCCGGTGATCTTCTGCCGCGACGGCGACGCCAGGGTGGTCGTCCGGCGTGAGAGCTTCGAGGATCTGACGGCACGCGATGTCGGCTAGCGCTTCGGGCGAGACGGCTCCCTTCAGGGTCGGGCTGCTCGGTCACGGCAACGTGGGGGGCGCATTCGCGCCGCTGCTCGAGCAGCGGGCCGGCGAGATCGAGCGGATGAACGGGCGCCGTCCCGTCCTGAGCGGCGTCCTGACCCGTTCGCGAGGCGACTTCGAGGAGATCCTCGAGAACTCGGAGCTGCTCGTCGAGGTCATGGGGGGGATCGAACCCGCCCGCGGCTACCTGCTGCGCGCGATGCAGGCCGGGCGCCACGTCGTGAGCGCCAACAAGCAGCTGCTCTCCCAGCACGGCGAGGAGCTCTACGAGGCCGCCCGCGAGCACGACGTGAGGTTGCGCTTCGAGGCGGCCGTGGCGGGCGCCGTGCCGGTTGTCCGGGTGCTCGAGGAGTCGCTCTCGGCAACCCCCATCGAGCGGATTCACGGGATCGTCAACGGCACGACCAACTTCATCCTGACCGAGATGACCGGCGGCTCGACCTATGCGGAGGCGCTGGCAGAGGCCCAGCGCGTCGGCTACGCCGAGGCCGACCCAAGCGACGACGTCAGCGGCCGCGACGCCGCCGCCAAGATGGCGATCCTGGCCCGCCTGGCCTTCGGCTCGCCGGTGCACCTCGACGACGTTCGCTATGAGGGCATCGAGCATCTCTCGACAGATGACCTGCAGTACGCACGCGAGCTCGACCTGGCGCTCAAGCTGATCGGGACCGCCGAGCGTCGAGATGGCGGCCTCTCGGTCCACGTGCACCCGACCTTCCTCTATCCCGGTCATCCCCTTGCGGCCATCTCGGGCCCCTTCAACGCGGTCACGGTCGAGTCCGAGGCGATCACCGAGATCACCATGTCCGGCCCGGGCGCCGGCGGCCTGCAGACGGCGAGCGCGGTGCTGGGCGACGTTGTCAGCGTGATGACCGGCGGCGCCCGCCCGCCGGCTCCTCCGCTGGCCCTTCCCCTGATCAAGGATGTCGAGAGCGCCTTCTACATCCACCTCGACGTCGCCGACCGCCCGGGAGTCCTGGCGGGGGTCACAAAGATCCTCGGCGAGCACGGTGTTTCGATCAAGTCGGTCCTGCAAAGGGGGATGGGCGAGCACGCCCGGCTCGTGATGGTCACCCACCCCGTGCTTGAATCGGGTCTGCGCAGCGCCGTTGAGCGGATCGGCGCTTTCGACTTCATGCGCTCAGCGCCGAGGACCATCCGTGTGATCGAAGAGGAGTTCCTGTGAGCAAACCTGTCACCGAGTGGAGCCGCCATCTGCGGTCAGTCGAAGGAGCAGCCTTCTCGGGCACCCATGTGCCCCTGATCGAGCGCTACCACGAGCGCCTTCCCTTCGATGCCGGCGATCCTCTGGTGACCCTGCAGGAGGGCTCCACCCCGCTGCTGCGCGCCCCCGTCCTCTCGGAGATGGTCGGGGCGACCGTCAGGCTGAAGCTCGAGGGCGCCAACCCGACGGGGTCGTTCAAGGACCGCGGCATGACCTGTGCCGTCTCGGCGGCCGTCCGCGAGGGAGCCAAGGCCGTCATCTGCGCCTCGACGGGGAACACGGCGGCAAGTGCCGCCGCCTACGCCGCCCGCGCCGGGATCACCTGCGCCGTGATCGTCCCGGACGGGAAGATCGCCCAGGGCAAGCTCGCTCAGACGCTCGTCCACGGGGCTCGGGTCATCTCGCTGCAGGGCAACTTCGACCAGGCTCTGACGATGGTCCGCGAGCTCACCTCCTCGCACCCCATCGTTCTGGTCAACTCGGTCAACGAGTACCGCATCGAAGGCCAGAAGACCGCCGCCTTCGAGATCCACGAGGGCCTGGAAGGCAGCCTCGACGCGCTCTGCATCCCGGTCGGCAACGCCGGCAACATCACCTCCTACTGGCGTGGCTTCCGCGAGGTGGGAGCCGCGCCTCGGATGCTCGGCTACCAGGCCGCCGGCGCCGCACCGCTGGTCGAGGGACACATCTTCGAGAGCCCCGAAACTGTCGCCAGCGCGATTCGCATCGGCAATCCCGTCCGCTGGGAGGACGCGATGGCCGCCGCCACGGATTCGCGCGGGGCGATCCGGTCGGTGAGCGACGTCGAGATCCTCGATGCCTTCCGCCTGCTTGCCTCCCGCGAAGGGATGTTCTGCGAGCCGGCCTCCGCCGCGTCGGTGGCCGGCCTCCTGAAGTACGGCGCCGAAGGCGCCGAGTCGATCGTCTGCGTCCTCACCGGCCGCGGGCTGAAGGATCCCGAGACGGCGATCGCCAACAACGACGGCCGGGTGATCTCCTGCCCCGTCGAGATCGGCCCGATCGAGGAGGCGGTACTGGGTGATCCGTAGGCGCCTGGTGCGGGTGCCGGCCTCCTCGGCGAACCTGGGGCCCGGATTCGACTGCATGGCCGCCGCACTCGCCCTGTCCCTCGAGCTCGAGGTCGAGGAGACCGGCACCTTCGCGGTGGAGACGGACCTGTCGGTCGCCAGGGGTCGCGAGAACCTCTGCGTCAGGGCCTTCGAGCGGCTCCACCCGGCAGACGGCTTCACGTTCCGGATCCGCTCGGAGATCCCGCTCTCCGGCGGCCTCGGCTCGAGTGCCTCGGCGATCGTCGCCGGGCTGATGGCGGCCGACCACATGTTCGAGCTGGACGTCGACCTGCTGGCCGAGGCGACGGCCGTCGAGGGACACCCCGACAACGTCGCGGCGGCGATCCAGGGGGGCTTCGTGATCTGCGCCGACGGGAAAGCCACCCGCTTCGAGCCGCCCACAGGGCTCGAGGCGCTGGTGGTCGTGCCTCAGACAGCCGTCAGGACGAAGGCCGCCAGGGCGGCCCTGCCCGAGCAGGTGCCGATGGGCCAGGCGGTCTTCAACGTCGCCCATGGCGCCCTGTTGACGCTGGGCCTGGCTCGCGGCGATTGGGATCTCCTCGGCCGGGGACTGCAGGACCAGCTCCATCAGGAGCGCCGCTCGCACCTCTTTCCCCGCTCATTCGAGCTGGCCGGGAGAGCCCGCGAGCTGGGCGCCCTCGGGGCGACCATCTCCGGCGCCGGCCCGACGGTCCTGGTCTGGTGCTTCTATGAGCAGACCGGAGCCGTCGCCGAGGCGCTCGCGCGTGAGGCCGAGGGCTGGGCCACCGTCATCCGGGCCCCCTTCGAGCCGCAGGGCGCCTATGTGCGCGAGCTCTGAGGAGGCCTAGGAGCCGGCGGCTGAGGCGCGCGCCAGCTTCTGCAGACGCTCACCGGCTCCGTCGAGGCCTTCGAGGCGCTCGAGAAGTTCGCCGGCCAGAGCCATGTAGTCCGCGCCGAGGTCGGGGCGGTGGTCGAGGATCGACCGGGCCCGCTCGGCCGACTCGGCATAGGCGATCGAGCTCCTGATCACCGTGTCGAACACCTGCTCGCCGAAACGCTCCTGAAGCGAGGTCAGCGCCTCACGCGAGTGGACGGTCCGCATGTCCGCCAGGTTGAGCAGGACTCCCAGCAGCTTCAGCCGCGGGTTGAGGCTGTCGCGGGCGAGCTCGACGACCTCGATCGCCTGCTCGACCCCCTGGAGGGCGAAATACTGCGCCTCGGCCGTGATCAGGGCATGGTCGGCCGCGACCAGGGCGTTGATCGTCAGCAGCCCCAGCGAGGGCGGGCAGTCGATCAGGATCACGTCGTAG
>CAZFGJ010000021.1:0-18520 GCA_964518445.1 uncultured Solirubrobacteraceae bacterium
ACCTGAATGCCGACACAGCCGGCGCCGACACCGACCGCCACGAGACACCCGACGGCGAGCTTCGCGCCGAAGGGCCCTCCCGCGAAGGCCAGCCCCCCTCCTCCGGCGCCTGACAATGCACCGGCGCCGGAGGCACTCGCACCGGAACCGGCGCCGGCGAGCCCGGCAAGGGCGAGGCGCGCCCCCGGAAGAAGTGTCGGCGGCAGCGCCACCGCGATCCCACGCAGCGAGACGACGTAGGCCCGGCAGGAGGGACAGCGCCGGTGATGGCTCAGCGCGACGCGGTAGCGCTCGCCGTCGCGGTCGAGGATGCCGTAGGCAAGTGCCCGCATCAGCGAACCCTGACTGTCACACCATTCTCCGGCGTCGATCACGCGGGCAAGCTCTCCCACCTTGCCCGATACGCCCGGGTCGCCGGCGCCCTGGCCCTCCATCAGCTTTCGCATCCGCCCCTCGCTGATCCCCATCTCGGCGGCCGCCTCAGCGCGCGACAGCCCCTGCAGGTAGCAGAGCGTGGCAGCCTGGCGCTCGCGTCGATCGAGCCGGCCGGACAGGCCCTCGAGCAGCCTCCCGAGGCGGATCCGGTCGTCCAGCTCGCTCGCCAGGTCGTCCTCCACACCGACTTCGGCCTCGGCTGCCGACCCGGAATCCAGCTCGCCGGCTCCGCGGAGCCGAGATCTCGAGCGGTGCTCCTCGACCGCCCTGCGGTAGGTGACCAGCGTCAACCAGGCGACGGGGCTCTCGATCGGCTGCTCCTCGAGGACCGCCGCGTAGAGCCCCTGCCATGCCAGCGCGTAGGCGGCCTCGACATCGCCGCCATCGAGCTCGATGCCACTCGCCCGAAGCCGAGCCACCACGGACGAGATGACGCGTGCCCGCATCCGCTCGAACTCCCCTCGCAGCAGTCGCTCGGCCCGATAGCGACGAAGGAATACGGGACTCACGCCGGGAGAGACTACAAGTGTGAATTTCTGTCGCTGTTCCGTTTTTCGGAACTCGCGAGTTTTTTCCTTTGCGGCTCGGCCAGCCGGGGTGCCTATATGTGACTCCCCCACCGTGGCGCTATTTGAGCGTTCAATCGGCGGGAGCACTCCGACTCTGTCCGGCCCTCTGCGCTGAGCCCGCAAGTCGGGGGCAGTCCGAGGCCTGACGGCCAGAAAACGGCTTGTTCAAGGGCTTCCCGGGGATACGCGGCTTCTCCCCCAGACGGGTTCGCGACTGAACGGAGGGGATCCCACCGCGAACGTTTTTGCCGTTCATTCGCTGAACGCGCTTTGGGGACCGTCGGGCGATTGTGGCGAGGCCGGACGTTCCGGATCATGGTTTTTCACTCACCCCGGGCGTATTTCGGGTTGGGGTTTTTTCTAGCCACGGACATGGAGAACTCGGTGCTTCGCCTCAATTCCAAGGATGGACAGGCGTGCTTCCGAGGCAACAGCACACTTGACGAGTCACCCGCCGTCTCGCGTGAAGTTCGCCTCGCGATAGCTCGCGCAAAGGAGGGTGACCGCGATGCGGTTCGCTTTCTATACGTGCGTTATTCGGACAACGTCTACGGCTACGTGCGCAGCATCGTGCGTGACGAAAAGGACGCCGAAGACATCACCCAGCACGTCTTCATGAAGTTGATGACGGTGATCTCGCGTTACCAGGAGTGCGGCGTCCCGTTCTCGGGTTGGCTGCTGCGGGTCGCGCGCAACGCCGCACTGGACCACCTTCGCCGCCACAGGGCGATCCTCACGGAGGAGCCGATCGGCGTCGACGGACACGTGGACGACGGTGACTTCGACCGGGCCCGCAACCTCAAGAGCGCACTCGACGCGCTTCCCGAGGAGCAGCGCAACGTGGTCGTGATGCGCCACGTGATCGGCCTGACCCCGCCGGAGATCGCAGAGCGGATGGGCCGCTCGGAGAGCTCGATCCACGGCCTGCACCACCGTGGCCGTCGTGCTCTGCAGCAGGAGCTCCTGCGTATGCAGGCCGGCCCCTCCACGACCGAAGCGGTGGTGTGAGACTCCAATGTCGGCAGTAGCCCCGAGGGACAACACAGGTTCTCCCGGCGACTACGTCCGTGAGGTCGCCTTCACACAGATGGACCGCCACGACCCGGCACTGCTCGAGGAGCTGCTGGGCGTGGTGCGCGAAGTCGCCGAGCAGGGTGCCTTCACGCTGGGCCACCACGTCGAGGCCTTCGAGCAGGAGTTCGCTGCCTACTCCGAGAGCGAGTTCGCGATCGGCGTCTCCTCGGGCACGGAGGCGCTGACGCTTTCGCTCAGGGCGCTCGGCATCGGGACGGGTGATGAGGTGATCCTCCCGGCGAACTCGTTCATCGCCACGGCTGAGGCTGTCAGCGCCGCGGGGGCCACCCCCAGGCTGGTGGATGTCGACGCGGACTCGCACCTGATCACCGCCGAGGCGATCCAGGCCGCCATCGGCCCGAAGGTCCGCTGCGTCATCCCGGTCCACCTCTACGGGGCGACCGTTGACATGGATCCGATTCTGACGCTCGCCTCTGAAGCCGGCATCAGTGTGCTCGAGGATGCCTGCCAGGCGCATGGAGCGCGCTACAAGGGCCGCCGTGTTGGAACCCTGGGCGACGCGGGCTGCTTCAGCTTCTACCCGGCCAAGAACCTCGGCGCCTGGGGTGACGGTGGCGCCGTCGTGACGGGCACCCCCGAGCTGGCCGCCCAGGTCCGACTGCTTCGTGCGCATGGTGAGGGGCCCCGCTATCACCACCAGGTGGTCGGTGTGACGGGTCGCCTGGACGCACTGCAGGCCGCCATCCTGCGCCGCAAGCTGACACGACTGGACGGCTGGAACGCCGACCGCCGGCGAATCGGCGAGGCGCTGCGCCACGGCCTGGACGGCGCGGTGGATCCGGTCCGGCTGCCGTTCGCCGAGGCGGACCACGTGTACCACCTGTTCGTCGTTCGCTGCGCCGACCGCGACGGGCTGCGCGAGCACCTCCAGAGTCGCGGCGTTGCCAGCGCGATCCACTACCCCGTTCCGATCCACCGTACCGGCGCCTACGAGGCTCTGGGACTCGGCGCCGGGAGCCTTCCGGTGAGCGAGCGGCTGGCCGGCGAGATCTGCTCGCTGCCGATCTTCCCGGGGATGAACTCGGGAGAACTGGCTCACGTCCTCGACTCGGTCGCCTCCTGGGAGGGCGGTTTTGCAGGTTCTGCAGAGCCCGCACAAGACCAGGCGCACTCGCCGCGTTGATTCGAACATATGAGCGTCGCCCCGCCACAACCACGTAAGCGAGGACATCTGGCTGTGGTGGAGCAGAGTGCCCCGCTCCCGACCTCCTCCCGTGTCCGCGCAGGCCTGATCGCAACGGCTCGCAGGACGCTCGACCTGCTCGTCGCGGGCACCGTCCTGCTCGTGCTGGCGGTGCCCCTGCTACTGATCGCGATCGCGATCAGGATCGACTCGGGCGGCCCGGCGCTGTTCCGCCAGCAGCGGGTGGGACGCGACCGCCGCACCTTCACGATGCTCAAGTTCCGCACGATGTACCGCGACGCCGATGTGGCGCCGCACCGCGAGTACGTGCGCACTCTGATCGACGGCGAAGACAACCGGCACGGCGGCGAGCTCTACAAGCTCTCGGTCGACAATCGAATCACTCGCGTCGGCGGATTCCTGCGCCGCTGGAGCCTCGACGAGCTCCCCCAGCTGATCAATGTCCTGTTCGGCCAGATGGCCCTCGTCGGCCCTCGGCCGGTCATTCCCTACGAGGTCGAGATGTACCCGGACGCCTATCTGCGCCGTTTCAAGGTCAAGCCGGGCCTGACAGGCCTCTGGCAGGTCAGTGGGCGCAACGAGCGGACCTATGACGAGATGGTCCGCTTCGACATCGAGTACGCCGAGTCGGCATCGCTGATGCTCGACCTGCGGATCCTAGCCAAGACGATGCCGGTGGTTCTGCGCCGGCAGGGAGCTGCATGACCATGCCCAGCGGATCCACCAGGACCACCATCGAAGCCCCTCGCGGCGAGACGCTCGCGAACCACTCCATCCTGCACCGCCAGCCGCGAATCGGCACGGCGCTTGTCGGCTACGGGTACTGGGGCCCGAATCTGGCGCGCAACATCGCCGAGTGCGAGGGCCTGCGCCTCGAGGCTCTGGTCGAGCTCGATCGCAAACAGGCTGCGACGTTCCGCGGACGCCACCCGGGCGCAAGGACGGTCAACACGCTGGACGCCGTCCTGGCCGATCCGGCGGTCGAGGCCGTGGTCATCGCCACCCCGCCTCACACACATCACGCGCTCGCCAAGCGGGCACTCGAAGCCGGCAAGCACGTGCTGGTCGAGAAGCCGCTGGCGACGACGCTCGACGATGCCCACGAGCTGGCCGAGATCTCCGAGACGGTCGGCCGGGTCCTGATGCCGGGCCACACCTTCATCTACAGCCCTGCCGTCAACACGATCCGCGACCTGATCCGCAACGGCGTCGTCGGGGACGTCCACTTCGTGACCTCCTCGCGCATGAACCTGGGCAAGTACAACGACGGCGGCGTCGTCTGCGACCTCGCCCCGCATGACCTCTCGATCCTCCTCTACTGGCTCGAGCAGCCGATCGTGGAAGTCGCGGCCTCCGGCTCGAGCGTCCTCAAGCAGGGGGTCTCAGAGACGGCCTTCATGACGCTGACCTTCGCCAGCGGGCAGACGGCCAACGTGCAGATCTCCTGGCTTGCGCCGCGCAAGGTTCGCCAGATGATCGTCGTGGGCAGCCAGCGGATGGTCCAGTACGACGACACCGCCTCCGATGAACCGGTCCGCATCTACGACCGCGGCATGGACATGCTGCCTCCGACCCCGGCCAACTTCGGCGAGCACCAGCTGATCTACCGCACCGGTGACGTGATCATCCCGCGGGTCGAGCCGCAGGAGCCGCTGCGCCTGGAGCTCGAAGACTTCGCCCACTCGATCAGGACCGGCGAGGAACCGCGTTCGAACCTCGCACTTGGGATCGAGATCGTCGCGGCCGTCCAGTCCGTACAGGCCTCGATGCGCGGTGCGGGGATGCCGCTGGCCATTCCGACCCTGGCCAACCGGGCCGCCGCCTAGGAGGAGAGATGGAAAACCCGACGACAGACACCGGCACGGCCGCGAAGCACCGTGTGCTCTCGGTGATCGGCGCCCGTCCGGAGATCATCCAGGCCGCCCCGGTCTGCGAGGCGCTCTCGGGCGTCGTCGAGGAGATCCTCGTCCACACCGGCCAGCACTACGACGACGCGATGTCCGAGAGCCAGATCCTGGCGACCCGGCTGCCGCGCCCGGACCACAACCTGGGGATCGGCTCGCGCTCGCGCGAGGAGCAGCTGGCCCTCGGCCAGTCACGGCTCGAAGGCCTGATCGAACGAGAGCGCCCCTCCGCCGTGATCGTGCGGGGCGACACCAACGCGACCCTCTCGGGGGCACGGGCAGCCGCGACGATGGGGGTGCCGCTCGTCCACATCGAGGCGGGCCTGCGCTCACGCCGGATGGACATGCCCGAGGAGGGCAACCGGATCGAGACGGACCGCCTCTCCCAGGTTCTCTGCGCACCCGGCCCGGGCGCCCGCAAGAACCTCATCGACGAGGGCGTGGGCGGCGAGATACACGTGACGGGAGACCCGCTCTGCGACACGCTCGAGAGCTGGCGCTCGCAGGTCCAGCCCGCCGGTGATGGCGACTACATGCTGGCCACGGTGCACCGCAACTACAACACCGACGACCCTGACCGCCTGGCACTGGTGCTCGAGTGCCTGGGGCGCTCGAACCTGCCGGTGATCATGCCCCTGCACCCCCGCACCCAGGCTCGGATCGATGCGTGGAACCTCGAGGTTCCCGAGGCGATCGAGCTGATCGCACCCGTCCCCTACACCCGCATGCTCGAGCTCGAGCGCGGTGCCGGGGCGATCGCGACCGACTCGGGCGGCGTCCAGCGGGAGGCCTACCTGTGGGGAGTCCGCTGCCTGACCCTGCGCGAGGAGACCGAGTGGACCGACACGGTCGCCACCGGTTGGAACACGCTCGTCGGCGTGGACCCGGACGCCTTCGAGGCGGCTCTCGCGACAGCGCTCCCGCAGGAGCGCCCGCAGATCTTTGGTGACGGCCACGCCGCCCAGCGGATCGCCCAGATCGTCGCCGAGCTAGTGGGAGCGGCTCCCGCCGTCTCCCCGGACCAGCTGTCCCTGATAACCGACCCCGAGGTGGTGGCACGATGAAGCAGCTCAACGTCGCATTGATCGGGGTCGGACGGATGGGCTCCTACCACGTCGAGACATGGGAGCGTCTCGCCGACGCCCAGCTCGTCGCCATCGCCGACCCGGATGAGGCCACGGCACGCCAGCGCATCGGGCGTCGCCCGATCGACTGGGTTGCCGACTACCGCTGGCTGCTCGAGCGCGAGGACGTCGACGCCGTCTGCGTCTGCGTCCCCTCCGAGCACCACGCCCGTGTCGCGCTCGACGCGATCGCCGCCGGCAAGCACGTATTCGTCGAGAAGCCCATCGCCACCGCACTGGAGGACGGGCTTCGCATGGCCGCGGCCGCGCGCGTCGCACAGGTCAAGCTGATGGTCGGGCACATCGAGCGCTTCAACCCGGCCGTGGGCAAGCTCGCCGAACTGGTCGCCGAAGGGCGCATCGGACGGGTCTTCCGCGCCCACTCCACCCGCGTCGGGCCGCTGCCCACCCGCATCATGGACACCGGCGTGGCAGTCGACCTGGCAACGCACGACCTGGACCTGATGCAGTTCGTCCTCGGGCGCAACATCACAAGCATCTTCGCCGAGGGAAGCCGCTTCGTTCACCCCAGCCAGGAGGACCTGATCTCCTGCCTGCTGCGCTTCGGCGACAACGGCCCCATGGGCCTGCTGGACGTCAACTGGCTGACGCCCGAGAAGAAGCGTGAGATGACGGTGATCGGCGAGTCCGGGATGCTCAGCGCCTCCTACCTGACGCAGGACGTGTGGTTCACCGAGTCGACCGGGGCGCCGACCGAATGGGGCGACCTCGCCCGTGTCCGGGGCGACGCCGAGGGCGCCTCGCTGCGTTTCGCGCTCCCCAGGATCGAACCGCTGCAGGCCGAGCTCCAGGCGTTCACCTCGTGCGTGCTGGACGACACACCGGAGCCGGTCAACGCCGAAGAAGGCTGCCGCGCCCTGGCCGCCGCCCTGGCGGTCCGCGACTCCGCGGCCAACGAACGAACCGTGAGATTGCTCGACACCGCCGGAAGCCGCCCGCTTCAGGCCGTAGCCTAGGGGCAGACAGATGATTCGCTTCGTCATCCCCGCCTACAACGAGCACGAGAACATCCCGCGCCTGCTGGCCGAGCTCGCCCCCGTGGCGCGCGAACTCGGGGCGCGGGTGATCTTCGTCGACGACGGCTCCACCGACGGGACCGCCGAGGCAATCGAAGCCCACTCCGACGGCCTGCCGGTCGCGATCGTCCGGCACGCGGTCAACCGCGGCCTCGGCACGGCCATCAACTCGGGACTGCGTGCGGCCCTGGGCGAGTCACTCGACGACGACGCGATCGTCACGCTCGAGGCTGACAACACCTCTGACCTGAGCGACCTGCCGGCGATGCTCGAGCGCTTCTACGCGGGCGACGACATCGTGCTTGCCTCGGTCTACGCGCCGGGCGGGAGGATCCTTGGCGTCGCACCCTGGCGTCTCGCAGCTTCAAAGGGCGTCTCCAACGTCTTCCGCTACGCCGGCGGCCTGCGCGAGATCCACACGCTCTCCTCCCTGTACCGCGTCTACCGCGCCGGGACGCTGCGGCGCGCTGTCGAGACCTACGGCTACCTGCTCGTGCGTGAGCCCGGCTTCGCCGCCAATGTGGAGCTGCTGCTGAAGCTCTACAACGCGGGCGCGACCGTCTCCGAGGTGCCCACGGTGAACGACTGGTCACGGCGCCTCGGCGCCTCGAAGATGAGCCTCCGCCCGACCGTGCTGGCCTACGGGCGACTGATGGCCGCCCACCTCGTCGGACGCATCCAGCCGCCGCCGATCTCGCCGCTTGGGAGCGAGACGCCCTCGGCCAGCGAGCAGTCCGGCGACTCCGGTGCGAGCCGGCTGCGCGCCGTGTCGGACGGCTGATGTCGGCCGCGGCGAGACCGCACATCGGCGTCGTCGGCGCCGGCATCCTCGGCACGGCCCTGACGCTGCGCCTGTCGCAGGCCGGTGCCCGCGTGACGCTCCTGGAGCGCGCCCCGACGCCGGGCGGGCTTGCCGGCGCGATGGACTTCTCGGGCCACAAGGTCGACCGCTTCTACCACGTGATCGTCCCCTCGGACGAGCGGATGCTTGGGCTCGTCGATGAGCTCGGCCTGACAGATCAGCTGAGCTTCAACCCCGTCGGGGTCGGCTTCTTCATCGACGGTGAGATGTACCCGTTCAACGGGAT
Source organism: uncultured Solirubrobacteraceae bacterium (assembly GCA_964518445.1). Lineage (GTDB taxonomy): Bacteria > Actinomycetota > Thermoleophilia > Solirubrobacterales > Solirubrobacteraceae > Palsa-744. Next base: position 8,397 of record CAZFGJ010000021.1, read on the forward strand.
CGGCGACTTCCTGCGCTTTCCGCCGCTCTCCCCGATCGGCAGGGCCCGCCTTGCCTGGTTCGTCCTGCAGTGCCAGCTGCGACGGGACTACAAGGGCCTGGAGAAGGTCGAGCTGAAGAGCTGGCTGCGCCGCCACTGCGGGCGCGAGGTGCTCGAGCGGATCTGGGTGCCCCTGCTCAACTCGCGCTTCGACAGCCGCCACGACGAACTGCCCGCCACCTACCTGTGGGCGCGAACCAACAGGATGCGCTCGGCGCGCGACTCGAAGAGCGCCGGCGAGACGATGGGCTCGCTGAAGGGCGGGCACGAAACACTCGTTCTCGCCGCCGCGGAGCGTGCTCGCGAGCTCGGGGCCGACATCCGCCTTGGCGCCGGCGTAGAGGGCCTCGTCCAGGACGAGTCTGGCGCGGTGACGGGCGTGAAGGTGGACGGCGAGCCGATGAGCTTCGACCAGACGATCGTCACGCTCCAGCCCCCGGCCCTGCGCCGCCTCCTCCCCGAGTCCCTCGCCCCTCTGATGTCGGCCTACCCCGAGCGCTACCTGGGTGTCGTATGCCTGATCCTCAAGCTCCGCCGCTCGCTGCTTCCGTACTACTCGGTCAACATCTGCGATCCGACCCCGATCACGACTGTGGTCGAGACCTCGCATGTCGTCGGCACCGAGCACACCGATGGACTGCGGCTGGCCTACCTGCCGAAGTACTGCGGCGCCGACGCGCCGGAGTTCACCGAGGACGACGAGTCGATCTACCGCCGCTTCACCGAGATGCTGGCGCGGCTGGTGCCGGACTTCAGCCATGAGGATGTGGTCGACTGGACCGTGCAGCGGGCGCCGTTGGTGGAGCCGGTTCACGCACTTGGGCAGGAGCCCCGCGTGGCCCCCGTCTGGCCCGGCGTTCCCGGCCTCGGCCTCGCCTCGGCCAGCCAGATCTATCCGCGGCTGCTCAACGGCGAGTCGGTCCTGGGGATGGCCGAGCAGGTGGCGCAGGAGGCCCTGGCGCGAGCACACGCATCAGACGCTCCGCCCCAGTCCTCGGTCCAGGCCGCTGCTGCCTGAGGCAGCGGTCCGTCGGTCCCGGCTCCGCCGCAGTGATGAAGCCCGCCCGGGTGCTCAGGCCGCGGCGGCCTGAGCGGGGCGCAGCACCTCGCCGGCACCCTCGCGCCCGACAAGCTCGTCGACAAGTGCCAGGTAGCGCTCGCGCTGACGCTCCCAGGTGATGTCGGCCAGGCGCCCCGTCGCACTCGCCGCACGGCGCGCGGCCGCCCCGGGGTCGGCCAGCACAGCCTCGAGCGCCCGGGCCAGATCGAGAGGATCACCCGGCGCGAACGGCAGCAGGTCCTCCTCGGAGAAGCGATCGGAGATCCCCGGCAGACGGGATGCCACGACGGGGAGCCCCATGTGGACGTACTCGAGCAGCTTGACCGGCAGCAGGAGCTCTGTGAAGCGGTCCTCGAGCGTCGGGACGACGCCGATGTGTGCCGCCTCGAGCTCCTGCGGGATCATGGCGAAGGGAACGGGCTCTGCCGCCACATCGATCCGCTCCGGGTCGATCTCGGCGGCCAGGGCGGCCAACCGGTCTCGATCTTCGCCTGAGCCGCAGACGCGCAGCTCGATGCGCGGGGCGGCCAGCCGCAGTGTCCTGATCGCCTCGATCAGGGTCTGAACTCCGAAACGAGGGGCGAGGCCACCGTGGTAGATGATCCTGACGGCGCCGTCCTCGGGGATCGGCTTGGGCGGGCGGGCGGGACCGAAGACCTGCTCGTCGGGTGAGTTCATCACGACGGTCGTCCGGCCAACCCCGACGCCACGGCCTTCGAGGCGTATCCGCGCCTGGTCGGTCACCGTGATCACGCGCGACGCCAGCATGGCACTGAGGCGCTCCTCGCCTTCGAGCACCCGTTCGAGGATGTCGCCGGACGGCCTTCCGTACTTGGTGGCGAACAGCTCCGGGAAGGTGTCGTGAACGTTCAGGATCAGCGGCACGCCCCGCAGCTTCGGGACGAGGGCCGAGGCGGTCAGCAGGTCGGGCATGTTGTGAGCCTCGACGAGGTCGAAGCGGAGGCGTGCATCCAGGCGACTCAATCGCCAGGCGGCCCTGGCCATGAACCCGCCGTACCCGCGCACGTATGACAACGGGCCGCCGCCGGCCTTCTCGGCTCCCACGGAGTGGACCTCGATCGAGCCGGCTCCGACCGTCAGCCGTTCGGGCTCGCCGATGCAGATCAGGTGCACCTCGTCGCCGCGCTCGGCAAGCGCGCGAGCCTGACGCTGGATCCGCGAGTCGAGCGAGAAGTCTGAGAGGTGGATCATCGCGACGCGCAGCCCGCGGCGCTGTTGGTTCCGAGCCATCCGTCCGCCCCTCAGCACAGCGCCACTTCGCCGCCGTCGCCGACGTTCAGGCGCATCGCCCGTGGTAGCGAGAAGTCCCTGAAGATATGAGCGTCGCGACCGACGACGCTGCCCACCAGTCGACCGCCGATGTGCGTGATCCTTGCTCCGGAGAGAATTATCGAGCGCTCGACCTCGGCGCCCTCGATGTGTGCGCCGGCTCCGATCGAGGTGTACGGGCCGATGTAGGAGCCCAGGACTTCAGCGTGCGGCCCGATCAGGGCGGGACCGACGATCGTGCTGGACTGCACCACAGCCGTCGGGTGCACCACCACCGGGCCCTCGATGCGATTGGAGCCGCGAATCGCCATCATCGGACCCTCGCCGACGAGCGCATCGAGCAGGAACCGGTTGAGGGCCAACAGCTCATTTGTGGAGCCTCTGTACTGAAGCCAGCCGCTTGTCGAACCGAGGGACAGGCTCGCGCCCGCCTCGATAAAGCGCTCGCAGACGGTCGCGAGGTCGAGGCCCCCGCCGTGCCACCAGCCATTGTCGCCCACGGAGCGCAGGGCGCCCGGACCGAAGATGCAGACTCCGGCGAGCTGCATGGACCCCTCATCGGCGACCCGCTCGGCGGAGCCGTTCCGGGGCAGCTGATCGACGAGGCGCATCAGGCGCCTGGTCGAGAGCGCCGTCGATCCCTCGGGCGAGGGGTGCACAAAGGCAAGAAGATCCGTGCCGGCAACAAGGGGATTGGCGCCAAGGAGGTCGGTAAGAGGCTCCGTCAGGAGACCGTCGGCGGCATGGACGACGCAGGGCGACTCGCCGATCAGAGAGGCGACGGACTTCAGCGCCGGCTCGAAGCTGCCATCGGCACCATGGGCGGCGTAGGAGACCTCGATCTCAGCCGGTCCCTCGGCCGTGATCGCCTCCTGGAGCTCCGCCTGGCACCAGGCGGGGGTCACCACCGTCACCTGCTTTATCCCCGCGCGGAGCAGCTCGTCGAGCACGTGGCAGAGGATCGGCCGGTTCGCAACACGCTGAAGCGGCGCGGCCGCGCCGCCGTCCCCTCCTGTGCCGACGCTCGACGTCGGCATGATCACGCCTCTCAAAGTCATGTCCCCTCTTAACGCACCGGGACCGTCAGTCCTCGCACGAGGACTTCGAAGACAGCGCGAAAGTTCTGCGGCAGAGGCCCCGTTGCTCTGTTGAAAGGCCCAGATCGACTTGGAATTCGCCGAAATCCTCAGGACACTACGACGCTATTGGGTGGCCACCGCCCTCACGGTTGTGGTCGCGATCGGCGCCGCCGTCGTAGTCCGGATGAGCTCGCACAGCGTCCCCACGGGCGCGGCGACCGTCCAGATCCTCGTCGACTCCCCCTCCTCCGAGCTCGCGAACCTCACTCAGAACCCGACGCCGTTGATCTCGCGGGCTGCGGTCTTCGCCCAGGTGATGAGCAGCCAGGCCGTCATTCAGGAGATCGCATCGGCCGCGAACGTCCCGGTCGGCCAGATCACCGCCCAGGGCCCCTACACGGGAGCCGCTGAAAACCTGAACGTGATCACGCCCTCCGAGGCGCGCAGCAGCCAGCTGGTCGCCGAGAAGGCGATCTACCGCATAACGCTGCAGGCGCAGCAGAACGAGCCGGTCATCACCACGACCGTCCAGGCGCCCACGCCGGCCGCTGCGGCCAGGATCGCGAACGCCGTCTACGCCGGGGTCCAGCACTACGTGACGACGATCCAGCAGAGCGGCCACACGCCCGAAGCCGACCGGGTGACTCTGCGCCAGCTCGGATCCGCGCAGACGGCGACGGTCAACGGCGGCTCGAAAGGAACCATGACGATCGCCGCCTTCCTCGGCGTGATGCTGGTGGGCCTGCTTGGGATTCTTGGGCTCGAGGCGATTCGCAAACGCGATGACGAGCTCGAGTCGATCGAGGACGAGCTGGCAGCCGAGTTCGACTCGGTCTCCCACAAGCCCGAATCGCGCCTGCCGCTGGCGTCGGCTGGAGAGCGCCGCCGATGAGACGTGCCGCGCCGCCCCGGGGCTCCCGGTGGCGGCGGCTGGGAGCGGTTGCGGCGCTCATCGCGGCGGCCGCGCTGGCAGCCGGGCTGGTCGGCTACAGCGTCTCGCTCTCGCCGCTCGCGGTACACCCCCGCGGGCTCCAGCTGGGCACGGCCAGGGCGCAGCTGCTCGTCGACAACGCTGACTCGGCGATCGCGGACATCAACCCGTCCACGCAGTACCAGACGGAACTCGGCGCCCAGCTGGCGCTCAACTACGCCCTCTACCTGCGCGGGGACACCCCGACGGCGGCGATCGGATCTCAGATCGGGCTGGGCACGAAGAGCATCTCCGACTCCGGCCCCTTCACCCTGCTTCTGGACCGGACCAACTACGGGCCCAAACTGCCGGTGCTTCCTGAACCCCATCAGGTCAACCACTCATACCGGCTGCTCACCGACGTGGATGGCACCCATCCGATCCTGACCCTCTACGCGCAGGCCCCCACGGTGCACGCGGCGGTGGCGATCGTCGAAGCCGCCCAGGACCTTCTGCAGCGCCATCTGGCCGAAGCAAAGGCCGCCCACCCGCTGCCCAGCAACTCGGCCGTCGTCCTGCGTTCGCTGGGCCCGACGACGAGCGGGCTCGTGGCGCCCCATGCCCGCTGGCAGCTCATGGCCCTAGCGTTCCTCGGGGTCCTCCTGGCCGGTGCCAGCCTGATGTGGGCACGGCGACGGCGCCTCGCCCGCGACCACGAGCGGACGGAGAGCATCGCGCAGCTCGACCGTCTCGATGACGAGGAAGCCGCCGGCGGCGACGAATGGCCCCACACCCGCCGGGTGCTGCCTTGGGCGATGGCGGGCTTCATGGCAATGCTCTTCCTGGTCCCCTTCGACTCGATCGACCTACCGCTGCACCTGCCGGTCAACGGAACTCTCGACAGGCCGGTGCTGATCGCGATCGTGCTGCTGTGGCTGGCCAGCATGGCTGTGGTGAGCGGAACGGCCAAGCCCAGGGTGAAGGTGGGGCCGGTCCATTTCGCCGCCCTTGCATTCCTCGCAGCCTGCCTTTTGAGCGTCGTCTTCGACGGGCGAGCACTCGCCGACATGGGCGAGATCTCGCTGGCCGTGAAGAAGCTCGCGCTGCTCATCTCCTACATCGTCTTCTTCTTCGTCGTCGCTTCGGTCCTGCGCCCGCGCGAGGTGCCTCGCTTCGCGGCGCTGATGGTCGTCCTGGGCGTGGTGGTCGCGATCGGCACGATCATCGAGTACCGCTTCCAGTACAACGTCTTCTACTCGCTCTGGGGGAAGGTGCTCCCGGTCACCATCCCGAGCGAAATGGACACGATCGACTCGATCGGTCGCCTGACCGTCTACGGGCCGACGCTTCAACCGCTGGAGCTCGCCGCGATGCTCGCGATGGTGCTTCCCTTCGCCATCCTCGGCTCGATCGATGCGCCCACCAGACGGCGCAGGTGGATGTACACGCTCGCGGTCGGGATCCTGATCGCCGGGGGAGTGGCAACCGCTCGCAAGACAAGTCTTGTGGTGCCAGGAGTCGTGATCCTGGTGCTGGCGGCCTACCGGCCCCGCGAAGTGCTCGGCACCATGGCAAAGCTCTGCGTGGTGCTGTTCGTGATCGTCCACCTGGCCTCGCCCGGGGCGCTGGGCTCGGTGATCAGCGAGCTCGAACCGGGGCACATCAACAGCGCTCTCACCACTACGGACCGCACGGCCCGCTATGACGCCGTGACGCCCGACCTGCTGAGCCACCCCCTGCTGGGACGGGGATATGAGAGCTATGACCCGCACAAGTACCGGATCCTCGACAACCAGTACCTCGATCTGCTGATCACCGTAGGGGCCATCGGGACGCTGCTCTACCTGGCGATCTTCGCGACGATTCTCAGCGCTGCGCGGCCCCTGATCCGGGGTCCCGGCCGCCGTGACCGCCGCCGCGCCTCGCTGGCCCTGGCCGCGTTCGCAACGGTGGTGGCGGTTGCGGTGGGCAGCGCGCTCTTCGACGTCCTCTCCTTCCCCCACGTCCCCTACCTGCTGTTCTTCATCGCCGCGATGATCCTGGTTCTGCGCGAGTCATCGCCGGCCCCCGAGCCTGCCCGTCTTCGAACTGCAGATCCTGTTCTCGTGGGCCCGGAGTCGGGACTCCAGGGTCCTGACCCGGATCAGCCGGACCCGGACGTGCCGAGCGTGCGCTCGCGCGAGCCGGCGCTCGTCTAGCTCCACACGACCCGGGCGCTCAATCGAGGACCCGGCTCCGGCTCGGTCCAGGAACGGCTAGGCGGCCGCGAGCGTGGGGGCGTCCTGCCGGCGCGCCGGCCCGTCGCCGTCCACGAACAGCTGCTGCCAGCGCTCCAGGAGCATCAGGCAGAAGAGGCGCTGATCGCTCTTCTTGCCCTCGGCGCCCGCGGCAGCGAGAAGCGTCCTGACGGCCGTCGAGTCGTACTGGCCGCGGGCCAGGGCGCGCTCGTCCAGCAACGTCTCCGAGAGGAGCGTGTCCCGGTGCACCCGAAGCCAGGCCCCGAGGGCCGCATGGAAGAAGCCGCGCTTGCGCTTGTTGATGATCTCGTCGTCCACCAGTCCGTGGCTGGCGCGTTTGAGCAGCTCCTTGCGGCGCCCGAGCCACACCTTGCGGCTGTCCGGAAGCTCGCCGCAGAAGCGCACCATCTCAGTGTCGAGGAACGGCACGCGCACCTCCAGCGAAGCCGCCATCGACATCTTGTCGAAGTAGAGAAGCATGTTGTCCACCAGCGCCATGCGGGTGTCGAGCGTCAATGTCTGGGAGAGCGCTCCGGCCTTCCCGGCCGGCAGCTGGGCAGCGATCGTGCTGGCAAGCTCCCCTTCCATGCCGTCGACCCTGAACCCCGGCGCGAGCAGCTCCCCGCGATCCTCCGGCCCCAGGACCCGGCTCATGGCGAGCAGCCTTCTGGCGGGATCGTCGGTGGAGAGCGCCTCGAGTCCCCTGGCGAGCGTCGAGCCGCTCGATGCCCGTCGCCCGGCTGCACCGATCAGGGACCGCAGGGCCGCGGGGCCGCGCTGCAGGCCTCCGGCCAATGCGGCCATCTGATGCTTGCGGTAGCCGCCCAGCAGCTCGTCGGCGCCCTGGCCGGAGAGTGCCACGGTGACGGACTCCCGCGCAAGCCGGCTGAGCAGCATGAACCCGAGGAAGGAGACATCTGCGATCGGTTCCTCCAGGTGCCACAGCGCTTCGTCGAGCAGCTCAGGATGGTCGGTGGCGCTGGTCAGCAGTTCGTGGTGATCGGTGCCCAGCCGCTCGGCGACGTTGCGGGCGTCTCCGAGCTCGTTGGCATCGGCGTCCTCGACGAAGCCGATCGAGAAGGTCTTCACCGGCTGAGTGCTGTGCTCGGCCATCAGGGCGGTGATCAGCGAGGAGTCGAGCCCGCCGCTCAGCATCGAGCCGAGCGGCACGTCGCTGACCATCTGCGAGCGGGTCGACCGCCGAAGCAGTTCGAGAAGACGGTCCTGATCCTCCTGCCAGCCGGCCCCCGGCGAGCGGGTCGCCGGGCCCTCTTCGGCCGACCAGTAGGGGCGCTGCTCTGGGCGCCCTTCGCCCTCCCACACGAGCAGCGAGGCCGGCATGAGCTTTTCGACACCCTCGAACAGGGATCGCGGCCCCGGGACTAACCCGAACGCCAGGAACAGCTCTGCGGCAATGGGATCGAGCGCAGGTGTCAGCAGGTCGCCGGCGATCAGCGACTTGACCTCGGAGGCGAAGGCCAGGCCCTCCTCCCCGAGCGAGTAGTACAGCGGCTTGACGCCGAGCTGGTCGCGGATCAGAACGAGGCGCCGCCGCGGTGCATCCCACAGAGCGATCGCGAAGATTCCCTCGAGATGCCGGGCGAAGTCCACCCCATGCTCCTCGTAGAGGTGCACGATCGTCTCGCCGTCGCCCTCGGTCCCCAGCCGGTGGCCTCGTTGCTCGAGGCCGGCGCGAAGCTCGCGGTAGTTGTAGATCTCTCCGTTGAAGACCGCAAGAACGGTGCCGTCCTCGTTGCTGATCGGCTGGTGGCTGCCGCCGACGTCGATGATGCTGAGCCGTCGCATCCCGAGGGCCACACCGGGCTCGATGTGCGTTCCCCGCTCGTCGGGCCCCCGATGGACGATGGCGTCGGTCATCGAGCGCAGGCGCGACTCGTCGAGCCCACGTCCTGCGTGCGCCGTCCCGGCGATGCCACAAATCCCGCACATCTAAGAGAAGCAACGGCATGGCAGCCCTGAAGCTTGCAGGCTGCGAGCCGCCGCTCAGGTGCGTCGCTACGGAAGTTGGGAGGCCGTGGGATCGTTCTCCTCCTGAGATGTCGCAGCGCCTTCTGGTTGTAACCCCGGTCCATAACGAGGCCGCGCACATCGAGCGCGTCGTGCACGGCATGGCGAGTCAGGCGCGCCGTCCCGACAGGTGGGTGATCGTCGACGACGCCTCCGCCGACGACACCCTTGCTCGCCTGCGGTCGATCACGGCCGATCTCGACTTCATCACGGTCCTCGAGGCGCCCCGGCGGGCCCAGGAGCCCGGTGGGGACAGGCTGCTGTTCGCAGCCGAGGTCCACGCCTTCACCCACGGCCTCGAGAGCGTCGACTGGCGGTCCTTCAGCCACATCGCCAAGCTCGACGGGGACATCGAGCTGCCGCCCGAGTGGTACGGGACGCTGCTGACGCGGTTCGCCGATGACCCTCGGCTCGGCATCGCCGGAGGCCAGCTTTCAGAGACGGTGGACGGCATCGAGCGGAGAATCCCGATTCCTTCACACCACGTCCACGGAGCGCTGAAGACCTATGCGCTCGAGTGCCTCCTCGAGATCGGCGGCCTGCAATCGCGCCTCGGATGGGACTCGATCGACGAAGCCTACGCCCGCATGCACGGATGGAGCACCTGCTCCTTCGAGGATCTCAGCGCCGTCCACCATCGGCCGCTGGCCAGCCGGGATGGCGTGCTGCGGGGGCGGGCGCGTCACGGAGCCTGCGCCTACATCACTCACCAGGGCCTCGGATGGGTGAGCGCCAGAGCGTTCAAGGTGGGGCGAGCGCGACCGGTCGGCATCGGTGGCGCGGCCTTCCTCTATGGCTACCTGCACGCGGCTCTTGGGTCCACCACGGCCGTTGAGGACCCCGAACTGCGTCGTTTCGTGCGCGGCGAGCTGCGCGGGAGGATGCGCCGGGCGGTCCGGCCTCCCGCCCTGGGACGCGCACGATGAGCGACGCCGGCCCAGATCTGACAGTCCTGGTTGTCACCCACGGCCGCACCGAACTTGCCCTTCGAACGCTCCGGAGCGCCCGCCAGGCCGCAGCCGGTCTCGATGTTCAATGGCTGGTGATCGACAGCGGCTCCACCGACGGGACACCTGATGCGATCGAACGCGAGCACCCCGAGATCCAGGTCGTCCGTTGCGAGAACGTCGGTTTCGCCCGGGCGAACAACCGTGGCCTGGAGCTCGCAACAGGGAGATACGTGCTGCTGCTGAATCCCGACGTCGAGATCGCCGACGGCACATTCGGGGAGCTGCTCACGATGCTCGACCAGCGCCCCGAGGTCGGGATTGCAAGCGTCATCCAGCAGGGCAGCGACGCCGAGCTGCAGTACTCGATCCGCCGCTACCCATCGGCCCGCTCGTCGATCGGCGAGGCCCTGGCACTGCCCTGGCGGGGGTGGCGAGAGGAAGAGCGGGCTCCCTCGCGCTACAACCTCGAGGGCTCGGCGGACTGGCTCTGCGGAGCGTTCCTGATCGCTCGGGCCGAGACCGTGGTCGATG
>CAZFGJ010000021.1:18530-25522 GCA_964518445.1 uncultured Solirubrobacteraceae bacterium
GGGCGGACTCGACGAGCGCTTCTTTCTCTATTCCGAGGAGACCGACTGGTGCTATCGCGCACGGACGGCCGGGTGGGAGATACGTCACCTTCCCCAGATGACAGTGACCCATCACACCACGCCCTCGACGCGTCCCGACCTGGTTGCACAGCTGAGCTGGGCCAAGCTTCTGTTCGCCCGCAAGCACTACCGCCGCGGGGCTTCGGGTGCCATCCGGGCGGCGCTGGCCACACGCCACCTGCTGAGGATGCTGGCCTTCTCGACCCGCTCGCAGGCACGGGAGCGCCTTGCCGCCGAGCGCCACGCGCTGGCCGTGGTGGCGGGCGTCGCGCCGCCACCGTTCCGGTGAGCGCCGCGAGGGCTATTGCATGAGGGCAGCCGCCATACACAGGATGCTGCGCGAGAATCGCGACCGGGCCTTCTCGCTCGCGATGCGGTCCTCGTTCGCCGGCCTCGGCAGCCGCAGCCGCCTGTCCATGCCGATCCAGCTGGTCGGCGAGGAGCGGATCACGATCGGCAGTCACGTTTATCTGGGCCCCGGCTGCTGGCTGTTGACCCATGAGCCCGCGGGGAAGCTCGAGATCGGCGACGGGACATCGATCGCGGGCTACTGCGTCCTCTCGGCGGCGGCCCACGTCCGGATCGGCTCCCGCGTGCTCTTCGCCCGAAACGTCTACATCGCCGACCACCGGCACGGGTTCGATGACCCCGTGGAGGCGATCCTCGATCAGCCTCTCGCCGACATCAGGCCTGTTGTCGTCGAGGATGGCGCCTGGCTGGGGCAGAACGTGGTCCTGCTTCCCGGCGTGACCGTGGGCAGGGGCGCCGTGGTCGGCGCCAACTCGGTCATACGGGAGGATGTGCCGCCGCGGTCAGTGGTTGCTGGGGTGCCGGGGCGAGTGGTTCGGCGTCTGCAAGAGGGCTGATCGCCGAAACGCCACCGACCCGCATGCGGAGCCTGGCCGGAAGCGGCAGAACTCTCCCGGCCAGTCCACAGAGATCGTCCCAGGCAGGTCGCGAGACCAGGCGCAGCGTCACACTGTAGGCCAGGAGCCCGACCGTGCCGGCCACGACGATCGTCGGGGCGGCGCCGACGGCCGGATAGAGCAGCCGCCTGAGCGGTTCGCCGACCGCCGCCAGCGCGAAGCAGCCGGCGATCGCCGGTCCGATCTCGGGGATCAGGCGGCCGACTGAGATCCCGACGGCGCGCTTCAGAAGGAACCGGTAGACGCCGAGCAGGATCAACATGTATCCGACGACCACCGCGATGGCGATCGTGATGAGCCCCTGCTGCGCGACCAGGGCGATGATCGCGGCGTAGCCGATCAGCATGGCCACATTGAAGTTGAGGAGCCTTTTGGGCTGTCCCACCGCCAGCATGACCTGCGGGTAGCCGGTCAGGACCGCGGCGACCATTCCGGCGACGGCGAGGATCTGCGCCGGGCGAACCGCCGGGATCCACTCGCCTCCCAGGACGAAGGGGATCAGGACGGGGCCCAACACGATCAGCGAGGCGAGCAGCGGGAAGATCACAGCGGCGTGCACCCTGGCGGCGCGCTCGTGCAGCGCCCGGAGCTCGGCCCGGCTCTCGGTGCGTGAGTACACGGGGAAGGCGAGCTGCATCATCACGCTGCTCAGCTTGTCCTGGTAGACGACACCGAGATTGAAGGCACGCCAGTAGATACCGACCTGGGCGGCCGGCAGCTGGATCGCCAGGATCGCGTAGTCGACGTTGCGGAACATGACGTCCACCAGACCCGCCAGGGCCGCCGCGAGACCGAAGCCTCCGACTTCACGCTGCGCGCCACCGTGCCAGCGGGGCAATGGTGGCGGCGCAACCCAGAGCAGCAGCGCGGATGTGAGGGTCACCTGCGCGAGCGCGCCTATGACGATCGCCGCTGCGCCGAACCCCGCTGCCAGCGCGAGGACGACGGGCACGACGTTGCCGGCGACCGTCGCGGTCATGTCGATGACGCTCATACGCCTGAAATCGAGCTGGCGCCAGAGCGTGGCCCGTGAGACGGCGCCGAGAGATGCGAGCAGGAAGACCGGGGAGACCAGAGCGATCAGGGAGGCCGTGGCAGCCCCGAAGGCCGGGCGCCAGAGGATCGGCACGAGACCAAGCACCATCAGGGTCAGCAGCGACCCGCCGGTGACGCTCATGAGGACGGCCACCCGGCGCTGGTCCTCGGTGATCGTCTCTCGCTGGACGAGCACCGAGGCAAACCCCTCGAAAGTCAGGATCCCCGCAAGGGGGACGAAGATCACGGCGACCGCTGCCCGCCCGAAGGCGGCCGGGGAGAGGTGCCGGGCGAGCAGGACGATGCACGCCAGCGCCAGCACCTCGCTGACGGCACGCGTCAGCATGACCCAGCGGACGCCGGTGATCGTGGCTTGTTTGAGGGGGTGCCGGGACATGGGTCTGCCTTCAACCAACGCTGCGGCCACCACCCGGCTTGCAGGGCTCCGGCGAACGGAAGTTCGACATCATCTCAGCCGTTCACCGCGCGTATGTCCGACCTTGTCTTCACCTTCTCCTACGTCAGCTGGCAGGCCGCCTCGGATCGGGGCTGGTTCATGCCGGAGGACCGGCTTGCGCGAGCGCTCGTCTCCGAGGCGCGGATCGAGCGGCTCCTGGTCTCCGACCTGATGCGCAGCCTCCCTGCGAAGCTCGCCCGGGACCTGTCCACCCGGGCACGCGGGGAGCGGGCGGCGTTTCCGTCGAGCCCGGCTCGGCGGCTGCTGCAACCTGTGCGCCTGAGGCGCGATTACCCGACCAGCGTCGCCGGCGTCGAGAGCGCCTGTGCGAGCTACGACCGCCGGCTGGAGCGGGCGGCTCGTGAGATGGGGATGACAGAACCGGCTGTGATCACCGGCAACCCGCTGATGGCCGGCTTCGCTCCCTTCGAGTGGGCTCGCTCGGTGACCTTCTACGCACACGACGACTGGCTCGCCTACCCCCTTCATCGCCGTTGGTGGCCGGTCTACGAGGAGAGCTTCGCCCGCGTCCGTGCCGCTGAGCGGCGGGTGTGTGCGGTGTCCAGCGCGGCCATGGAGCGGATCAACCCGGCGGGGCCCGCTGTCGTGATCCCGAATGGAATCGACCCGGTCGAGTGGGTCGGGCCGCCCGGCGCCGCCCCGAGCTGGGCTGCGGACCTGACGAAGCCGGTGCTGCTCTATGTCGGCTCGCTCGACGAGCGCATCGACGTTCCCGCGTTGGTCAGCCTCGCTCGCGAGATGCCGCAGGCGACACTGCTGCTCGTCGGGCCGCTGCTCGACGGCGAGCACCTCCAGCCGTTGCGTGCGCTCGAGAACGTCGAGATCCGCGAGCCGATCGGGCGCGACAGCGTTGCCGCCCTGATCCGCTCGGCGGACGTCGGCCTGATTCCCCACGTCAGCTCGCCGCTGACCCGCGCGATGAGCCCGTTGAAGCTCTACGAGTACCTCGCCGGGGGTCTTCCCGTGGCGGCGGCCGACCTCCCCCCGGTTCACGGTGTCGGAGCGGGCGTGCAGCTGGTCGAGCCCGGCGGCGACTATGCGCCGGCCGTCCGCGAGGCGCTGCGGAGCGGGCGGGCGAGTGAGGAGCAGCGGGAGGCGTTCATCACGTCGAACTCTTGGAGCCGCAGGATCGAGCAGATCCTGGACCTGGCGCTCGCCTAACGGCGGGAGGAGAGGCGCCGCCAGCGGGCCGGGGTCGCCGCTGTCAGCCGGTAGTCGAGAGCGGCGCCGTTCGAGCGGTTCCGGTAGGGCAGGGGCCTCCCACGGAGGGAGACATCTGTCTTCGAGCAGGCGCCGTTGCGCCACAGGTTCGCCTGCCAATCGATCCCTCGCAGGGAACATCCTGCGTAGGGAAGGACTCCCACGTTGCCGCGCAGCACGAAGTTGCGGAAGACGGGGTTGAGCCCGTCATCGTCGAGCGAGACTATGTAGTTGAAGCGGTTGTCGATCACCGAGACGTTCGAGCTGACGCCCGAGAATCCGATCACCGTTCCGTTCTCGACACCGTCCAGCCCAACCGGCATCGCCATCCAGTTGTCCCGGAACGTCAGATTGGTGATCGGGCCGCTGTTGGCCTGCACGAAGACGTCGTAGATGCTGTTCCCGTAGAAGTGGGAACGGCTGACGACGATGTCCCGGCCGGCGAAGATGGCCAGGCCCTCGATGTGACAGCGGATCAGGTCGTAGGACTGGATGTCACGGATCCGTACGGAGTCGATCAGGATCCGCGCCGGCACGACCCCTGTGATGTCCCGGATGCTGTTGTTGGTGCCTCCGAAGGGGCCGCCGCAGGCACTCGCGGGACCCCAGCTTCCACCTTTGACTGTCACGTCCGTGGCCGAATCGATCTGGAAGTTGCGCCCGCTGAGGTCGAGCAGCCTCACGCCGGTGGGGTTCGGCCGTCCTTCGGTCTGGTCGTAGTTGCCGACGGTGACGTCCTGAACCGACAGGTGCTCGAGGGTGAGATGCGAGGCGAACACGTAGATCGTCGCCGTGAACCGGACCCGAGCGCCGGGTGCCGGGCGGAAGATGATCTGGCGCCCCGAGCTCTTGGCGCCTTCGATCGTCTGCTGGCCGTAGGTTCCGCTGCGAACCTCGACTGTGTCTCCTGGCTCGGCGGCGCGGTATGCCCCGCCGAGCGACGCGCAGGGGCTCGTCGCCGAGCCACAGGACCCCGAGTCGTGTCCCTGAGGGGCGACGAGCAGCTTCGTCGTGCGACCGGATTGGCGAGGGCCGGCGCCCGAGCTGCCGCGTGTGCCGACGGCGAACGCGACAACGAGAACAAGGGCCGCGAGGGCCGCCGCGGCCAGGGCCGGGCGAGAGCGCCTCATAGACACTCCCGCATACCTTGAAGTTCAAGTTGAGCGTTAGACATTCCCCGTAACCGATCCTGGTGGCCTGCCCGATCCGCGCGTGGGCCCCGAGGCCCGCCGCGTCCCTCCTTGAGTGATCTAACGACCGCCCCCGCCTCCGGCTTGCGTCAGGCGGCGCTCGCCGCTCGGGCAGATTTGTGAAAAGAAGCAAATCCGCGCGAAAGCGATTGCGTGTTTCGTGCGTTGACTCCCCAGATGCTGACAACCTGCGCAACGCCCAACAACAGCAAGGGGCGGGTCCTTGGAGGCCTGCTCGCAACCCTGATGGCCGCATTCGTGCTGCTGCTCGCCGCCAACCCTGGCTCTGCCGGGGCAGCGGTCACGTGCCCGAATGCGAACCCGGTCGTCAACGAGAACAACTGCATGGGCGAAGGCACGACGGAAAACCGCAGTGCGCTCGAAAACTACAGCGAAGACCTCGGCGGCTTCCCGACGCAGTCAAGCTTCAACCTCGGCGAAAGCGTCCCGCTGAAGCTCGGCACCGACCTCGGCAACTTCCCGGGCACGAGCGTCAACATCAGCGTCTACCGGATCGGCTACTACGGCGGCGACGGCGCACGGCTGATCGCAGCCGCGGGCGCCACGAACGTCAAAATCAACAACACGTTCGAATGCAACAAACCCGACACCACCACCGGGGAACTGAGCTGCTCGAACTGGAACGTCACCTACACGGTGCCCGGCAACACGCTCCCCGCCTCGGGCATCTATGAGGCGGTCCTCACCGACGTCGCCGACCCGACCATCCAGAACCTGGTCATCTTCACGGTCCGCAACGACTCGAGAGCTTCACAAATCCTCTACGTGCTTCCGACGGCCGACTACGAGGCCTACAACCTCTGGGGCTGCAAGTCGCTCTACTTCGACGCCTGCGGAGGCGCCAACACGGCCTCGGGCGACCCGCGTGCCGTGGCGGTCTCGTTCGACCGGCCGCAGTCCGAAGGCAACGGGGAACTCAACCGCTTCTTCGGTCCCGACGAGCGGACCGTGTCCTGGCTCGAGCAGCAGGGCTACGACGTCACCTACACCGATGATGTGCAGACCGACACGAACCTGCCGGCGCTGCTGAACCACAAGGTCGACCTCGTCTCGGGCCACAGCGAGTACTGGTCCTACACCTCGTTCAACAACTTCAAGAAAGCCCGCGATGCGGGCGTGAACATCGTCTCCCTCAGCGCCAACACGGCCTACTGGCAGACGCGCTACGAAAACAACCACCGCACACTCGTCTGTTACAAGACGATCCAGGGCACCTCGAGCGGCAACCCCGGCGGGACGCCGAACGACCCCGCGTCGATTGGCCCCAAAGGCGAAGCGCTGCCTCAGTTCGCGACCACGACTCGCCGCGACCCGGGAGCCCCCGCGGGCGACCCGAACGCGCCTCCGGGTGGACGGATCGGCCCGAATGAACCCGAGAACTCGCTCTGGGGAGTCATGTACGTGGGCGACAACGACGCGCACTCCTTCCAGCCCAGGATCCCTGCCGGCAATGCCAACGGCGAATTCGGCTCAAGCCGCGTCTGGCGCCATGCAGGCGTCTCGACGACCCAGCCGACGACCCTGAGCGAAGCCTCGGTCGGCTGGGAGTGGGACCAGATCCCGACCCAGCCCGGCTTCCTCGCCCAGGAGCCTGCCGGCGTCAAGCAGCTGACGCTTACCGATGTCACCAACGAAGGCGACTCGTGGCTGCAGGACGCCGGACGCGCCCGCGCCAACACCGCGCCTCCCGGACAGCCCAGCAACGTCAGCTCGGTCGAGTACCGCGCTCCGAGCGGCGCACTTGTGTTCTCGACAGGCTCGATGGAGTGGTCATACGGCTTCGGCAGGGACCAGTCGATCGACCAGGCCACCTACAACGTTCTTTCCGAAATGGGCGTGGCACCGGTCACTCCCGAGGAAGGCATCACCCTCGACACGCCCGGTGAACTCAAACCGCCCTGGCCGTCGTTCACGGCCTCGCCGACCTCGGTGACCGTCGGGCAGTCCGTGTCATTCAACGGATCAGCTTCGAAATCGCCGAATGGCGCGATCACCGACTACAAGTGGGACCTCGACAACACCGGCACCTTCGCGACCGACACCGGCACGACGCCGACCCTCACCAAGGTGTTCAGCAAACCG
>CAZFGJ010000022.1:0-14582 GCA_964518445.1 uncultured Solirubrobacteraceae bacterium
GCCGTCAGCTTCACCAAGGGCTGTTACGTCGGGCAGGAGACCGTCGCCCGGCTGTTCTACAAGGGCAAGCCCAACCGCCACCTGCGAGGCCTGAAGCTTTCCGGTGCGGGCGCCCCGGGTGAGGAGCTGCGCCTGGGCGAGCGCGTCGTGGGACACCTGACAAGCGTCGTCGACTCCCCCGCCCGGGGCCCGATCGGGCTTGCTCTCGTGCGGCGCGAGGCCGAGATCGGGGCGAGCGTCGAGGTCGGGCACGAAGGGGTGACGGGCCGGGTCATCGAGCTGCCCTTCCCCGTCGAGTCGCAATGACGGCGATCCGCCGCGAACTGGCGGGGTTGTCCGTCCGCCGCAGCTGAGCCGCGGGCGATCCGCTCAGGCGCCAGGCGCATGCTCCCTGTGTGACCGACAACACACAGCAACCATTGCGTCGAAAATATAGTTGCGTTCATGCAAGCATCTCCCGCAGCCTCCTCGACGGACCGCGAATCGCTGACCGGTGACATGTACGCCCTGGCGGCCTACCTGCTTCGGTCGGCCAACGTCGGAACGTTCAACACGATCGCCGAGCTGGATCTCTCCTTCACGCAGATCAAGGCCCTCTGCGCCCTGGAGATGGACGGTGAGGAACGCTCGGTGAAGGCCCTGGCCGATTCGCTGGGCGTGTCGCTGCCCGCCATGAGCAGGGCCGTCGATGGCCTGTTCGAGCGGGGCTTCGTTGGTCGCGAGGAGGACAAGGCCGACAGGCGCATGAAGCGCGTCTGCCTGACCGAGTCCGGACGCCAGGTGCCGCTGGCGCTCAACGAGGCCCGCCTCTCGGCCCTTCAGGAGCTGATCAGCTCGCTGACCGAGCCCGAGGCCGACGCCCTGGGGGGCGCCCTGGGACTGATCCTCCAGCGCCGCGAGGAGATCGCCGCCTACCGCCCCGCCGCCACGAAAGGACGCAGCCGATGACCGAACGGATCCGATCGATGCAGATGAACGCCGACAACAGGCGCTGGTGGGCCCTCGGAGCGATGTGCTTCGCCCTCTTCATGATCATGCTCGACAACACCGTCGTCAACGTGGCGCTGCCCTCGATTCAGCGCAGCCTGAACGCCTCGACGGCCTCCCTGGAGTGGACCGTCAACGCCTACACCCTCTCCTTCGCCGTTCTGCTGGTCACCGGCGGGCGACTGGGCGACCTCTTCGGCCGCCGCAAAATCTTCCTCGCCGGAGTCATCATCTTCGCCGGCTCGAGCGCCGCGATCGGCTTCTCCCCCAACGACACCTGGCTGGTCGCCTGGCGTGCCGTCCAGGGCGCCGGTGCGGCCCTGATGATGCCCGCCACCCTCTCGATCATCACCAATGCCTTCCCGGCCGAGGAGCGCGGCAAGGCGATCGGCACCTGGGCCGGCGTGTCGGCTCTGGCCCTGGCGATCGGACCTGTCCTGGGCGGATTTCTCGTCCAGAGCGTCAGCTGGCAGTCGATCTTCTTCCTCAACCTCCCCGTGGCCGTGGCCGCGGTGCTGGTGACGCTGTTCGCAGTCCAGGAGTCACGCGACGAAACGGTCGCCCGCACTGTCGATGTGCCGGGAGTCGTGTCCCTGACCATCGGCCTGGGCGCCCTGATCCTGGGCCTGGTCGAGGGCAACGCCTGGCACTGGGGCTCGACCCGCGAGATCTCGCTGTTCATCGTTGCGGCGATCGGCCTCGGCAGCTTCGCCGTGATCGAGACGCGCCGGCGCGTGCCGATGGTCGACTTCACCTTCTTCCGCTCGCGGACCTTCCTCGGCGCCAACATCGTCGCCTTCATCGTCAGCTTCGCGATGCTCGCGATGTTCTTCTTCCTGGCCCTCTACATGCAGGACATCCGCGGCTACAGCCCCCTCCAGGCGGGCGTCCGGTTCCTCCCCTCGACGCTGATGATCGTGATCATCGCGCCGATCGCCGGGCGACTGGCCGACAAGGTCGGCCCGCGGCCACTGATGACCTTCGGCCTGCTCTGTGTCTCGAGCTCGCTGTTCTGGCAGTCACACCTGACCGTCTCGAGCTCCTACTCGACGCTGCTCCCCGGCTTCGTCCTGATGGGCATCGGCATGGCCTTCGTGATGTCCCCCATGAGCACGGCCGCGATGAACTCGGTCGAGCCCACCAAGGCAGGGGTGGCATCGGGAATCCTCTCGATGAGCAGGATGGTCGGAGGAACCTTCGGCGTGGCCGTTCTTGGAGCCCTCGTCGCGACCCTGGGCCGCAGCAAGCTCGATGAACTGCTTCCCGCGGTGCCCTCCTCCACCCGCTCGGAGATCGCCAACGGACTCGGCTCGGGAGCCTCGGCCCACGGCGGCGTGCCCGCCCAGATCATCAGCGCCGCCCACGAGTCATTCGTCTACGCCCTGCAGAACGGCCTGCGCCTCGGGTCCGCCGTCGCGTTCGTCGGAGCCATCATCGCCTGGACGCTGATCGGGCGCGATGCGCCTGCCAGCTCGTCGGTGGGCGCAGAGGCGCCGCGGGCATCCGAGCAGGCCGAGGCGCACGAGACCCGGCTGCCCGAGACCGTCGGCGTATAGACAGCCTGCGGCGATAATGCCGCGATGGCCACCGAGTCGGCACATGAGTTCTTCGTGGCCTCGGCCGGCGTTGCAGGTGCCCTGATCGGGCTTCTCTTCGTTGCTATCTCGGTGGCGCCCGAGCGGGTCCTGGGACCGGATGCCCACGAGGTGCACGCCGTCCGGGCCTCGGCGACGCTGACCGCCTTCACCAACGCCCTGACCGTCTCCCTGTTTGCCCTGATCCCCGGATTCAACGCCGGCGGGGCCGCGACCTTCGTCGCCCTGATCGGAATCGTCTTCGTCGTCGCGGCTGTCCTGCGGCTGATCCCGACCCTGCGTGACGGAGCGGCGCGCCCAATCGAGCTGACCTTTCTCGTGGGGCTCCTGACAGTCTTCGTCCTCCAGCTCCTCGCCGGCATCCACCTCGACGACCATCCACGGGACACCGGCAGCCTGCACACGATCTGCATCCTCGTGGTGGTCTGCTTCCTGATCGGAATCGCGCGGGCCTGGGAGCTCGTCGGCGGCCCTCACGTCGGGCTCTGGAGCTCGACCTTCGGATCACGGCGCAGCTCGGGCGATGAGGACCAGCGGCCTTGAGCCCAGCCGGCTACTCGGGGACACCGCTCTGGAAAAAGCTCGGCCTCGCCGAGGGCCGCCGGCTCCTCACCAGAGGCGCCCCTGAGGGGTGGGCGCTGCCCGAGCGCCCGGAGGGGATCTACATGGAGACCCTCGCCGCGAAGGAACCGGACGGAAGAGGGACCTCCGAGGAGGTCCTGCTGGCGTTCTTCAGCACGCTCGCCGCCCTGCGCGAGGCGGTGCCAACGCTCTCGAGGCGGATCTTCCCCGAGGCCGCCCTGTGGATCGCCTGGCCCCGCCGAGCAGCGGGCCACGACAGCGACATCCACGAGCAGGACATTCGCGACATCGCCCTGCCGATCGGGCTGGTGGACGTGAAGGTGGCCGCCATCGACGAGGACTGGTCGGGCCTGCGCCTCGTCTGGCGACGGGAGCTTCGCGCCGGCTCACTGCCCTCCTAGGACGGGCTCTGTCCCTCAGCGGACGATCGTGAAATGCAGAGCGCTTGCCGGCGGGCCACCGAGCGCTCTGGCCCGCAGCGTGTAGGCGCCAGGCCGGAGGTGCTTGCGCCGGGAGATCACGCCGTCGAAGCGGACCTTGTTCGTGCCGGCGTGGGCTTTGAGGGTGAGAACTCCGGCGACGATCGTCCGTGAGCAGCGCTTGGCGTGGCTGTTGCGTTTGCTCTTCGCCACACACTTCCCGCCAGCCCGCCTGCCCTGAGCCGACGTCGTGAACGTCATCGTCACCGTGGCTGGGACGTCGAGCTTGAACGAGAAGGTCGTGCCCACAGGGGGCCGTTTCGCGTGGTGGACAGCGCTCAGGTGCGCCGCCGCCCTGCCCGCGCGCCACTTCTTCGCGCTCTGGCGAAGGCCTGAAATCACCGGACCCGTCGGAGGCGCACATGGGGGCACCGGGTAGGCGTACTCGGCCGCGCCGATGTCCACGACCGGCGCGGGCGAGCTGCCACAGCCGATCGGGCCGAGGATCCGGGGGCCGCCGTAGACGTCACTTCCGAGCCCCGCGGTCACGAGCGCGTTGGACCCCCTCTCGAGGGTCGGGCTCGAACCCGTCTCGTGCACATCCGCGCTCGAGGGCGCCACGAGTTTCGGATCCGCGCAGAGATTGCCGGCGCCCGCGAACGGGGCGGCACCTGAGCAGACATCGCTGAAGGTCGCAGTCACGCCAGCCAGAGCGCTGAAGCCGCCAAGCTCCGGACCGCCGTCACCCAAGAGGATCGTGTTCGCCAGATTCAGCACGTCATGCGGCCCGCCGCTGATCCCCGCCACCGGCCCGGCGGACCCGGAGACGACGTTGGCAGTGATGGTGGAGTCCGAGACCTGAAGCGTGGTGTAGGCCAGCGGGCAGGCGAAGCCGACGTAGATGCCCGCGCCGTTGGCGCTGGGCCCGCTCAGAAGGGTGTTGTGGGCGACGGCCGCGTTCGCCAGGGTCGAGACGACGTTCGGGACCGTCGACGGTTCTTCGGTGGTCTCACCGCACTCGACCACCGAGAGGCCCGCCCCCCAGCCCCAGACATGTTCGCCTTTCCCGTTTTTGGCTTCGCCAGGGGACTGCAGCGTGTTGTTCGTGAAGCGGTCGCCCGTGCTCTGCAGGACCACGTGGCTGGTCGACTCTCCGGCGCCCCACGCGTTGACCGGCGCCGCTTTGAAGCTGATGCGGTTGCCGTCGAAGGTGTTGCCTCGCTGCACAGCCGTTCTCGGCTGAGTTGCCTCGCCCTGCAGTGACAGCCCGCCGCCCAGGTAGCCCCGCGAGCCTTTGCTCGTCCCGCCCGGGTCGGCGACGCTGTTCGCCGAGAAGGTGTTGCCGGTGAGCGTGAAGGTGTCCTGCGTTTCGAGCAGGGCTCCACCGCCTTCGGCGACCGCCGTGTTTCCGCTGAACTGCGAGCCCGTGAGCGTGAGCGGCCCTTCGACCGTACTCGCGTACAGGCCCCCGCCGATCCCGTTCGGACCGGTCGCCGAGTTGCCGGTGAACGTGTCGCCGCTCAGGGTCACGGTGGTCCCGAACACCACGAGCGCACCGCCGTTGTCGATCGTGCTGTTTCCGGTGAACGTCGAGTTGCTCACCGTCACATTCGCGCTGGACGTGTTGATCCGCGCGCCGCCGGCGCTTTCGCTGCCGCTCGCGACGTCGTTCACAAAGGTGTCGTGTGCAAGCGTCACCGCCGAGCCGTTCGGAGCGACGTTGAGGCTCAGCCCGGCGGCGGTGTCCGTGATCGTGCTGCGCGCGTTCTCGAAGATCAGGCCTTCGATCACGGGCGCCGAGCCGCTGCCTTCCAGCTGGGTCGTGCTGCCGCCGTCGAAGCCCGCACCGGGCGTGCCAGCCAGGGTGAAGGCAACCCCCGGCAGTTTGTAGGGGAAGCCGCTTTTGCAGAGCTCGTCGAGCGTGATCCTGTCGCCGTTCGCTGCTTTGTTCAGGGCGTTCTGCAGACCCGCACAGTTGACCGTCGTTTCAGCCGCGACGGCCGGCGAGGCGAGCAGCCCGAACGCCAGCATCGCTCCAAGGAAGACCGCCCTTTTCCCGGCCATGTCTCCCAAGCTACAGCACGCCCCGGGCGGCGATCGACCGAACGTCCGCAGGGGCGGGCGATCCGCTCCGGCCGGCTGACCCTGCCCGCTCCACGCCCGCCGGGTAGGATGGCGAGCGCAACTTGTTCCCTAACACGCGAGGTTCATAGGCCCGTGGCAATCGATCTTCAGCAAGTCTCCTCCGTCGACGTCGAGCCCGGCGAGCTGCCCCGGACGATGGCCGCCTGGGTCATCCGAGAGGAGCGTTACGGCGACCCCAAGGACGCCTTCAAGGTCGAGGAGATCGAGGTGCCCGAGCCCGGCGCCTTCGAGGTGATCGTCCGCGTGATGGCGGCCGGCGTCAACTACAACAACGTCTGGGCGGCCCTGGGCAAGCCCGTATCGGTCATGAAGTACGGCGACCACCCCGAGTTCGGCCACCACATCGGCGGCTCGGACGCGTCCGGGATCGTCTGGAAGGTGGGTGCCGGCGTGACCCGCTGGAAGGTCGGAGACGAGGTCGTCGTGCACTGCAACCAGGCCTCCTATGAGGATCCCGAGGTCCACGGTCTCGACCCGATGGCCGCGCCGTCGCAGAAGATCTGGGGCTACGAGACGACCTGGGGCTCCTTCGCCCAGTTCACCAAGGTCCAGGCCCAGCAGCTGCTCCCCAAGCCTCAGGCCCTGAACTGGGAGGAGGCCGCCTCCTACGGCCTCGTCTACTTCACCGCCTACAGAATGCTGATGACCCGCTGCAAACTGCAGGCCGGCTCGAACGTCCTGATCTGGGGCGCCGCCGGTGGCCTGGGCGTGTTCGCGACCCAGATCTGCAAGGCCGCCGGAGCAAACTGCGTCGGCGTCGTCTCCTCGGCCGAGAAGGGCGAGCTGGTCAAGCGCCTCGGGGCCGTCGACTACATCGACCGCAACGAGTTCGCCGGCATGATGCGTGTGGGTGGTGAGACCGCGGACGAGGAGAAGGCCCGCTCGAAGGTGGCCCTGGGATTCGCAAAGCGCGTCAAAGAGATCCTCGGCGACGCCCCCAACATCGTCTTCGAGCATGTCGGGAAAGCGACCCTGCCGGTCTCCGTCTTCACGGCCAAGCCGTTCGGCAAAATCGTCATCTGCGCCGGGACGACGGGAATCGACGTCGATTTCAACGTGGCCGTCCTGTGGATGCGCCAGAAGGAGATCCTCGGCTCGCACTTTGCCAACGCCTACGAGTGCACAAAGGCAAACGAGCTGATCGAGAGCGGCGTCATCCGTCCTGTCCTGTGGCGGACCCTCGGCTTCGAGGGCGTCGCTGAAGCCCATCAGCTGATGCTCGAAAACAAGCACCTCGGCAAGATCTCGATCCTCGTCGGCGCGGACTCGGAGGGCCAGGGCAAGACGGCCGAGGGCCCCGGGGCGATCCGCGCTGAGGTCGGCGCCTGATGGCCGGCTCGGTGATGATCCCCTGGTACGCCACCGGTTTTCGTGGCAACGGCCTCGAGGAGGCGCTCAACGAGATCGCCGCCGTGTCGCTCCGCTACGGCGCCACCTCCTATTCCGTCTACCGCTCCCAGGACGACAAATACCGTTTCCAGCAGTTCGTCGCATTCGAGTCGAAACTGGACTGGGAACGGTATTGGGAAGGCGACGAGATGATCCATTTCCGCACGACCCACTCGAGCTGGTACCAGGTGCCGGTCCTCTACGGCTGGTGGGACCAGACCGCCGCGGGCGGGCTCGCAACGGCGCCGCCCGCCGGTACCAACGGCCAGAACGGCCACGGCAACGGCGTGCCCGCCGGCGACATCAGCTGAGCTGAGGCGCCGGCCTCAGCCCTGCTCGAGCGGGGCCATTGTCAGCCCGGCCGCCTTCAGCTGATCCCAGTAGTGCTCGGCCAGCTCCTGGTGGCCGGTGTAGACGATCGCCTGCCCCGAGGAGTGGATCACGTTGGCTATCTCCATGCCCCGGGGGAGCGAGATTCCCGGGATGAAACGGGCCAGAGTGCGAGCCACATGGTCGAACGTGTTGTGATCGTCATTGCGCACGATCACTCGCCAGGGCCCGCCGTGACCGGTTCCCGGCCCGTCGATTCTCGGCGCCTCGAGCGTCTGATCCATTGCCCTGAGGATAAAGCTCGCGGCGCGACCGTACAATTACGGGCATGAGCGGCGATCAATCACCGCGCCTGCCCGAGCGCGACCGTCCGTGGATGATGCGGACGTATGCAGGGCACTCGACTGCCAAGGCCTCGAACGAGCTCTACCGGCGCAACCTCGAAAAGGGCCAGACGGGCCTTTCCGTCGCCTTCGACCTGCCGACGCAGACGGGCTATGACCCGGACGACGAGCTGGCGCGGGGCGAGGTCGGCAAGGTGGGCGTCCCGGTCGCCCACCGCGGTGACATGGCCGCGCTGATGGACGGGATCCCCCTCGGCGAGATGAACACCTCGATGACGATCAACGCCACCGCCGCCTGGTTGCTGGCGCTCTACATCGTCGCCGCCGAGGATCAGGGAGTCAGCCAGGAGCAGCTCCAGGGGACCACTCAGAACGACATCATCAAGGAGTTCCTGGCCCGCGGGACCTACGCCTTCCCCCCGGCCCCCTCGATGCGGCTGATCGCGGACATGATCGCCTACACCGTCGAGCACGTTCCCAAGTGGAACCCCATCAACATCTGCTCCTACCACCTGCAGGAGGCCGGCGCGACCCCCGTCCAGGAGATCGCCTACGCGATGAGCAACGCCATCGCGGTGCTCGACGCCGCCCGCGAGCGGGTCCAGAGCCAGGACATCATGGAGCAGGTCTTCGGGCGGATCTCATTCTTCGTCAACGCCGGGGTCCGGTTCGTCGAGGAGCACGCCAAGCTGCGGGCCATGTCGATCCTCTGGGAGGAGCTCGGCCGCGAGCGCTACGGCGTCACCGACCAGCGCCTGCTGCGCTTCCGCTACGGCGTTCAGGTCAACTCGCTGGGACTGACCGAGGCTCAGCCGGAGAACAACGTCCAGCGGATCGTCCTCGAGGCACTGGCTGTCACGCTTGGGCGCAACGCCCGGGCCCGTGCGATCCAGCTGCCGGCCTGGAACGAGGCCCTGGGTCTGCCTCGGCCCTGGGATCAGCAGTGGTCCCTGCGGATTCAGCAGGTCCTCGCCTACGAAACCGACATCCTCGAGTACCCCGACATCTTCGAGGGCTCAAAGGTCATGGAGGGCCTCGTCGACGAGCTCCTCGAGGGCGCTCGGGCGGAGATGTCGATCGTCGCGGAGCATGGCGGGGCGGTCGAGGCCGTCTCCTACATGAAGGGGGCCCTGGTCGACTCCCATCGCGAGCGCATTCGCCGGATCGAGACCGGCGAGCAGATCGTCGTCGGTCAGAACCGCTTCGCCGAGTCGGAGGTCTCGCCCCTGACGGCCGACGCCGAGGGCGGCATCCTGGTCGTCGACCCCGCCCTCGAGGCGGAGCAGATCGAGGCCGTCCGGCACTGGCGCTCCGAGCGCGATCAGGCCGCAGTCGATGAGGCGCTTGCCCGTCTCGCCGCGGCCGCCGGTGAGCCCGAGGGCGCCGAGAACCTGATGGAGCCGACGATCGCCGCGGCTCGTGCCGGAGCGACCACCGGCGAGTGGTCGCGTACGTTGCGTGAGGTGTTCGGCAGCTACCGGGCGCCGACGGGTGTCGGCGAGGCAGCGGCGGCCGCGGGCGACGGCGAACTCGACGAGCTACGCGCCGAAGTGGCACACCTGCAGGAGAAGCTGGGGCGCCGCCCCAAGATCCTTGTCGGCAAGCCGGGCCTCGACGGGCACTCCAACGGCGCCGAGCAGATCGCCGTTCGAGCCCGCGACGCCGGGATGGACGTCGTCTACGAAGGCATCCGTCTGACACCCGCCCAGATCGCCGCCTCGGCGCTACAGGAGGGCGTTCACGTCGTCGGCCTGTCGATCCTCTCGGGCTCCCACCGCGAGCTGATCCCGGCGGTCGTCAAGGCTCTCCGGGAGGCCGGTGTCGAGGCGCCGGTGGTGGTCGGCGGGATCATCCCCGAGCAGGACGTCGAGCCTCTGCGCAAGGCCGGCGTCGCGGCGGTCTACACACCCAAGGACTTCGACATCACGCAGATCATGCGTGACATCGTCGGGCTGCTCGACGAGCAGCAGCGCACGCCAGTAGCCGTCGGTGGCGCGAGCCCCAACGGCGTGGCGTGAGCGACGCCGGGTCCGCCCTCGGCGCGCGCCTGCGCGAGCGGGATCTCAGTGCGGCACCCGGAGCGCTGAACCTGCTCGAGAGCTCCGCCCCCGAGGACCTGGCACAGGCCGCCTCACTTCTGCGCGAGGTCTCCCCCGCGACCCTCGGCGGCGAGGCCCCGGCGCACCTGATCGGCATCACCGGGCCGCCGGGCGCCGGGAAGTCAACTCTGCTCTCGGCTCTCCTGGGGGCATGGCGTGCGCGCGGGCGGACCGTCGCGATGCTCGCCGTCGACCCGAGCTCCCGCCGCTCGGGCGGCTCCCTCCTTGGCGACCGGGCGCGGGTCGATTTCGATCCCGCCGACAAGGGCGTGCTGATCCGTTCGACCGCCGCGGGCGAGCGGCTGGGAGGCCTGGCACGGGCAACCCGGGCCGCCGCGCAGGCCCTGGCTGCAGCCTTCGACGTGGTGGTGATCGAGACCGTCGGCGTCGGGCAGGCGGAGACCGAGGTGGCCGACGTCGTCGACACGGTGGTGGTCGTCGTGCAGCCTGGCAGCGGGGATGTCCTTCAGTTCCTGAAGTCCGGGATCATGGAGACACCCGATGTCCTGGTCGTCACCAAGTCGGACCTGGGCCAGGTCGCGACGCGCACCCGGCGCGACCTGAGCGCCGCGCTGCGCTCGCTCGGCAACCGCTCCACCCGGGTCGTTGCGGTTTCCTCGCTCCCACCGCCAAGCGGGATCGATGAGCTGATCGAGGCGATCGACGAGCACCGCGGCGAGATCGACCTAGCCTCCCACCGGCTTCGGGCACGCCGTGCCGGAGCGCTCAGCGACTTCACCCTCGAGCAGGGCGAGCGAGGACTCAGGGCACTCGGCGGGCGCGCCGCGGCGGAACGACTTCTGGCTGAACAGGACGCCGGCCTCGAGGCGCCGGCACTGGTCGAGGTGCTGACCGAGGCGATGGGAGCCCAGTCCACATGAAGGTCGACCTCCTGATCATGTTCGCAAGCTTCGTCCTCGCCACCGCGCTGGCCGGCGCGCTGGGCGCCGCCAACCTGGGAACCGCGATGGCCTTCGGACAGATCGCCTTCGCGGGCAGCACCGTCTATGTGATGCTGAAGCGCTGATCGCCAAGCGGCGACCGCCGGCCGTTTGCGAGGCCGTGTGATGAAACAGGCTGCCGATACGTAGTAGAGGTATGAGCGCAACCGAACAGCCAACGCGATGCTCGCCCTGAGCGACCCCACGCGAGACGAGGCGCCCGGGGTCCCCTCCTTCGAGCAGCTCTACCGCGAGTCCGTTGCG
Source organism: uncultured Solirubrobacteraceae bacterium (assembly GCA_964518445.1). Lineage (GTDB taxonomy): Bacteria > Actinomycetota > Thermoleophilia > Solirubrobacterales > Solirubrobacteraceae > Palsa-744. The sequence goes on from CAZFGJ010000022.1 coordinate 11,096, forward strand.
GACGTCCACGGCTACGCGATCTCGCTGCTTGGCGACAGGGCCAGCGCCGAGGATGTCACGGCGCTGGCCTTCGAGCGCCTCTACCGGGCCCGCTCGCGTCTTGACTCCAGGCGGGGGACGCCGCGGGCGCTGCTCTTCACGATCGTGCGCAATGCGGCACTGGACGAGCTTCGCCGCCGCGCCCGCCAGCCCGAGCTCGTCGCGGAGCCCGAGGCGAGGGAGGCCCAACAGGACCACGATGAGCAGCTGGCACGGATCGAGCGACGCGAGACCGTCAGGGCGGCACTCTCGACGCTGACCCTGCGGGAGCGCGAGATCGTGCTTCTGAAGTTCCACGGGCAGCTCACCAACGCCGAGCTCGGCCGGGTCCTGTCGATAAGCGAGTCCAACGCCGCCACCCGGCTGCACCGAGCCCTGCACAGCCTGCGCGAGCGCTGCGCCGACATCGACCGGGAGGAGGTCGCATGAAGATCGTTCCCTTCCCCTCGGGCGGAAAGGACGCAGCTCCCGACGCCGCTGTGATCGCCGAGCTGGAGGCCGCTCTGGCGGGAGCAGCGGGTCCAGGCGCGGCGAGCTGGCGCGAGCTGCGCGATGACGTCCGTGTGCTCGCCTCGCCTATCGACCCCAGCTTCGAGCGGGCCCTGTACGAGCGTCTCGCGGCTTCCTCGGCGGCTCAAGACTCCTCCTCCGGGCGGCGTCGCTCGGCGGCCCCACGGTTGCTAAAGAGCTGGTGGAGCGGGCACGCACTGGGCTCTCGCCTGATCGCGACGGGCGGAGCCGGCGCGATGGCGGCTCTCCTGATCGCCGTTCTGATCCTCGCCGGTCCACTCCGTGGAGGGCACCCGAGCACCTCCGTGAAGGTTCCGCGAGGCCTGGTGGGCGAGTCTGAATCCGCCACCACGGGGGTCGAGCGCCATGCGGCACCGTCGATCCAGGGCACCAGCGCCGGGCCGTCCGCCGCGACAGCCGTGCCGGCCCCGGCTCCTTCCGCCCCGGCCTCCGGATCGAGCACCGGCCAGGGCCGCGTCGAGCAGCTGGGCGCCTCGCTCACCCTTGGAGCGAGCGCCGGGGAAGTCCAGAAGGTGGCAGACGGGATCAGCCGTGTCGTGATCGCCGAAGGCGGCTATGTGGCCAACTCACAGGTCCAGGTGGAAAAAGCCGGCTCGAGCAACGCCACCCTTAACCTCAGCGTTCCCAGTGCCCGCCTGGCACGGACCCTCGCCGCGCTAGGCCGCCTCGGAGCGGTGCGGGCCGAGACCCAGTCCCAGCAGGACATCACCGACTCCTACGGCGCGGCCAAACGAGCCCTGGCGGACGCGGTCGCTGAACGGGCGGCCCTGCTCAGGGCGCTTGGCGCCGCCACCACCCAGGCCGAGATCGAAAGCCTCCATCAGCGGCTCGCCATCTCGGGCCGGGCGATCGCCCGGACACGCACAGCCTTCGGGTCGATCTCGCGTCAGGCGGCGAACGCCAACGTCGAAGTCACAGTGCTCGGCGACGGTCACACCAACAGCGGTGGCCTGACACTCCACAGCGGGCTGCACGACGCGGGACGGGTGCTTGAAGTGGCTCTGATCGTGCTCCTCATTACCCTTGCCGCCCTGGTGCCGATTCTGCTCGTGGGCTTCGCTGTCGCCCTGGCCGCCCGCGCGATTCGCCGCGGCGCCCGGGAACGGGCGCTCAGCGGCAGCTGAAACACGAATACCCCGATTCGGGGATGGGGACGGGAAGGGCCAGGGTCGAAGATTGAGGATCAGCACAATCGACCATCCCATCGATCGAGCAAACTTGGACGACGCCGCACAGCATCGGTCGCCGACCAGGGCAGCGCAGAGGCCCATCCCCTCCCCTCTTGCGCGCGTGAACCGGTGCGGCGCCGCCAAATACCCCTCGGTGGCGCCGCACCGTCGAATTTCTCCCGCCGATCCTGGCGCCACCCCGGTCGACATCGTCCTCGCCTACTCCCAGGCCATCGTGCGCAGAGGGTTGAGAATGCTGCTGGAAGGCGTGAGCGACTTCACGGTCGTGGCGGACACCGCGGACGTCGACGGGGCGCGCAGGTGCCTCAGGATCCACGCTCCCGACGTGCTCGTCCTCGATCTCGACCAGCCCACCGGCTCGGCCATCGAGGCGATCGGTCTGCTTGGCGACGAGTTCCCCGCCACGCACCTCGTCGTCATGAGCTCCCGTCGCGACCCCGACTTCGTCCGCTCCGCGATCACCGCGGGAGCTCGCGGCTACGTCCCGAGCGCGGCGACGGCGGGCGACCTCACCGCGGCCATCAGGCGAGCGGTCTCGACGACCTCCCCATTCACTCCCCTGGACACGAACCCCGTGGCACGGCCCGCTTCAAGCAGTCCGCGCGCCCTCAGCCCTCGAGAGACCCAGGTGCTCGAGCTGCTGGCGATGGGCCTCACAAATACGGAAATCGCACGGCGATCGGCCCTCTCGGTGCGCACGGTGGAGACCCACCGCTCCCACATCCGGCAAAAGCTCGACTGCTTCACCCGCGCCGAACTGGCCAGGTACTACTTCTCGCAGGGGGCTGAGCAGCACTCAAACTGACGGCGCGAGTCCCGCTGCCCCGCCCAGGGCGTAGGCTGCCGATATGGCCACCGGCTGCTTCATCTCAACCGGGCGCTCCCTCGAGGAGGCAGTCGAGCGGGTCAAGCTCGCTGAGTCACTGGGCTACGAGTCGGTCTACGTCACGCACGTCGCCGGGCGCGAGTCGCTGACCGTCCTGACGGTCTATGCACAGGCCACCAGCAGGATCAGGATCGGCACGGGAGTGGTGCCCATCTACACCCGGACGCCTGCCACGATGGCCCAGACGGCTGCCACGATCGACGAACTCTCGGGCGGGCGCCTGACGCTCGGCCTGGGCGTCTCACACCGGCCGGTCGTCGAGGGCTGGCACGGACAGACGATCGACCATCCCGTCCCGGAGATGCGCGAGTACGCCTCGATCGTCAGGGCGATCCTCCGGGGCGAGGACCCCCCGGCCGGCGAGAAGTGGAGGACGGGCTTTCACCTGCTGGGAATCGAGACGAGGCCTGCCCTTCCGATCTATATCGCCGCCCTCTCCCCCGCGATGCTGAGGCTGGCCGGCGAGATCGCCGACGGCGTCATCCTGTGGCTGTGCAATCCCCGCTATATCGCCGACGTCGTGATTCCCGAGGTGCGGGCAGGGCGCGAACGGGCCGGCCTGAGCCTCGAGGGCTTCGACATCGTGGCCGCCGTTCCCGGTGCGATGACCGACGATCCCTCGGCGGCCTTCGCCGCGATGCGCAAAGACCTGATCCCCTACTTCGGCCTGCCCTTCTACCGCGCCATGATCGAGCGTACGGGCTTCGCCGAGGACATCGCCTCCTACGACGCGGCCGCGGGAGACCTCGAGGGCATGCAGGCGGCAATCTCGGACGCCTTCCTCGAACAGCTCACGGCGGTCGGCGACGAGCAGGGGGTCCGGGCCGGCATCGAGCGCTAC
>CAZFGJ010000022.1:14592-24973 GCA_964518445.1 uncultured Solirubrobacteraceae bacterium
TCGGCCGGCGCGAGCTCGCCCTGCCTCGGCCCGATCCCCAGGACGGACTTCGAGGCGACCCTTCGCGCCGGAGCGGGCTCGAGCGCCCCCGGCGCCGCCTCGGCTTGACGGACGAGCGGGCCGGCTACGCCAGCGCTGTAACGGAAACCCCGTCCGCCGGACTGAAGGGATGAGCAGATGATCGTCCTTCTACTTTTCGCGGTCCTGGCGGGTGCCGGCACAGCCCTGTCACCCTGCGTCCTGCCGGTGCTGCCGGCGCTGCTGTCCGCCGGAGGCGTCGGGGGCAGAAGGCGGCCCCTGGGGATCGTGATCGGCCTCTCGGTCACGTTCACCGTCACGATCGTCGGCCTCGCCAGCGTGGTCGATGGCGTCGGCCTGGGCGTCGATCCGCTGCGAGACGTGTCGATCGTGGTCCTGCTGGTCTTCGGGCTCGTCCTGTTGATCCCGTCGCTGGGGGACCGGCTCGAGGCCCCGCTCTCGCGCCTGGCCCGCTTCGGGCCGAAGAACAGCGGCGACGGCTTCTTCTCGGGTCTGTTGGTCGGCGGCGCCCTGGGCTTCGTCTACACGCCCTGCGCAAGCCCGATCCTGGCAGCTGTCATCTCGGTCAGTGCAGCATCCGGGAAAACGGTCCTGCTTGCCCTGGCCTACTCTGCCGGCTCAGCGGCGGTGCTGCTGCTCCTGACCTTGGGAGGGCGCAAGCTGTTCGACAGGATCCGGCGGGCCGGCCGAGGCCCCGCCCTGCAGCGCGGGATGGGCATCGTGATGATCGCCACGGCCCTCGCCATCGCGGTCAACCTCGACGTCAACTTCGACCAGTTCGTGGCCGAAGAGATCCCCAACGTGAACGTCACGGCGGCACTCGAGTGCTCGGAAACCGTCACCTCCCGCCTCCACGAAATCACGGGACGCCACGCCCGCTTCGCGCCGGCGAACGGATCGGCCAGCTGCCATGGCTCCGCCAGCAGCGTCACCGTTGCCTCGACGGGTGCCTCCCAGGCGACACTGCTGGCGGCGGCCCAGGGCCTGCGCAGCCTCGGGCCGGCACCTGAATTAACCGAAACGCAGGATTGGTTCAACACCCCCCGCAACCGGCCGCTTTCGCTTACCGCCCTGCGAGGGCGGGTCGTGCTGATCGACTTCTGGACCTACACCTGCATCAACTGCATCCGCACGCTCCCCTACCTGAAGGCCTGGGACTCCACCTATCGCAAGGACGGCCTCACGGTGATCGGCATCGAGGCACCCGAGTTCCCGTTCGAGCGGGACGCCGGCAACGTCGCCAATGCGATCCGGCAGTTCGGCCTTCACTACCCCGTGGTCCAGGACAACAAGATGGCCACCTGGAACGCCTGGGGCAACGAGTACTGGCCGGCCGACTACCTGATCGACGCCAAGGGGAACGTCCGCTACGCCGCCTTCGGCGAGGGTGACTACGACAAGACCGAAACGGCGATCCGAGCGCTGCTCGCCGAAGCTGGCCACCAGCTCGGTGGGCGGGGTCACGCGACCGGGGTGATCGTGCCATCACACCAGGCAACCCCCGAGACATATCTCGGCACGGAGCGGGCGGAAGGCTGGATGCATCAGCCCCAGAGCGGAACGCACGACTACGGCGGGCCCTACACCGGCGAACTGGCCCTCAACGAGTTCGCCCTCGGAGGCACCTGGAACATCTCGGGCCAGCCGGCCGTGGCTGTGAGGAACGCCTCGATCGACGTCGCCTTCCAGGCCAAGAACGTCTATCTGGTGCTGAGCTCTCCGCACGAAAGCCCGCGCAGCGTCCAGGTGCTGCTCGATGGGCATCCGATCTCGGCATCCGACGCGGGCGCCGATGTCCACAACGGTGTCGTCACCGTCCGCCGGCAGCGCCTCTACTCGCTCGTCTCGCTGCCCTCCGATCGTCGCGGGCACCTCTCGCTGCGCCTTGCGCCAGGGGTGACGGGCTACGCCTTCACATTCGGCTGAGTCATCCAGCCGGCCACCGAGTCACCTTCTTGTCCAGGCCGGCCACGAGGCCGCCCTTGCGGGAGGTAGCCTGTCGGCAACTCGACCTCGACAGCCCCCCATCGGAGGAGTCACCAATGAAGGCCCGTAGACATCTGCCCCTGGTCGCCGTGATAGCGGCCACCGGCCTCGTGACCATCGTGCCCGCCAGCGGCGCCCAGACGCCTGTCGCTCATGCCAGCGCCTGTGTCCCAGCCACGAACATCGAGGCGATCATCGATGACTCGGGCTCGATGGCCGTCACCGATTCCAGCACCCTCCGGGTCAAGGGGCTGAAGCTGCTGATCAGCACCCTCCCCGCCACCACGACGCTCGGGGCGGTCGAGTTCGGCGGCAACATCTCGTTCGGGGAAGAAATTCCCGGCTACAACCCGCCACCCGCCGCCGACACGGTCTTCGCACCGGAGGCCGTGGGCCCGAACGCGGCCGCGATGGGGAGCGCCCTCGAAACGAAGATCATGGCGGACAACGGCGTCACCGACTACAACGCCGCCTTCGCCCAGTCCGACCACGACAACCCCGGGGCTCAGGCCCGGATCTTCCTGACCGATGGAGGCCACAACGTCGGCACCTTCAACAACGGCCACCTGACCCACAAGGTCCCGACCTACGTGATCGGCTTCAGCGCGGCTCTGGGGGCCACCGAAGACAAAGCCCGCCTGGAAGCCATCGCCTCGGAAACGGGCGGCGGCTTCTACCCGCTGACCGACTCCAGCTCGATCCAGTCGGTGATGAACAGCATCGGCGCGGCGATCACCTGCCAGACACCACCGCAGACGTTCACGGACAAGCTCAAAGCGGGTGCCTCCAAGACCCATGCCGTGTCCATCGGCGGTAACACCAAGTCCCTGCAGATCGCTCTGACATGGGCCAACCCGCTGGACAGCTTCACGATCTCGAACTTCAAGATCACGAGCCACGGCAAGACCCTTGCGGTGGCTGCCCGCAGGCCGCGGCACCTCAAAGTGACAACCACGGCGAGTCCGACCTACACGATCCTGAAGGTCAGCGGCCTGGTGAAGGGCAAGCTGTCCTTCAAGGTCAAAGCTCACACGATCGGCTCCGGTGAACCGCTCGTGACGCTCACCACCCAGGTGGGCAAGCGCTCGACGAAATAGGAGACGGGCTGCTCAGGGCGCCCGGCGGACGGGCGCCCTGAGCAGGCAGCACCGGGCTCACAGCAGCGACGCCTACAATGCACTGCATGGAGGGCTCGATGGCAGAGACGAGCGCGCGCAGCTGGCTGCGTTGCTATCGCTGCTGGTCCCAGGACCTGGAGGTACAGGTTCACTACGAGGGGATCCACAAGATCGACCCCGACACCGGCGAGCGGGCCGAAGTGGTCGATGAGCTCCAAGAGGCGGTCGTGCAGTGCCTGGACTGCATGCACGACCAGCCCCATCTCGGCTTCAGCAACGGCCGCGTCGAGCCGATCGAGGACCGCTGGGAAAGGATGATCGCGGGCACCCCCTGGGTCGCCTCATGCACCGTCACCGTCGAGTCGGAGGATGTCGAGAGCTGCTCGGGCCCGGAGGCGGGCGACGCGCTCTCCTATGCGGCCTTCGGCGACCATGGGGTCCGTGAGTTCTTCACCCACGTTCGCTTCCACAAGCACGAAGATGACGCCCGCATCATCGTTCACCTGCTGGTCGAGCTCTACGCTCGCTCACTCGAGGAGGCCACCGAGGTCCTCGAGTCCTCCGCCCGCGGCCTGTTGACGATCACCTCGCTCGCCGAGGAGTCCCGTCCGCCGGCGGCCGCAGGCGAGTCCCACCCCCACGACTAGAGGCCCGCTGGCCGGCGCGAGGCGGCGTCCCCGCTTCGCTCACGTGCTAGCGCACGCTTCGCTTGCTGCGTCCTTGCCTCACTTGACCAGCGAACCTCTAGCGGCTCGTCCGGCGAACCGGGGGAGAATTACCGTGGTGTCAGGCGCAGCACGGGCACCTGTCGGATGCCGGCGGTGCGCTCCTCGTAAATGCCGTAGCCGCGGTAGACCTGCTTGGCGAGCGCGTAGAGGCGGTCTCGCTCCTCCCCCTCGGTCTCGGTGGCGGTGTAGTCGCCGCCGGTGCCCATCGCCTCGAGGCGCGCGTCAGGGTTGGCCTTGAGGTTGTGATACCAGGCGGGATATTTGGGCCTGCCGAAGCTGGAGGCCATCAGGATCACGTCGTCGCCGTCGGTGAAATAGACCAGCGGGACTGTCCGCTCGATGCCGCTGCGGGCTCCGCGGGCGGTGAGCAGGACCACCGGGAAGAGTCCCGCCACCGAACTGATCCGTCCGCCGGACAGCCGCACCAGGGGCCCGTCGATCCTGGCGCCCACCTGCGAGTAGAACCATGTGCCGGGCTTGGTCAGCGCGACTTTTGTGGCCAGCTCCGCCAACCGTTTCTGCGGCCTGAGCGGGTCGACCTCGGGTATGCCCGCGGCGGGCATTGCCCCGGCCGCCTCAGGCGAGGCGCTCTTCGAGGGCCTTCAGCTGAGCCATGAGCTCATCCGGGAGGTTCTCGAACTGGGCGAAGTGCTCGTGGAACTGGGGCAGCTGACCGCGCCACTCCTCGACGTCGGCCCGCAGCAACTCGGCCATCGCGGCGTCCGAGACGTCCACGCCGCGCGTGTCGATGCCCTCAGGCCCGACCGGCGGGATCACGCCGATCGGCGTCTCGGCGCCGGCGCCGTGACCGGCGCAGCGAGCGAAGACCCAGGCCAGCACGCGGGAGTTCTCCCCGTAACCGGGCCACAGGAACTTCCCGTCCTCGTCCTTGCGGAACCAGTTGACGTAGAAGATCTTCGGCAGCTTCGCACCGGGTGTCTTGCCGATGTTCAGCCAGTGGGCGAAGTAGTCGGCCATGTTGTAGCCGCAGAACGGGAGCATCGCGAACGGGTCGAAGCGCAGCTCGCCGACCGTGCCGGCAGCGGCAGCGGTCTTCTCCGAGCCCATTGTCGCCCCGAGAAAGACGCCGTGCTCCCAGCTGAGCGCCTCGGTCACGAGCGGCACCGTGGTCGAGCGGCGTCCGCCGAACAGGATCGCGTCGATCGGGACGCCAATCGGGTCCTCCCACTCCGCCGCGATCGCCGGGTCCTGCTCGGCCGGGGTCGTGAAGCGGGAGTTGGGGTGCGCCGCGGGGGTGCCCGTCTCGGGCGTCCAGTCCTCGCCGTGCCAGTCGATCAGGTGCGCAGGCTTCTCGCGGGTCATTCCCTCCCACCAGATGTCTCCGTCATCCGTCTTGGCGCAGTTCGTGAAGATCGTGTTCCGCTCGATCGTCCTGATCGCGTTCGCGTTCGTGTCCTCGCTCGTGCCCGTGGCGACCCCGAAGAAGCCGGCCTCCGGGTTGATCGCGTAGAGGCGCCCGTCCGAGCCGAACTTCATCCAGGCGATGTCATCGCCGACCGTCTCGACCGTCCAACCCTCGAGCGTGGGGATCAGCATGGCCAGGTTGGTCTTGCCGCAGGCGCTGGGGAAGGCACCCGTCACGTACTTCGTCTCGCCCTCGGGCGAGGTCAGCTTGAGGATCAGCATGTGCTCGGCCATCCAGCCCTCGTCCCGCGCCATCACGGAGGCGATCCGCAGGGCGAAGCACTTCTTGCCCAGCAGGGCGTTTCCGCCGTAGCCGGAGCCGTATGACCAGATCTCGCGGGACTCGGGGAAGTGGACGATGTACTTGTTGTCGGCGTTGCAGGGCCAGGGCACATCGGCGGCACCGTCGACGAGCGGCATTCCCACGGAGTGCAGGCACGGGACGAACTCGCCGTCGCCCAGCATCTCGAGGGCGCCCTTGCCCATCCGAGTCATGATCCGCATGTTCACGGCGACGTAGGGCGAGTCGGTCAACTGGACGCCGACGTGGCTCTTGTCCGAGCCCAGCGGGCCCATCGAGAAGGGCACCACGTACATAGTCCGGCCCCGCATCGCGCCGTTGAAGAGCTCCGTCAGGGTGTCGCGCATCTCGGCCGGGTCGCGCCAGTTGTTGGTCGGGCCCGCTTCGGCCTCGGTCGGCGAGCAGATGAAGGTCCGGTCCTCGACGCGGGCAACGTCGCCCGGGTCGGACAGGGCGAGGTAGGAGTTCGGGCGCTTGGCGTCGGAGAGCCGCTCGAATGTGCCGCCGTCGACCAGCCGCTGGCAGAGCTCGTCGTACTCCTCGGCGCTGCCGTCGCACCAGTGGATCGCGTCGGGTTCGGTCATGTCCGCGATCTCCTGCACCCAGGCAAGAAGGCGCTCGTTCTTTGTGGGTGCGGGAACGGTGGTGTTCATGTGATCCGGACAACTCCTCGGTTCGCGGGCAGGGGCGGCGCGCTGTGCGGCCTTTGTTCGCCGTGCAAATAGTCCTCGGCAAACAGAAAACGCCCTCTCGGGCGGGCGAAGAAAGCGTACCGTACGAGGATCGGCCTGGCCAGCGGCCCGCCCACGATGTGATTTCGGGTTTCTACGGATGTTGCCGGCCGGCGCAGGATCCCTCGATCAGGGACCCTTGGCCGGACCGGCGGTCCTCAGCCTGCGGGTCCCTCAGCTGGCCTCGCCGTGCTCGCGGCGGGGCACCAGGACCAGCCGCTTGAACTCGGCGACCAGCACGCCGTCCTGGTTCAGGACACGGGTGTGGACCTTGACGGTCCCCCGGTCCGGCTTGGAGCGGGACTCCTTCTTCTCGAGGACCTCCGACTCGCAGAAGAGCGTGTCGCCGTGGAACACGGGAGCCGGGTGCTTGAGCTCTTCGGTCGCCAGGTTCGCGATCGCCTTGCCGCTCACGTCGCTGACCGACATTCCCAGTGCGAGCGAGTAGACCAGCGGCCCCACGACGACGTTGCGGCCCTGCTGCGATTTGGCGGCGTAGACGTCGTTGAGGTGCAGCGGGTGGTGGTTCATCGTGATCAGGCAGAAGAGGTGGTCGTCGGACTCGGTGACGGTCTTGGCGGGCCAGTGCTTGTACACGGCGCCGACCTCGAACTCCTCGAGGTAACGGCCATAGGGGTGCGCCCCGCTGGCCTCGCGGGCGGCCTGATCGGTCTCAACGGTCTGCGTCTCGCTCATGGGTCTCCTTGGCTGTTTGCCGGGCAGACTCTAGAGATTCCGATCCGCCCTCGGCCCTCACGGCGTGTAGCGTTCAAGCCCCAGACGACCCCAGGAGACCGACTTGCGCAACCCCCGAGACTTCTTCAAGCCCCTCGCGATCGATGCCCCCGAGCCGATCCGCGAGATCCCCTTCAAGCCTTCCCGGATGATTCATTTCCTGGACTTCTCAAACGAGAAGATGGTCTCCAAGGTGCCCGATATCGCGCCGACCGTCGACATTCTGCTGGGCAACCTCGAGGACGCCGTGCCGGTCGACCGCAAGCTCGCGGCGCGCGCCGGGCTGATCAAGGTCGGACGGGAGATGGACCTGGGCGACACGGCCCTCTGGACACGGGTCAACGAGCTCGCCTCTCCCTGGGTCCTGGACGACCTGACCGAACTGGTGAGCGAGATCGGCAGCAAGCTCGACGTGGTGATGATCCCCAAGGTCGAGGGCCCCTGGGACATCCACTATGTCGACCGCCTGCTGGCCCAGCTCGAGGCGAAGGCCGGCCTGGATCGCCCGATCCTGATCCACGCGATCCTCGAGACCGCCCAGGGCGTCGTCAACCTGGAGGAGATCGCCTGCGCCTCGCCCCGCATCCAGGGCATGAGCTTCGGCCCGGCCGACCTCGCAGCGTCACGGCGGATGAAGACGACCCGCGTCGGCGGAGGGCACCCCGGCTACCGCACGATCGCCGACCCCGACCCCGAGAACCTCGATGCGCCCCGCGCCAGCTACCAGCAGGACCCCTGGCACTACTCGATCGCCCGCATGGTCGATGCCTGCACGTCGGTCGGAGCGCTGCCGTTCTACGGCCCCTACGGGGACATCCGCGACGAGGAGGGTTGCGAGACCCAGTTCCGGGCCTCCTTCCTGCTGGGCTGCGTCGGGGCGTGGTCCCTGCACCCGGCCCAGATCGCGATCGCCAAGAAGGTCTACTCACCCGACCCCGACGAGGTGGCCTTCGCGAAAAAGGTCATCGAGGCGATCCCCGACGGCCGCGGCGTCCACATGATCGACGGCAAGATGCAGGACGACGCCACCTGGAAGCAGTGCAAGGTGATGGTCGAGCTGGCGGAAATGCTGGCCGAGAAGGACCCTGAGCTGGCCGCCGCCTACCAACTTCAGGGGTAATGAGCGACTCGAACCGGGAGATCTTCGACCGGGCCGCCGACACCTACGTCGACCTCGCCCTGAAGCCCGCCGAGCGCGCCGTCCTCGAGCGGCTCGGCGACCGGCTCGGGGATTTCGAGATGCTCGACATCGGCATCGGCGCCGGCCGCACCGGCCACACCTTCGCGCCGCTGGTCCGCCGCTACGTCGGCCTCGACTACTCGCCGCGGATGCTGGCGCGGGCGCGCGAGCTGCTCGGCGAGAGGCCGGGGGTGGAGCTGGTCCTGGGCGACGCCCGCGATCTCTCGGCGGTCCAGGGGCCCTTCGACTTCGTCCTCTTCAGCTTCAACGGCATCGACGCGGTCGGCCACGAGGACCGCCTCAAGGTCCTCGCCGAGGTGCGGCGGGTGCTGAAGGCCGACGGCCACTTCCTCTTCTCCTCGCACTCGCTGGGGACGCTGCCGCTGCCGACCAAGAAGGCCCGCTCCGAGCGCTACCGGGGCTCGCTCGCCTACGAGGCCTTCGCCCGCCTGCGCGACATCCCCTACGGCCGCCGGATCCGCGCCGTCAACGGCTCGCTCGACCTCGAGGCGGCGCGGCGGCGCGGCTGGACCATCGTCGAGGGCATCGGCCACAACTTCCAGCTCGACGACTACTACGTCGATCCCGAGTTCCAGGTCGGACAGCTGCGCGAGGCGGGGCTCGAGGTGGTCGCGGTCTACGACACCGCCGGCGTCGAGGTGGAGCTGCCGTTCGCCGGCCGCGACCCCTGGCTCGACTACTTCTGCCGGGCCGCCGGCGCGGCCTGAGCCGCGCCCGATCCGGCCCGGCGCAGCCGCTCCAGCTCGGCGTCGAGGAACTCGCGGGCGGCGGCCTGGGCAGCGATCGGGCGCAGCGTGTGGTCCTCGCCGGGCAGCTCGGTCACGGTCGTCGCCGGCCACCTCGCGAGTTGGTCGAGGACGCCGTAGGAGCGCAGCTCGGTCGCCAGCCACTCGTTCCCGGAGAAGGCCAGGCGCAGCTCCGTCCCGCTCTCGCCGAGGCGGTCGAGGTCGGCGTAGACGCGCTGTCGCAGGGAGCCGCTGCGCCCCGAGAGGAGGCGACGCAGCGCCCCGGCGCCGGCGCGCAGCAGCGAGCGAGCCAGGGCGAAGATCTTCTTCAGGCCAACCTCGCCGCGCAGCAGCCGCCGCCACCAATGCCCCTGCGAGGCGCGGCCGATCTTGCGCGCCTCGCGCTGCTCGACCAGGGCCGGGTCCCAGGCCAGGGCGCCGGAGTTGAGGAGGACGGCGGTGGCGACCCGGGGGTCGTCGAGCGCCCGCTGGAAGGCCCAGTAGCCGCTGGCGCAGAGGCCGGCGAGGAGGAAGCGGCGGGCGACGCCGCGCTGCTCGAGCTGGTCCAGCACCAGCCCCAGCTGGCGCCCGAACTTGGGCAGGTAGAAGCCGGCGACGTCGGCCGGCGCGGCGCCGTCGGCCTCGCCGATGCCCTCGAGGTCGAGCCGCAGCGTCGGCACCCCGGCGGCGGCCCAGCGCCGCGCCGTCTCGACCCAGATCCGGTTGGGGCCGATCTCGCGCACGGCGCCGGCGTTGAGGCAGATCGCGCCGAGGTCGCCCGCCGGCTCGCCGGCGGGCTCGGCGAGGATGCCGAACGCCCGCCCGAACGGCAGCTGCAGCTGCAGCGCCCGCTCGCGCAGCTCGCGCCCGCCGACCGACAACGTCAGCCGCTCCAGCTCGGCCGGGACCGCGGCCGCCGCGGGCTCTGCGGCGACGACCGCCTGGCCCTGCTGCAGCCAGGCCTCGACCTGAGTGGCAATCTGTGGCGAGAGCTTGGTCCGCTCGGCGTGGGAGATCAGGTCCGCCCAGCCCTCGCCGGAGTCCTCGGCGACCTCGACCCCGGCCGCCTCCAGGCCCGTCCGCAGCTCCCCGTCGACGGCGATGCCGTCGCGCCCCAGCAGCAGCGCCCGCCGCAGCCGCGGCCCCGGCGCCAGCTCGGAGCCGATCGCCTTCAGCTCCGCCAGCGTCTCGGCGCTGAGGACGAACCCCCCGGCCTCCAGCCAGCCCTCGGGCAGGGCGCCGGCCTCGGCCTCCTCCCCGCTCCACGCCTGCATCCGCGAGAAGGCCCGCGTCTCCCGCGCGAAGGCCTTGCCGGAGGCCGGGGCGCCCCAGATCGCGAGCTCGTCTATCGGCGCCCCGGCGGCGAGCGCCTCCCGCGCCAGCAGGCCGCCG
>CAZFGJ010000023.1:0-24313 GCA_964518445.1 uncultured Solirubrobacteraceae bacterium
GAGATCAAGCTCGCCAACGCGTTGCAGGCGCCCAGCCGTCCCGCCCAGGCCGCCGAGATCGAACAGGCAATCGGGCCGCCCGGGTTCATCGGGCCGGTCGGTCTGAGCGCTGTCGAGGTCCTGCTCGACAGCGCTGTCGCCTCGGGGCCCGAGGGCGGCTATGTCGCCGGTGCGAACCGCCCCGATGAGCATCTCAAGGGGGTCGTCCCGGGACGCGACTTCTACTTCACCGAGGCCGACATTCGAGAGGTCTGCCCGGGCGACACGGTCGGTGGTGTGCCGGTGACGATCGAGCCGGCGATCGAGGTAGGGAACATCTTCAAGCTCGGCACCCGCTACTCCGTGCCGCTGGGCGCGAGCTTCCTGGATGAGACCGGCAGCGAGCAGCCGATCTGGATGGGGTCCTATGGCATCGGGCCCGCGCGGATCGTGGCCGCCGCCGTGGAGCAGTACGCCGACGAGAAGGGGATCTCCTGGCCGCGGGCGCTGGCGCCGTTCGACATTCACCTTGTCAGCCTCGGCAAGCCCGGCACGCCGGAGCGAGAGGCGGCTGACGGGATCTACGAGACGCTTGCCGGCAGCCACTTCGAGGTCATCTATGACGACCGGGACCTCGGCCCCGGTGAGAAGTTCGCCGACGCCGAGCTCCTGGGATGCCCGATCCGGTTGACCGTCGGGCGCAAGTCGCTCGAGTCGGGGGAGATCGAGGTGCAGCAGCGCCGTGGGCGCGAGCAGGCGCCTCCGCTGGCCCTGGGAGGCGAGCCCGAGGCGCTGCTTCGCGCCCTGGACGAGCTGTGGTCGAGCCTCCCCTAGAGCGCCCCGAGGTGGCCGGCGGCGCCCGCCGCCTGACGTTCACCCGGCTGTTCGGACTGGACCGCTCCGGTCCGCCCCCTCCACAGACCCAGGCGGGGGAGCCTCTGCGGCCGTGGACGATCCCCAATGCGATCGGCTTCCTGCGCCTCGCGCTGATCCCGGTCTTCCTGGCGGTGGCCCTGTCGAGCAGCGACGGAGAAGACACGCTGGCGGCGATCCTGTTCGCGGTGATCGCCTGGGGTGACTATGCCGACGGAATCGCGGCCCGGGTGACAAGGCAGTACAGCCGCCTTGGCGCGCTGATGGACCCGATCACCGACCGCCTTCTGATCGTCAGCGGAGTTGTGGTCGCATGGGACTTCGAACTGCTCCCGCGCTGGGCCCTTGCGGTGCTGGCTCTGCGGGAGCTCGCCATGCTTGCCATCGGCCGCTACGGATTGAGCCGTGGGGTCGACCTGGCCATCAACTGGCCCGGTCGGCTGGCGGTCGCGCCGGTGATGGCCTCGCTGTTCTTCTCGATGGTGGGCTGGCGCACCCTGGCCGAGGTGCTGCTCTACGTGGGCTTGGCCCTTGCCCTCCTGGCGACCTTTCTCTATGCCCAAAGCGGGCTGCGCCAGCTGGGCGAGCAGCGGTCGGCCTAGCCTCAAGCTCAGCCTGAACCTTTTGGTCTATAATCGCGGCCCTGGTGCCAGATCCGGCACCTGAACGGGGTCGAATCCGGCCCGAGTCGCCACCGGAGAGAGGGCATATGGACGAGACGTTCCCCGACCTTGGCTCGTTGTCGGATCTCGAACTCAAGGATGTGATCCGCCAGCTGACCGAGGAGGAGACGGAGATCTCCTACAAACGCCGGATCCTGCACGGCAAGATCGACATTCTCCGTGCCGAGCTTGTAAACCGGCTTCGCAGCCAGCACAACGGCGGACAGATCACGATCACCGGCGACGACGTCCAGCGACTGACGGACATCCTCACCCAGCACCAGCCCGAGAGCCCGGAGTGAGGGCCGGCTCGTGGCTGGCCGAGCACCGATAGGCACCATCTCGCCCGATCAGCGCGGCGTTCGAGGCTGAGCGACGGTGGCCCTCCACTGCACCGAGTGCGGCTTCCTCAACGGGGAGGGCGCCAACTACTGCCAGCGCTGCGGCGCTCTGCTCGAGCGCGGCGAGGCCGCAACCCCGACGGGCGAGCCCGTCACGGCCACCTACCGGATCGACGAGACGGGCGAGCTTGTCCCCGTCGAGATCGACGAGGTGACGGCCCGGGGCCCGGCCCTGGTGATCCGCGCCGGGGGCGGTCGTGTGGGCGAGAGCTTCGCCGTCGAGGGCGAGCGGATGAGCATCGGGCGCCGTCCCGACTCCGAGGTCTTTCTCGATGATGTGACCGTCTCCCGCGACCACGCATTGCTGATCCGCCGAGGCGAGGACTGGTACCTCGACGACTGCGGCTCGCTGAATGGGACCTATGTGAACCGTTCGAGGATCGAGTCACAGCGGCTCGAGGAGGCCGACGAGTTGCAGATCGGCAAGTACAAGCTGACGTTCCACTCCCGCTGATGGCGACCCAGGCACCAGGGAGCGACGCCGAACAGCTCGAAGTCGAGCTGGCCGCGCAGGCACCCGAGCTGGGCAAGCGCCAGAAGTCGCTCACCATCGGCGCCGTCTGCAAGGCGCTGGCACAGGAATTCCCTGACATCTCGATCTCGAAGATCCGCTATCTCGAGGACCAGAAATTGCTCACGCCCAGGCGAACCCCGGGTGGCTACAGGCTCTATACGCCCGGTGACGTCGCCCGGCTGCGGACGATCCTGCGCATGCAGCGGGACGAGTTCCTGCCGCTGCGGGTGATTCGCCAGGAGCTCGCCGCGGGACGCTCGGGTGACGCTGCCCCGCCTGTGCCCGGACGCGCGGGAGGCCGTGACGGCCAGCGCACCTGGCGTCCCAGCGTCAGCGTCCGGGAAGCGACCGGAGCGCTCTACTCGCTGGAGGAAGTCCTCGAGGAGACCAAGGCCGAGGCCAAGCTGGTCAAGGAGCTCGAAGAGTACGGCGTCGTCAAGGGCGAGATGCGCGGGGGAGTCCGCTACTTCGACGAGACCGAGCGGGAGATCATCGCCGCGGTGGCCGAGCTGGCCCGCTACGGCGTCGGGGGGCGCAACCTGCGCGTGTTCCGCTCCTCTGCCGACCGCGAGGCCAACCTCCTGCAGCAGATCCTGGCGCCGGCACTGCGCTCTCGCAACCCGGAGCGCCGCAAAGAGGCTGTCGACGCGCTGGAGAACCTCGCGGCCGTCGCAACCCACCTAAAGCACCTGCTGCTGATCAGGGACCTGCGCAAGATCGTCCGCTGATGGACGAGCTGCGCCGGCTGATCCGGGACATCCCGGACTTCCCCAAGCAGGGGATCAACTTCAAGGACCTGACGCCCCTGATGGCCGACGCGAAAGCCCTGCGGGTCGCCGTGGAGGCTCTCGCCGAGATGGCCCGGCCGCTGGAGATCGACCGTGTGGTGGCCGCGGAGGCGCGGGGGTTCCTGCTGGGACCGGCCCTGGCCCTCGAGCTGGGTGCCGGCTTCGTGCTCGCCCGCAAGCCCGGCAGGCTGCCCTACGAGACCGTCAGCGCCGAGTACCTGCTCGAGTACGGCTCGGGCCAGCTGGAGCTGCACTCCGACGCGCTCGCCAGCGGGGCGAGGGTCCTGGTCCACGACGATCTCCTGGCCACCGGTGGGACGGCAAGCGCACTCTGCGAGCTGGTGGAACAGCTCGACGGCACTGTCGCGTCCTGCAGCTTCCTGATCGAGCTGGCCTTTCTGGAGGGCCGTGCCCGGCTCGAGCCGCATGAGGTCCACGCCCTGCTGCGCTATGAGTCCTAAGCTTCGCCAGCGATGCCGACCGCTCGCGTCAGCCGCAGGATCGCCGCGCCGGCCGAGGATCTCTGGACGGTCGTCTCGGACCCGCACCACCTGCCCCGCTGGTGGCCCAGGGTCGAGCGCATCGAGGACGTCCACGACGGAGCCTTCACAGAGGTCATGAGAACCAAGAAGGGAAAGACCGTCCGGGCCGACTTCGAGCTGCTCGCCGTCGATCAGGACGCTCGGACGATCAGCTGGCAGCAGATCGTCGAGGGCACGCCCTTCGCGGCCGTCCTGGCCTCCTCGGAGACCCAGGTGCAGCTGGTCCCGCATGGCGTGGAGGCCGTCACCGAGGTGACGATCGAGCTGCGCCAGCAGATGAGCGGAGGCCGGGCCGTCCAGCCAAGCGAGAGCGCAGGCTTCGGATACCCGTTCAGGAAGCGTCGTTTCAAGGTCGCCAACCTCAGCTGGGGCTCCAGGCTTGTCCGCAAGGCAGCCACCGCGACCCTCGACGAGGCCCTGGACGGACTGGAGCGGATCAGTGTCTGAGCCCGTCCCAGAGATGCGCTGGTGGGGATGGGGCGAGCAGGAGCACGCCGGAAGCCTGCCCGAGCACGCACTGGAGTTCCTCCGCGAGAACATCGGCACCGCCGAGGCGCCACGCCCGCCCGTGACACTCGAGGATGTGGCGCTCGAGCCGAGCGGGCTCACCGAGACGGTTCGTGCGGAGCTCGAGGCGATCTGCGGCTCTCAGCACGTCTCTGAGGAGCGCCGCCAGCGCGTCCTGCACGCAGCCGGAAAGGGCTATCCCGACCTCGTCCGGCTCCGCGCGGGGGAGCCCGAGGGGGCGCCGGACGTGGTCGTGTATCCCGCTGATCACAGGCAGGTCATGGCGGTCCTCGAGCTCTGCGCCGCCCGCTCCGTCGCGGTGGTGCCATTCGGCGGGGGGACGAGCGTCGTCGGCGGGGTGGCACCCCTGAGGGGCGAGCATCAGGCCGTCCTGGCCCTGGACCTGGCGCGGATGGGAGAGATTCTGAAGCTTGACCGCGAGTCGGCCACAGTCACGGTCGGCGCCGGCATGCGCGGGCCGGCGCTCGAGCGGCTGTTGGCACCCGAGGGCCTGACGCTGGGCCATTTCCCGCAGTCCTTCGAGTACGTCTCGCTGGGCGGCTGCGCCGCAACCCGCTCGGCGGGGCAGTCCTCGACCGGCTACGGGTCGATCGAGAAGATGGTCCTGGGTCTGCGCCTGGCCGCGCCGGCGGGCGAGATCGAGTTGCCGCCTCTGCCCGCCAGTGCCGCCGGCCCGGGCCTGCGTCAGCTGCTGGTCGGATCGGAGGGGACGCTCGGAGTGATCACGGAGGTCTCGCTGCGGGTCCGCCACGCCCCGGAGCAGCGCGCCTACGAGGGCGTCTTCTTCGAGAGTTTCGCCGCCGGGTCCAGAGCACTCCATGAGCTGGCCGGAGAGCACGTGCTGCCCGACGTGGCGCGGCTCTCCGATGAGAACGAGACCCGCATGTCGCTCGCCCTCGCCGGCAGCGGGGGCATCAAGGGCCGTCTGGGAAGGGCGTATCTCGGCGCACGCGGATACGCCGGGGGCTGCCTTGCCATCCTGGGCTTCGAGGGGACGAGGAGCGAGGTCAACTTCCGTCGCGGCCGGGCCCTTCAGCTGGTCCGCCGCTGCGGCGGGCTGCCTGTCGGGTCCTCACCCGGGGAGGCGTGGCGCAAGGGACGATTCGGGGCTCCCTATCTACGGGATGAGCTGCTCGAGCAGGGCGTCATGGTCGAGACGCTCGAGACGGCCACCCAGTGGTCGAACCTGGGCGAGCTGCACCGCCTCGTGAGCTCCGCGATCGCCTCCTCACTCGGCGAGCCATGCCTGGTGATGTGCCACGTCTCCCACGTCTATGAGAGCGGCGCCTCGCTCTACTTCACGTTCATGGCGCCCCAGCGGGAAGGGGCCGAGATCGAGCAGTGGAGGGATGTCAAGCGGGCGGCCTCCGATGCGATCGTGAGCGGCGGGGGGACGATCACCCACCACCACGCCGTGGGACGCGACCATGCCCCCTGGATGGGAGCGGAGATCGGCGAGGAGGGTCTGCGGGTGCTGCGCGCCGCCAAGGCGGAGCTCGACCCGGCCGGGATCATGAACCCCGGCAAGCTGCTCAGCTTCAGTTAGGAATTTTGAACGGGCCGCGCAGCACGACGTGCCCGGGGTGTTTGGGGCGGGTGCTGGTCTCTTTGGTGAGCAGGATTTCGCGGTAGTCGCCGGCGTTTTCGGGCAGCAGCGCCGCGCCGGCCAGCTTGTGGCTTTTGCCGACCGGCGGGCTCTTGCTCAGCGGAAGCGCGCTTTTGGGCGAGTTGTAGAGCCAGACCGCATAGAAGAAGCCCTTGGTCGCCGGAATGTGTTCGGCCTGGATGTAAAAGGCGTGCTTGCCGCCTTCGCTGAGAATCTCGACGGTCCCCGTGCTGGCGCTGCCCGGCGGCGCTTTGAGCGGGAAGCGCGCTTCGGCCTTGGGGGTCGTGCTGGTTCCGGTGGAGCTGGTTTTGGAGGAGTGTTTGCCCGAGGAGCCGCCCCCGGCGAACACCGCGATCAGCACGACGATCACGACCGCCAGGATCCCTGCCAGGAGAACCGCACCGCCACGCCGTGAGCTCCGCGTGGCAGGTGGCTCCCAGAGGCTGGGGGAGGACGCCGCCTCAGCCAGCGAGTAGGGCGCCGCTGCCTCGCCGGCGGGCGCAGCGGCCGCGGCGGGAGCGGGCGGCACGTCGGGCAGTTCGCCCTCGCCGTTCAGCTGCGCCGCGAGGGCGTGGGCCCACTGCGACGCCTGCGGGTCCGAGGAGAGCAATGTCCGCGTCCGCAGCCGCTCGGCGACGCCCGGCTGCTGGGAGAGCATGTAGTCGCCGATCTCCTCGCGCATGGCCGGGCTGAGCCCGCGTGCCTCCTGGGGGGCCAGGACGGCCAGAGCGGCGTGAGCCCGGTCGTGGACGGCCTGCTCGCCGATGCCCAGCATCGTTGCGACCTCGGCGTAGGTCTTGCGCTGGCGCAGCAATATGGACAGCGCGGCGCGCTGATCCGGCGGAAGCTCTTCCAATCTGCTCATGGTCGTCTTTCTCGGTCCCCTTGCCCGAGCCGACAGGGGCGGCGCGAGAGGAACGTAGGCTATCGTGGCGGCCCGATGAGCACTCCGGACGGTGCGGCCCTGCAGGCCGCCATACAGGGATTCGACCGCCTCTACGGCCTCGAACTGCTCTACGTCTCAGACGGCGAGGTGAGAGCTCAGCTGCCGGTGCGCGATGAGGTCAAGCAGCCGGCAGGACTGGTTCATGGCGGCATCTACGCATCGATCGCCGAGTCGATCACCTCGATGGCCACGCATGTGGCGGTTGCCGGGGGAGGGGAGATGGCGATGGGCCTGTCGAACAGCACCAGCTTTCTGCGGCCGATCACCCAGGGAACGGTTCATGCCGTCGCGACGAGGATTCACCGCGGGCGCACCACCTGGGTCTGGGATGTGCGGTTCACCGACGATCAGCAGCGGACCTGCGCCGTCACCCGCATGACCATCGCTGTGCGCCCGATGCCCGCCGCCTGAGGGCCGGGCCGCCGCCTCAACTGAGGGGTTTCGCCGACGCGGGCAGCTGCGAGGGAAGCGGCGTCGATCCGAAGCCCGTGTCAGGCAGACGCGCCGGCAGTGGTTCACCCGGGGAGCCGATCGCGTTGATCGCCACGATCGACCGCGCCGCAGCATCGGCCGTGGGAGGGTCCTTGGCGAAGATGTTGACCACGACTCCGCCCGTTGGGATCGCGATCGTCCTTCCCGATTCGCTGACGCGGGCCTTGACGCCGCGGATCGTGGCAAGGCTCGACGGAGTCGCGCCTCCGGGGACGAAGCTGTTGTCGGGCGAGGTGATGATCCTCAGGGGCGGGGTGCAGGTGCCCTGCCCGCCGTTGACGCAGTCGCCGTAGGACAGTCCGAAGGCGCCGCTCGGGTCCTTGACCCCTTCGGTGATCTGCAGGCCCTGGAAACTCCCCCCGACCCAGTAGACGGGATACGGCGCGATGACCATCACCTCGAGGATGGGGTGAGGGATCGGCCGGTCCTGAAGGGTGTCCCCGCAGCCTGCGAGCAGGAGCGCGCAGAGGCCGGCGAGAGGTAGGGCGGCGAGACGCACCGACGCAGGGTAGCCGTGAGGCCCTCGGCTCGTCCGGGCGGGGAGGTCAGCCGCGGTAGCGGTTGGTGATCGGCATCCGCCGGTCGCGCCCGAAGGCGCGGGCCGAGATCTTGATTCCCGGGGGAGCCTGACGGCGCTTGTACTCGGCCAGGTCGACAAGGCGGATCGCGTGGTCGACATCGTCCTCCGGCAGTCCCTGCGCGATCAGCTGCTCGCGGCTCAGGTCCAGCTCGACGTAGCCCTCGAGGATCCTGTCGAGGATCTCATAGGGCGGCAGGGAGTCCTCGTCGCGCTGGTCCGGGCGCAGCTCGGCCGACGGGGCACGATCGATGATCGAAGCCGGGATCGGCGCCTCGCTGCGCGCAACTCCCGTCGTGGGGTCGACGGCTCCGGCGCCCGAGTTGCGCCAGGCGCAGAGGCGGTAGACGATCGTCTTCGGCACATCCTTGATCACCGCGAAGCCGCCGGCCAGATCGCCGTAGAGGGTCGTGTAGCCGACCGACATCTCCGACTTGTTCCCCGTCGTCAGGACCAGCCAGCCGAACTTGTTGGACAGCGCCATCAGCAGGTTCCCTCGAATGCGGGCCTGCAGGTTCTCCTCCGTCAGATCGGCATCGCGCCCGGCGAAGGACTCCGCCAGGGTCGCCGTGTAGGCGTCCATCGCCTCGGCGATCGGGAGCTCGTGCACCTCGACACCCAGTGCCCCTGCCAGGTCCCGAGCATCCTGCTGGGTCTCGCCGGAGGAGTATGGGGAGGGCATGATCGTCACCGAGACCCGCCCGGCGCCCAGGGCGTCCGCGGCGACGCAGGCGACAAGGGCCGAGTCGATTCCGCCGGAGAGCCCCAGGACGACGTGGCGGAAGCCGTTCTTCTCGACGTAGTCGTGAAGGCCCAGCGTCAGGGCGGCGTAGACCTCGGCCTCGACCGGGGCCAGGGCTCCCGTGAGCGCGGGGGTCACGGCGTCGGTCCTCGGCGCGCCGGGAGGCAAGGGGGGCAGCACCGTCACGGGATTCCCTGCCCGTCGGGCGGCCGGGCGGTGACTCGCGTCTCGCAGCCTCGCGGCGGACGCCGCGGCGATGTCCACCTCGGCAACCAGAAGCTGCTCGCGAAACTGGGCCGCGCGGGCGATCGTCGCGCCGTTGTGGTCGATCACGCAGGAATGCCCGTCGAACACGAGCTCGTCCTGACCCCCGACGAGCCCACAGAATGCAACACAGGCAAGGTTGTCCCGGGCTCGCTGGGCGAACATCCGCTCCCGCTCGGCGCCCTTGCCGGCGTGGTAGGGAGAGGCCGAGATGTTGATGATCAGGCCGGCTCCCGCGAGGGCCTCCTCGCTGGCCGGAGGGCCGGGCTCCCAGATGTCCTCGCAGATGGTCAGCCCGATCCGCTCCGCGCCGATGTCGATGACGGCGCCCGCCTGGCCGGCCTGGAAGTAGCGCTGCTCGTCGAAGACGCCGTAGTTCGGCAGGTAGACCTTGCGGTAGACCGCGTGAACGGTTCCCCCGGCCAGCACGGCCGCCGAGTTGAACACGTCCTCGGCCCGCTCGGGGAACCCCACGATGGCCACGATTCCCTGCGACTCTCCGGCCAGCCCGTCCAGAGCGGCGCGGGCGTCGGCCAGGAAATGCTCCTTGAGCAGGAGATCCTCGGGCGGATAGCCGGTCAGCGCAAGCTCTCCGAACAGGACCAGATCGGCTCCCGCCAGGCGAGCGTCACGAATGCCCTCGGAGATGCGCCGGGCGTTGCCCGCGATGTCGCCGACGGTTGCGTTCATCTGGCAGAGGGCGAGGCGCATGGCCCGATCGTATCCAGGGCGGGAGAGACCCCACCGGCAAGCCGCGGCGCTCGCCGCAGTCAATAGAGTCCGGCCCCGTGATCACGGCGCCGCTCAGCAAGTCGTTTCTGACGGTCGAGGGGCGCCGGATGGCCTTCCACGAAGCGGGGGAGGGGGAGACGATCCTTCTCCTCCACGGCAACCCTACGTCCTCCTACCTGTGGAGGAACGTCCTCCCGCACATCTCCGAGCAGGGGCGCTGCATCGCGCCCGACCTGATCGGGCAGGGTGACTCCGAGAAGCTCCCCGACTCCGGGCCCGAGCGCTACACCTTCGTCGAGCACCGCCGGTATCTGGACGGGCTGCTCGAGCAGCTCGATATCGGTGACCGGGTCACGCTGGTCCTCCATGACTGGGGCTCGGCGCTCGGGTTCGACTGGGCCAACCGCAACCGTGACCGGGTCGCCGGGATCGCCTACATGGAGGGGATCGTCAGGCCGCTCACCTGGGAGCAGTGGCCCGAGAGCGCCCGGGGGATCTTCCAGGGGATGCGCTCGGAGGCCGGCGAGGAGATGATCCTGGAGAAGAACCTCTTCGTCGAGGCGATCCTGCCCGCCTCGATCATCCGCGAGCTGTCGGCCGATGAGATGGCCGAGTACCGCAGGCCCTTCGCCGAGCCGGGCGAGGACCGGCGACCGACCCTCAGCTGGCCGCGCCAGATCCCAATCGCGGGGGAGCCGCCTGAGGTCGTCGAGATCGTCGCTGACTATGCCCGGTGGCTCTCCGGGGCACAGCTGCCCAAGCTGTTCGTCAATGCTGAGCCGGGATCGATCCTGATCGGTGAGCAGCGGGAGTTCTGCCGTTCCTGGCCCAACCAGACCGAGGTGACCGTTCCGGGCCTGCACTTCATCCAGGAGGACAGCGCCGATGAGATCGGCCAGGCCCTGTCGAGCTGGATTACCGAGACCGTGTTCGGCTGAGAGCGGCCGTCAGCCTGCGCTGGCGGGCTTGCGGGTGCGTCCCGTGGAGCGTGAGCCGCTCGAACCGCCGGAGGCGGCCCGTTTGGTTTTTTTGGCCGCCGCCCGTTTGCTCGTCGGACTGAGTCCCGCCGCGCGGTAGAGCGAGGCGATTGCCCACTTGAGGTCCTCGGCGATCGCATCCAGCTTGGGGAGCGAGTCGTAGTCGCCCAGCAGGCCGAAGCCGAGATGCCCGTCGTAGCTCATGACGGCGATGCCCAGAGCCTGGCGCTGTGCCAGGGGCACGACCGGATAGAGGACTTCGAGCTGGCGTCCCAGCAGGTAGAGGGGGAACTGCGGCCCGGGGACGTTCGTCACGACGAGGTTGAAGAACTGCTGGCGGGCCTGCAGCCTCGCGGCCTGGCTGAGGATCGTCGGGGGAGCGAAGCCGGCGAGGTTCGTCAGCACCTGCGCGCCGACCGCCTGCCCGGACTTCTTCAGGTCCTCCATCGAGGCCGCCACGGTGCTCAGGCACTCGGCCGGGTTCTCGATCCCGACGGGCAGGGGAGCCCACATCGCGGCGACCTGGTTGCCCAGCGCTCCGCGCTGCTCCTTGCTCCGCACCGAGACCGGGACCATCGCCTTCAGGACCAGGTCGCTCGTGTCGACGCCCTCCCGCCGCAGGTACCGGCCGAGGGCGAGCGTCACCGAGGTGAGGACCGCGTCGTTGAGCGTCCCGCCAAGCGAGTTCTTGATCGCTTTGAAGCGGTCGAGGTCGGCATCCAGGAACGTGTAGCGCCGGTGCGGCCCGATGTCCACGTTGAAGGGACTCGGCGGAGCGGGAGCGCTGATCCCGGCGATCGTCGTGGCCCCGATGCTGACGAGGCCGTCGCGAACCTGCGAGGCGGCCCGCCGGGGGGCCCTGAGCAGCGCCCGTGCGCCACGGACCATCTCGTTCGGGACGGTCGTGCGCTCGAGCAGCGCCTCGCCCAGGAGCTTGGCCGGCCCGGGCAGCGGCTTGGCGCTCCAGGGAGTCGGAGGAGCGGTCGGCGCCGCCGGTTCGCGGGCCGTGTCGAACAGGACCGTCGTTATGTCCACACCCGAGATGCCGTCGACAAGAGCGTGGTGGGTCTTGGCGACCACCGCGAAGCGGTTTCCCGACAGGCTCTGGACCAGCCAGATCTCCCACAGCGGCTTGGAGCGGTCCAGGCGCTGAGAGAAGATCCTCCCGGCCAGTCGCTTCAGGTCCGAGTCGTCGGCGGGCTTGGGAAGAGCGGTGTGGCGGATGTGGTACCGCGGGTTGAAGTGCGGGTCGTCCGCCCAGACGGGCCGGCCCTGTCCGAGCGGCACATGTGCCAGGCGCTGGCGGTAGCGGGGGACGAGATGCAGCCTGGAGAGGATGTGCTCGACGAATTCGTCGTGCGTTGGAGCCTTGCCCTGGAAGACCATCACCGAGGCGACATGCATGTGCGCCGGCGAGTGGTCCTCGAGGTGAAGGAAGGTCGAGTCGAGCGCTGTCAGACGGTCGTTGTTCGCCATGGTCCCGATTGTCGCGGATTCTGCGCCGCCAGGCGTTGCAGCCCTGGTCAGCCGATCAGTTCCATCCTAAGGGCCTGGGTCAACAGTCCGATGCGGATGTGAGGACGCTGGTCGCTGCTGCGCACGCGGATGGTCGAGTTCTCGGGGCAGAGCACCTCCACGATCACGCAGACATCCCCGATTTCGCACTCTTCGCCGTGGTCTTCTTCGATCGCCTCCATCTGTTCGGCCACCACCTGGCCGAGCTTGCTCTGATCCATCGACATTCTGGACTCCTTTCGGGGGGAACGGAACGGGTGCCGCGAACGGTCCCGGGCACGCTACAGGGCTCTACGGCTTCGTCGGCCCGGGACCCCTGTCGCGCTCCTTTGCGGCCCGTATCGCGCGTCCGGTCAGCCATGAGAGGAGGGCGACCCCCGAGGCGATCAGGCCCAGGCCCACCGCGAGATGGCGCTGGTCGCTGCGTGCCGGTTCTTCGATGTGCACCAGCACGCCGATCAGCAGGGGCGCGAGGATCAGCAGGCCGGCTGTCGCCAGGTTGCCGCGGAGGCCCGTCATGAACGGCCCCACGAGGATCAGGAGAACTGCGAACAGCAGGGTCAGCATGCGCGTGATCGGCTCTCCGCGCCCGAGGTTCCTCAGCCCGGGGGCGTTTCCTGGGCGCCGTGCGGGTATTCGCGAAGTCCGTTGGGTGTTTCTTCGTAGTGCTTGAGCGAGTTCACCACATGGTGCGGGAGCAGCGCCACGAAGACGAACCATGCGACCACAAGGATCACCGCGATGGCGACCCAGAGGATCCATTTGCGCTCGTCGATCAAGAGCCGCACTCTGGTCATGGCACCCGTCATCGCCTCAGGCACGGTAGCGGTGGGAGGGGAGCGCGGCCGTCTCATGAGCAGGTTTGCGCAGGTCTGCGCAGGTTGACCGCAGTAAAACGTTCCTAAAGAACTGCCTGCAAATCCACTGGTTCCGGGGACTTGCGGGAGGAGTGTGACGGAGGTCACAGATAGGGCTCATTTTTCCTCCTAGCCTGACCGAACAATTGTTCGACTTGCCGAGTCGCCTCCGTCCATGGGGGCGAACGGGGGACCCAATGCCGGACCTGGATGTCTCGGGTCCGGACGGGGCGAATCGGCCACTGCTGCGGCCGTAACGCCCGGCTCACACGCGTCCCGTTGATGCGTGTGGGGCGGATGTGAGCCCGACAGCTAACCCCGTAGGCGGACCCCAAGGAGGTTCCTCACCATATGTTCGTCCCCGCGACGCCTGTTCAACCTGCGCTGACACTGGCGCCGGTCGGCGTCGTCTCTGCGGCGCCGGCGACCATCGCCACGCCGTCCCACACGACCTTGAAGGTTCACAGCGAGCAGCTGAACGTGCTCGAGAACCACCGCACCACCGTCACGGGCAAGCTGCTCGAAGGTGGTCACGACGCCCAGGCAGGGCGGGCCGTCAGCCTGCAGGCACTCGCCGGCCACGGCTGGCACACGCTGGCGCTGGCCCACACGGGCTCTCGCGGCCGCTTCCGCATCTCCTACATGCCCCGCCGGCTCGGCAGCCGGCTGCTGCGGCTGCGCTTCGTCGGCGACGCCTACGCCCGTCCGGCCCGCCGGCGCCTGGGCAGGCTGAACGTCTACCGCCTGGCAGGAGCCTCCTGGTACGGCGGCGGCGGCGGGCTTGCCTGCGGTGGGCAGTTGACCTCGTCGACACTCGGCGTGGCCAACAAGACGCTCCCCTGCGGAACGCTCGTGACGCTCCACTACGCGGGCAATACGGTGCGAGTTCCGGTCGTCGACCGCGGCCCCTACGTCGCAGGTCGCGATTTCGATCTGACTGAAGCGACCAAGCGTGCGCTCGGCTTCGGCGACACCGGGCAGATCTGGAGCACCGGCTGATTCAGGGCCGCGCACCTTTGGGCAGGTTCGTGCAGGGGTTGGGTTTCCGTCCAGCTGGCCGTTCAATCACCTGAATGCCCCCCTCAGCACGAACGCCCCGCACCGCGGAATGGCTTGACAGCCTCGGCGAGTGGAGTTGGCCCGGACAAAGGGTCGCCACCGCCGAGGTGCTTCCGCCGTCGTGGGTTCCGGTTCACCCGCCGGCGCCGGCCGTGCCTTCGGCGGCGCCGCTTCCGGCGCCATGGCTGAGGGCCCGGAGGATCGCCATCGCCGTCCTGTTGAGCGCGCTTGTGCTCGTCGGTGGCGCGCTGGCCCTACGGCGTCCGCTTGGCCTCTCGACGGACTCCGTCGGCGCCCGTGCCACGCGCAGCTCCGCGCCGGCTGCGCTGCTCCCCTCGGCCAAGCTGATCCCCGTCAGCAAAGACCATTCGGGGAGTTCGATAGCGAAAGCCACCTACTCCTCGGTCGCGCTGCACCACCACGGCTCGTTCTACGTCTACCTGCCGCCGGGTTACAGAGCCGGATCGGGCACCCGCTACCCGGTCATCTACCTCCTGCACGGCAACAGCCAGTCGGCCACCGCCTTCCTGCAGATCGGACTCCAGGGCGAGCTCGACTACCTGATCGCCAAACACACGATCCGGCCGATGATCGCCGTGATGATCCAGGGCGGGCCGGGGTCGAACAACTGGCGCAACATCAACGACCTCCACTACGAAAGCTATGTCCTGGAAGTCCAGGAGATGATCGACCGGATGCTCCCGACGGTTCCGGCGCGCAGCGCCCGGGCGATCGCCGGGCTCTCGATGGGCGGTTACGGCGCGATGGAGCTGACGCTGAACAACCCCTACAGGTTCGGCGTCGTCGAGAGCTGGCTCGGGTTCTTCGACGGCCTCGAAGACCAGCTGCACCTTGACGGTCGGACGATCTCCAAGCTGGGCCTCCACGCGTTCCTCTACGGCGGGGCCTCGGACAAGATCGCCGACCCCTCGGAGGACAGGCCCTTCGCCGCGAAACTGCGCGCCGAGGGAGCGACGGCGACCGCCGCGATCTACCCGGGCGAACACAACCTGGAAACGGTCGAAGCCCATCTCTCCTCGATGCTCAAGTTCGCCGGGCGCTCGCTCTCGGCCCCGCAGGCCAATGGCTCTTCCTGAGGCCCTGCGCCCCGGAGCCCGGCTCGCCTCGGGTGTGGGAGCCGCATCGATCGGAGCCTTCTCGGCAGGCGCCATCGCCGGTGGAGCCGTCGCGATCGGCGCGATGGCCATCGGCAGGCTCGCCATCGGACGTCTGGCGATCGGCGGCATGCGCACAGGACAGGCCGCCTTCGAGTCCGTCGAGATAGGTGAGCTCGAGGTGGGCCGCCTGTCGGTGCGGGAGCTGATCGTCGACGGCTCTCCCTGGCCACCCAGCCAGTAACATCGCTCCCAGCAAGGGGAAACGATCGGGGAGGTCTCGATGGCTTCGGTTCGCAGCGATGTCGAGAGCGCGCTCGTAGGAGAGCGCGAGAACTGGGCCGACGGCCCGCCGCACGAGCTGTTCGCTCAGCTCCGAGGTCAGTGTCCGGTCCACTGGACCTCGCACGCCACCGAGTACCCGCAGGCGCCGGGCTACTGGTCGGTGACGACCGCCGATGACGTCCACGCGGTCAGCCGCGACTGGGAGACCTACTCATCGGCGACCGGCATCACGGCCATCAACGCTGTGTTCCCGCTCGAGCTGACCCAGGCGATGTTCATCGGCATGGACCCGCCCAAGCACGACCGCCTGAAGGCGCTCTTCCAGGCCGGCTTCACGCCGCGGCGAATCGCCGCCCACGAGGACGCCATCCGGGCTATCGCCGCCGGGGTGCTCGACCGCCTCGAGGGTCGCGACAGCTGTGACCTGGTCGAGGACGTCGCACAGCCGATCGTCTCACGGGTGATCGGGAGCTTCATGGGCATCGCCGAGGAGGACGACGCAATCTGGGCGAGGCTGATGAACTCCTCGCTGGCGGCGGGCGATGAGGACCTCAGCCCCGGCGGCCCGCAGGCGGTCGTCGAGCGCGACATCCCTGAGATCTTCGAGCGCTGCGGCCGGCTGATAGCCGAACGCCGGGAGAACCCGACCGAGGACCTGACAACGGTGCTCGTCAACGCCGAGGTGGACGGCGAGAAGCTCGAGGAACACGAGATCGTGATGGGCTTCTTTCTGCTGATGGCCGCCGGCAACGATTCGACCAAGGCGACCTACTGCAGCGGCATGCGCGCACTGATGGAAAACCCCGAGCAGATGCGCATGCTCGTCGAAGACCCTGAGCTGGTGCCCGACGCCGTCGAGGAGTCACTGCGGATGTTCCCGGCGTTCGCCCATTTCGGGCGGACTGCGACCAAGGACACCGAGCTGCACGGGCAGCAGATCAAGAAGGGCGACCGGGTGGCCATGTGGTACGTGTCCTCCAACCGCGACGAGAGCCGGTTTGAGGACCCCGATCGCTTCGACATCACCCGCAGAGCCGACCATCAGGCCTTCGGCGCGGGGGGCAGGCACTTCTGTCTCGGCACCGCCCTGGCGCGTCTGGAGCTCCGGGTGATGATCGAGGAGACGCTCAAGCGCTACCCCGAGATGAGCATGAACGGCGCCTACGCATACGCCGAATCGCCGTTCGTCAACCAACTCAAGGCGCTGCCGGTCAAGCTGCGCCCCTGATCTGCTCGCGCGGCGCATGAGCTCCGCTGCGGATCGAGAAGAGGGCCCGACGCTGCTCACCGAGCGCCTGGTGCTCCGCCGTTGGCAGCCCTCCGACGCCGAGCCGTTCGCCCGGCTGAACGCGGATCCGCTGGTCATGGAGTACTTCCCGGCGACCCTCTCGCGCAAGGAATCCGATGCTCTGATCGAGCGGATGGATGGCCTCTTTCGCGAGCATGGGTTCGGCGCATGGGCGGTCGAAGTTAGAGAGTCGAGCGCGCTGGCGGGCTTCGTGGGCCTGTGGCCGCAGGTCGACCGCGAGCTTCCGTTCGCCCCTGCGACAGAGATCGGCTGGCGCCTGGCGAAAGAGTGGTGGGGGAGGGGGATCGCAAGCGAGGCCGCCGCAGCTTCGCTGGAGTTGGCCTTCGGCGAGCTGGACCTTGAGGAGGTCGTCGCCTATACGACCGTCGAGAACCAGCGTTCCCGGGCGGTCATGGAGCGGCTGGGCATGCACCGCGATCCCGCGGAGGACTTCTTGCACCCAGCACTTGAGGAATCACATCCCCTGGCGCCTCACGTGCTCTACCGGATCGGCAGGGGGACGTGATGTCCAGAATTGCCCCAAGAAAGAGATGGAGGCCGACGGGACAGTGCGGGAGCGGGTGTTCGAGGACTGCGACATCATCGGGCCGGCGTCGATCGTGCCGATTGGAACGGAGAACTCGGTGATCGACTGCAGCTTCGTCTGGTCCAACGAGAACTTCGCCCAGTTCCATTCGCGGCCCGTGACGAAGGACATCGTGCTCGTTCTTGGATGCACCTTCCGCCGCTGCCGCTTTGCCGACGATGTCGACGTGAGCCGCCTCATGGAGCGCTGATAGGCCTCGGCGACCGTGGCGCCAAGCACGACACCCTGCTCATGTGCGAACATGTGTTCGTATGGGACCAAGGCCATGGCGACCGGCGGCGGAGCTTGAGGGAGCGCTCCAGCGGGGAGACCTGCGCTACGCCATGAGCCTTGCCCAAGAACTGCGTAGCGAGCGCGGCCGCCCGCTAGAGCTCGCGCTCGCCGCGCAGTTCCTTCCGCTGATCGCCCAGCAGAGCCCCAAGGAGTACGACGCATGGGCGCTTCGATGGCTTGCCCGCTGGGCCTCGGAGTCGGCCACGGCCACGGTCGAGCAGGCGGCTGTCCTGGCGGCATCACTGGCGGACCTCCCGACGGAGCCCCAGATGCTCGAGGAGATCAGGGCCTCGCTCTAGAGCCCATCTATGCTCGGAGCATGTGCGGGCGCTACACCAACACGGCCGGCCCTGAAGAACTGAACGAGCGCTTCCGGGTGCCGATAGGCGGCACCGCCGGAACGCACAGGTACAACATCGCACCGACCGAAGAGGTCCTTGCGATCGTCGCGCCCAAGGGCGAGCGGGAAGCCGAGCTGATGCGCTGGGGACTGGTTCCCTCGTGGGCGAACGATCTGAAGAGCTCGGCGAAGATGATCAACGCGCGGATCGAGACGGTCACCGAGAAGCCCGCCTACCGGCGGCTGATCGGCCGGGGTCAGCGCCGTGCCCTGCAGATCGCCGACGGCTACTACGAGTGGCTGAAGCCCGAGCGCAAGGGGGAGCCCCGCCAGCCGTTCCACTTCCAGGTGGACGGCGGCATCCCGTTCGCCTTCGCCTCGATCTGGACGCCGGCCAAGGTCGAGGGAGAGTGGATCCACTCGATCTCCCTGCTCACCTGCGACTCGACACCCAACCGCACCGCCTCCGCGATCCACGGGCGCATGCCAGTCATCCTCGCCGACCCCGAGGCCCAGCGAGCATGGCTCGACCCCGCCCTCGACGCCGCCGAAGCGCTCGAGCTGTGCGGAGCCCTGCCGACCGAGCGTCTCAGCGCCCACCCGGCGAACCCGGCCGTCAACAAGGTCGTCGAGGGTGTCGAGGGGCCCGAGCTGCTCGTCGCGCCCGCCTGAGCGTCAGCCGACGAGCCAGCGCCGCGGGTTCTCGACGAAGATCGTGTTGAAGACCGCGTCGTCCATCACGCCCATCTCGCGCAGGGCCGGCACCACCTCGTCGAACACGAGCGTCATCGACCAGTTGCGAATCGCTCCCTGGTTTTCGAACATCTCCGCCGCCTCGGGCGGGAACCAGTCGATTGATGCGCAGAAGTCCTGGGAGATCGTCAGCCGCTCGGCATGTCCGCGCCGCAGCAGCTCCGCGGCCGTGGCGTTGCGCTTGTCGATCGGCAGGTACATCTCCAGGCCGTAGCGATCCAGGCCCACGTAGACGCCCTTGGCGAGCAGGCCCTCGATGTAGGCGACGTCCTCGGAGTCGCCGCAGTGGGCGATCTGCACACGGGAGAGGTCGACGCCCTCCTCCTCGAAGATCTCCACCTGGCGCGGGCCCGTCGCGACGGCGGGCATCGAGTGAGCCATGATCGGCGCGCCGGTCTGGACCGATGCCCGGGCGACCGCCCGGTGGATCTTCTCGACGTTCTCGGTGACTCCGGCAGCATCCGCCGCGCACTTCAGGAAGCCCGCGCGAACAGGGGTCCCCTGGATGCCGCTTTCGATGTCCTCGACGAAGTGGTCGGCCATCACGTCGATGTCGCGGTTCTCAAAGTAGTGGGGGAGATAGTCGTAGCTGTAGATCCCCGTGCAGGCGATCAGATTGACGCCGGTCTCATCGGAGACCCGCTTCATGAAGCGGACGTCCCGCCCGCCGAACATGGCGGTGGGCTCGACGATCGTCTGAACTCCGCGCTCCTTGGCGTCTCGCACGGCGAGGAGGGCGGCGTCGAGCTCGAGCTGCTCGTCATAGCGTCCCGGCCAGTTCTCGGCGACGGCCTCGTCGCGGAAGCGAACATGCTCGTGGGCCAGGACGATGCCCAGCTCCTGCGCGTCAAGGGCGCCCTGCACCGTCTGTACGTCTGGCATTCGGCTCCTCCTCGGAGTCTCTCTCTTAGCGGAGGGCCTCGCCCCACTGCGTCTCCTGGCGGAGCTGCTTCTTGAGCAGCTTGCCGCCGGGATTGCGGGGCAGGGGTTCCTCACGGATGGCTACGTATTGGGGCACCTTGAAGTCGGCCAGGTGAGCGCGGCAGTGACCGAGCACGGCTTGGAGGTCGAGCTCGCCCGATGGATTCGCCACGATCACCGCTCCGACCTTCTCGCCCATCATGTCGTCCGGTACCGCGACGACCGCCGCCTCGCCGACGCCTGGCGCCGCGGCGAGCACGTTTTCGACCTCGATCGAGTAGACGTTCTCACCGCCGCGATTGATCATGTCCTTCTTGCGGTCAACGATGTAGAGCAGGCCGTCCTCGTCCACTCGGCCGAGGTCGCCCGTGTGCAGCCACCCGTCGACGAAGGTCTCGGCCGTCTCGCTTGGCTTGTTCCAATAGCCCTGCACGACGTTGGGACCCCGTACGAGCAGCTCGCCCACGCCGGTGTCCGGGTCGGGCTCGTCGATCGCCAGGTCGACCACGGGCATCGCGAAGCCGACCGAGTCGGCATGTGCGGCGGCCTCCTCGTGGGGGAGGAAGGTGCTCAGCGATGAGGTCTCGGTGAGACCGAAGCCATTCCCGACGCGCGCGGAGGGGAATCCCTGCTTGATCCGCTCGACCAGGCTCTCGGCGATCGGCGCGCCGCCGTAGGAGATCCAACGGACCCGGCTGACATCCAGCGCGGCGAACCGCGGATGGTTCAGGACCGCGTGGTAGATGGCCGGAACCGAGACGATCTGGTTGACGCCGTGCTCGCCGACCGCCTCGAAGAAGCCGTCGAAGTCCAGCGGGCCCGAGAGGATCTCGATGCGCCCGCCAAGCTCCAGCAACGGAATCAGCTGGCTGTTGCAGCCCGTCACATGGAACAGGGGGACCGAGACGAGCGTGGAGATCTCGGGCCCTTCTGAGCGGTCGATCGGGTTGCAGCGCAGGGCGTTCTCGCTGTTCGTCAGGAAGTTCCCATGCGAGGTCATCGCGCCCTTGGGGAAGCCGGTCGTCCCGGACGTGTAGAAGATCGCCGCGAGATCATCCGGGGCGAGCGTCTCGGCGTTCACCGGGTCGCCGTCGGGAAGCTCCGAGCCGGGAGCGAAGGTGTAGCTCGCGCCCGAGTCCTCAAGCACGTAGGCGACCTCATCCTCTGTGAAGCGCGTGTTCACCGGCACGACAACGGCGCCAAGCATCTGGATGGCGAAGAAGGCCAGAACCCAGTCGATCCCGTTGGCGAGTCGCAGTCCGGCCCGATCGCCCCTGCTCACGCCCTCCTCGCGCAGGCCGCCGGCGACCCGGGAGGAGCGGTCCCACAGATCCCCATAGCTGATCGAGGGACCTCCGACCTCGAGCACACCAACGGCGTTCGCGTCGCGCTCGACGCTCGCGCGCAGCAGCGCGGGCAGCGAGTCGGGGCGCCCCATGTAGTGGGCACGGCCGTCGGCGTCTCTGACTACGCCGCTCTCATCAAACGGGTTGCGGCCTCGTGGCAGCGGTTCAGGCAAGGGACCTCTCCTCAGTCGGTTCCAGGGTGAGCCTAGCGCGAGCGGGATCAGTCGGCGAAGTGCTTCGCGGCGATCTGCTCAACCGTTCCCATGGTCCGAATCGTCATCGGTCCCAAGAGGCGCTCGAGACCCTTCAGGTCGAGCGAGGAGTCACTCATGCCGCCCGCCGGCAGCCAGAAAAGCTCGCGCCGCCCGAAGGCCAGGGCGTCCCCCTCACCGGCGAGCGCAAGGGCCTTCTTGCCTGCAGCAGCAGCCGGGCGCTTGCCCAGCAGGGCCACCTGCAGCTTGCCATGCAACCGGTCGCGTGTGGGGCCGTCGAAGGGCTCCGCTCCGGCGATCTCGAGCAGGTCGCCGCGGTTGCGCACGAACGTGGCGACCTCGTAGCCGAGTCGATGCTCGAGGCCCTCTTCGATCAGTTCTTCTAGCTGGCGCTCGGTGCGGTGCTCGGGGTCTGAGAACACGACGTTCCCGCTGGCCCGGAAGATCGCTGCGCCGTCGAGCCCCAGCGCTTCGATGTGGCCCCGCAGCTCATCGTTGGAGAGTCGGCGTTTGCCGAGGTTGATGCCTTTGAGAAACGCCGCATGGTCAGCCACGGCGGACAGGATTCCACACACGGCGGCCCAGATCGGTCGTCACTCTGCGAAGGATCCGATGCTCGCGAGCGTCCTTGCGAGCTCCCCGTTGGGGCTCACGGCGACCCGGTCGAGCGAGAGCCATGCCCTCAGGCTGTCGAGCTCCTGCGCAAGCTGCTCTGCGACATTGCGTGGATCCTGGCCGTCCTCCAGGAAGGCGCCCAGGACGCGAAGGAGCCCCGCTTTGCGGTCGGCCTTCAGATCGACCCGCGCCACGATCTCCTCGCCGAGCAGGAAGGGCAGAACGTAGTAGCCGTGAACCCGCTTGTCAGACGGGGTGTAGATCTCGAGTCGGTATCTGAACCCGAACAGGCGCTCCGTGCGCGGACGCGACCAGACCAGTGAGTCGAACGGGGAGAGCAGAGCGCGAGCGCGAACCCACCGGGGCCTGTGGGCGCCCGGGGAGAGATACGCGCGGGTGTCCCAGCGCTCGACCTCCACGGCCTCGAGCTCCCCCGCCTCGAGCAGCTCGGCCACTCGGGCCTTTGATGCCGCACGGGGGAGACGAAAATAGTCGCCGAGGTCCGGCTCGGTTGCGATGCCCAGGGCGC
This sequence comes from uncultured Solirubrobacteraceae bacterium, assembly GCA_964518445.1. GTDB lineage: Bacteria > Actinomycetota > Thermoleophilia > Solirubrobacterales > Solirubrobacteraceae > Palsa-744. The sequence continues at coordinate 22,339 of CAZFGJ010000023.1, forward strand.
GCGCCGAGATCCGCAACAGCTCGCGCTGCGCGTCCGCCTCCGAGGGGGTCGGTGTTTCGAGCACTCCGGCCGGGAGGACTCGCTCGGTCAGGTCGTAGCGGCGCTCGAAGTTCTTGCGCCCGGCGGCGGCGATCCGCCCGCTGTAGAACAGGTACTCGAGCGCCACCTTCCCGTCATGCCAGTCCCACATCTCACCGCGACCTGGCGGGCGCGAAAGGCCCGTGTCGCCCGCCCGCAGGGGGCCGCGTTCGCGGACCATCTCGAGCACCTCGGCGATCAGCTCGGGACGCTCGCGGCTGAGGCGGCGCATGGATCCCCAGGCCTCCTTATCGGCGCGGGCCATCCGCCAGCGCAGCAGCGGCTGCAGCGCGACGGGGAGCAGTGAAGCTTCGTGTCCCCAGTACTCGAACAGCTCACGACCGTCGGGGTCGATGCTCACCGGTCCGTCCGGGCCGGGTCCGACGTGGACGGCCAGCCGGTCGATCAGCTCGCTCGGATATGGACCCAGCCGCGAGAACAGAGGCAGGTAGTGAGAGCGGGACAGCACGTTGACGGAGTCCAGCTGCAGCAGCCCGACGTGGCCGAAGACCCCGCGAATGTGGCGGGCTGTGACCCGCCCCGTCGGTCGCGGCCTTGCGAAGCCCTGGGCCGCCAGGGCGATGCGCCGGGCCTGCGCGGCGCTCAGCTTCCGGACGCCGCTCGGCGTCATGGCGCTCAGGCTGGCGTCGTGGCGCCGACGCGGTCGGCGAGGATGCCGGCCAGTCGGGCCCGGTGGCGCTTGGCGCCGCCGAGGAGTGCTGCATCGAGCTGCGCGCGCTTGTAGAGCCAGTGCAGGTCGGCCTCCCATGTGAACCCGATGCCGCCGTGCGCCTGAATCGCGCTCGCCGTGACCTCACGTCCGGCGGTCGAGGCGCAGGCCTTGGCCATCGCGGCGGCCTCGGCGAGCTGCTCCGGGTCCGAGTCGGCCGTCCAGGCGGCGAAGGCCGCCGTCGACCGTGCCTTCTCGGTTTCCAGGAGCATCTGGGCACAGCGGTGCGAGACGGCCTGGTAGGCGCCCACGGGGACGCCGAACTGCTTGCGGTCCTTGACGTACTCGACGGTCATCCCGAGGGCCCTGTCGCAGATTCCCACAAGCTCAGAGCTGACCGAGACGAGGGCGCGGCCCAGTCCCGCGCAGGCTCCATCGCCGAGAGTCTCACCGGCGCCGTCGGGCGCGCTCACCGATGCGGTCGAGCGTGTCGGGTCGACCGAGACGACGGGGGTCACGTCGGCCTGCTCGCGGCTGATCAGGCGTCCGCTGCCGTCCGGTTCGACAAGGACGAAGACGTCTGCCTGGTCACCCCCGATGACGAACTCGGCGTTGCCGTCAACCGCCGCGCCGAGCGCGCCGATCGTCTCGCCGGAGGCAAGGCCGGGAAGCCAGCGCTCACGCTGCTCGGGGGTGCCGTCCTGTTCGATGACGGCCGCTGCCATGACCGTGGGGAGGTAGGGGACCGGAGCGAGAGCGCGGCCCAGCTCCTCGCAGAGGATCGAGAGCTCGATCTGCCCGAGGCCCTGGCCTCCGAACTGCTCGTCGATGGCGATTCCCGGCCAACCCAGCTCGCAGAGCTCGCCCCAGAGGACCTCGTCGCTGGTTCCCGCCTCGGCGTGCTCGCGGACACGCTCGGGCTTGGCGCGCTCGGCCAGCAGCTCCCGCGCGGTGCGCTGGATTTCGCGCTGGTCGTCGGTGAGCCCGAAATCCATCAGACGGCCACCTTGAGGCGGGGAAGACCAAGGACGCGCTCGGCCACGATGTTCTTGAGCACCTCGGTGGTGCCTCCCTCGATCGTGTTGCCGCGGGCCCGCAGCCACTCATAGCTCCAGTTGGTTCCAACCGTCAGCGCCTCGGGGCCGACGATGTCGATGGCGAGCTGGGTCAGGCGCTGGTTGGTGTCCGACCACAGCCACTTCACGAGCGAGCCCTCGGGGCCCGGCT
>CAZFGJ010000024.1:0-23876 GCA_964518445.1 uncultured Solirubrobacteraceae bacterium
GCCGCGAGCTGACCTTACGCTACCGCGGGCTGCTGGGCGAGCTGGACGGCGTGATCGTTCCGTTCGACGACGCCGACGTGGCCGGATCCTCCTGCTACGTGATGCCGATCATGCTCGAGGAGGATGGGCGCCAGTCGGAGATCAGCCAGCGGATGCGCGAGCAGGGGATCCAGACGAGCATCTTCTACCCCTCGATTCACCGCTTCACGGCCTACCGGGAGAGGTTCCCCGACGTCTCGCTTCCGATCACCGAGCTTGCGTCGCGAACCGAGCTGACCCTGCCCTTCTATCCCAGCATGAGCTACGAGGACCAGGATCGTGTCGTGGCTTCCCTGGCGGAGGCGATCGCGTCATGAGCGAGCAGGAGTGGGCGGTGCCACTGACGACCGTCGAGGTCTCCGAGCCTGACGTCCAGGCCGTGATGGAGTGCCTGGAATCGGGCTGGCTGACGATGGGGCCGCGGACAGCGGCGTTCGAGACGGGTCTTGCCGAGTTCGTCGGCACGCCGCATGCCGCGACCGTCTCAAGCGGCACGGCCGCGCTGCACCTGGCCTGCCTGGCAGCCGGGATCGGCCCGGGTGACGAGGTGATCGTGCCGGCCTTCACGTTCGTGGCAAGCGCCTCGGGACCCCGCTACGCCGGCGCGCAACCGGTGCTCTGCGACGTCATCAGCCCTCACGAGTTCAACCTCGACCCCCAGGACGTGGCGCGGAAGATCACACCCAGGACGAAGGCGGTGATCGCAGTTCACTTCTGCGGCTACCCCGCCCGGATCGCGGAGCTGCGGGCGCTGTGCGACGAGCACGGCCTGATCCTGATCGAGGATTGCGCCCAGGCGATCGGCGCCAGGATCGACGACTCGGGCCGCCAGGTTGGGACGGTGGGCGAGCTTGGAGCCTTCAGCTTCTTCTCCAAGAAGCAGCTCTGTGTCGGCGAGGGGGGAATGGTCACGACCGCTGACGACGACTTGGACGCGCGGGTGCGGCTGCTGCGCTCGCACGCCATGACCAGCACCACCTGGGACCGCCACCGCGGCCACGACCCTGCCTATGACATCGTCGACATCGGCTTCAACTTCCGCCTGGACGAGCCCCGAGCGGCTCTCGGCCTGAGCCGGCTGGGACGCCTCGCCGCGTCCCTGGATGCGCGCCGCGCGACGGTAAGGGCCTATCGGGAGCGACTGGCGGAGATCCCCGGCATCGAGCTGTGCTTCGGCGAGGAGGCTGTCGAGCGGGCCTCCCATTTCGCCTTCCCGATCCTGCTCCCGGACCGCTTCAGCCGCGACGGCTTCCGCGATGAGCTCAAAGCGGCCGGCATCCAGACGACCTGGTACCCGGCCCTGCACACCTTCACCGAGTACAGCCGGTTCGCGCCCGACAGCGGGCTGGCGAACGCGGCCGAGGTCGGCGACCGGCACTGTGCCCTGCCGCTGAGCGCCACGATGAGCATCGAGGAAGTCGACCTCGTGGTCGACGCGGCCAAGGCGGCCCTGAGCGTCGCCACCTAGTATCGGCCGGGCCCGCCGGATGCGGCGAGCTCCTCTCGGCAGGCGCGCCTAGAGGCCCGGGAGCAGGCGCTCGCGAACAGACTCGAACTCTTCCTGGGCCTGCTCGTAGTCGTCGTGGCGCCCGATGTCCAGCCAGTAGTCGTCGCTGGCCCAGGAACGAACGACCTCTCCGTCGGCGATCAGCCTCAGAACGAGGTCCGGGAAGTCCAGGCGCTCGCCCGGCTCGATCCTGGCGATCGCGCGGGGGGCGAAGCAGTAGACGCCCATGCTGGCGATGTAGTCGATCGTGGGCTTCTCGTCGTAGCCGGTCAGGCGGGTCGGGTCCTCGCCATCGCCGAAGCGCAGGACACCCAGTGACACCTGGACCTCACGCTGCTTGGTGGCGATCGTGGCAGCCGCGTCGCTCGAGCGGTGGCGCTCCAGCAGGGCGCCGTAGTCGATGTCGGTGAGGACGTCGCCGTTCATCACCAGAACGTCGTCCCCGGCGAGGTCCTCGATCAGAGCCAGGGCGCCGACGGTGCCGAGCGGCTCGCGCTCGCGGAAGTAGTCGATCGGGATTCCGTAGGCCTCGCCATCACGGAAGAACGCCTCGATCAGCTCAGCCAGATAGCCGGTGGCGATCGTGATCCGTTCGAATCCGTGGCGCTTGAGCTGGCGGATCACGATGTCGAGAACCGGCCGGTCCCCGATCGGCATCAGCGGCTTGGGCAGGACCGTTGTGTAGGGACGCAGCCGGGTGCCTTCGCCACCGGCCAGAATCACGGCGCGCTTCATGACACTCCTCGCCGATCTGGGCAGCAGGGCCGCATGGGGCCGGGAGGATAGGCGCTGCGGGGGACGGTCATCAGAGGCTCAAGCAGCAGCCATCGCCTGGGCAAAGAGCTCCTCGATCCGCTGAGCTACCACCGGGGCGGCGTAGGTCGCCTCGGCGTGAGCCCTCGCGGCGCTTCCCGCCCGCTCGCCCTCGCCGGGGTCCGACAGGAAGCGTTCGAGCAGGGGGCGAAGCGATGCCGGATCGTTCTCGGGTGAGGCGATCCCGCCGAACTCGGGGGTGATCATGTCGGCGACGCCCTCGGCGCCGGTCGAGAGACATGGCCGCGAGGCCAGCATCCCCAGGATCACGGCGCGGGGAGCGCCCTCGGTGGGACTGGGGCAGAAGACCGAGACATCGAATGCCGAGAGGACGTCGGGGACCTCCGAGCCGGGCGTGGAGATGAAGTGCGCACGGTCGCCCAGGGGTGCAGCGAGCTCGCGGAGCTCAGCTTCGGTCTCGCCGCCGCCGGCCATGATCAGGTGAACGTTGGGGTTCTGCAGCGCCTCGACGGCCTCGACGACGACGTCGTTTCGCTTCTTCGGGTGAAAGCGCGAGATGCATCCCACCACGAAGGCGTCGGCGGGAATCTGAAGCTCGGAGCGGACCCGTGCGCGCCCCGCCTCGGTGAAACGGATTTCGTCGGTCCGCAGGACGTTTGGCACAACGATCACCTTGGAGGCCGGGATCCCGACCTCGGTGACCGATCTGCGGGTGCCCTCCGAGACGGCCATCACCAGCGGGGTGCGGCGCCCGGCGGCGAGATAGGCGAGCTTGGGCAGGCCCTTTCGCATCGGGAAGGGCACGGGGCCCCACTCGGCCCAGACGATCGTCGAGCGAAGATCACGCGGCAGGAATCCGACCAGCAGCTGCTCCTTCTTGTAGTGGACCATCAGCACGTCGTAGGGGGCCTGGGCGCGCAGGGCGCTGCGGAGCCGAGCCAGGAGCACCGGCCAGCGGGCCGCCAGGCCGATCCAGCTGCCCGTCGAGAGCTTCGGGCCGAGCGAGATCGGCAGAACAGTCACGCCGGTGTCCCGGCCGATGCCCTGCATGTCGCTGAGCATCACCGTCTCATGGCCGCGGTCGCGGAGTGCCTCGAGCATCTCGAGGGCAGCGAACTCCGCACCACCGCTCGAGTCGGTCGTCATCACGCTGATGATCTTCATCTCGATTCCTGTCGGCTCATGAGGCCAGCGACCTTAGCGACGGCCCCCGAGGGCCCGAATCTGCCGCCGACCCCACGGACTAGGCTTCTTCGGGCCCGTGACGGACCACAGCCTCCAGACCAGAGAGCCGATCACGGCATGCCTGATCGTTCAGAACGAGCAGGAGCGCCTCCCTGCGGCGCTGGCAAGCGTGGCCTTCTGCGATGAGGTCATCGTCGTGGACGGCGGGTCAACGGATGCGACCGTCCGGATCGCGACCGAGGCGGGCGCTCGGGTGATCGAGAGCCCCTGGCCCGGCTTCGCCGCCCAGCGCAACATCGGCATCGACGCAGCGGCGACCGACTGGATCCTCGAGGTGGATGCTGACGAGCGGATCTCCCAGCGGCTGCGGGAGAGCATCCTCGAGCTTCTCAGCGACCCCCCTGCGGGCGCCGCGATGGCCGTCTTCGCGCTGCGAAACCGTTTCCTGGGTGGCCCGCTGGGGCCGTCGGCGAAGTACCCCTCCTACCGCTCCCGCCTGTTCAGGCGCAGCGTCTACCGCCACGACGAGGGGCGGGCGGTCCATGAGGGGATCGAGCTGCGCGAGCGACCGGTGATCCTCGAGGGGGATCTCGAGCATGAACTGGCGGCAACCCCCGGGGAGGCGCTGGCCGACCTGTGGCGCTATGCCCGCCTGGAGAGTGCCCACGTCCCGCGCCCGTCATCGCCGGCGGCCTATCTGAAGGGGATCGTCCTGCGCCCGGCGGCCAAGTTCGGCTATCGGACGCTGATCGATGGCGGCTGGAGGGATGGCTGGCGCGGGCTCGCGAAGATCCTGCTGGACGTCAGCTCGGACGCGCTGGTGTGGGTGAGGGTCCTGTTGGGTGCGGGGCGAGACCCGGAGTCCGAGGACGGCGAGGCCACGGACGAGCACTTCGGCAGACGCCGTGTGGGGCCGCTGAAGATCGTTGCTCTGGCGTCCGGTGACGGGGCTGCCCTAGAGGCCTCCAGGTGGCTCGAGGACCTACGTTCCCGCGGCGCCGATGTGGCTCTGATCGCAGAACGTGCCCCGGACGATCTGAGGATCCCCCATCAGGTGACCGGGCGCCTGGGGCCGCTGTCGGCCATCCGGGCTATCGAGAATGAGCTCCACGTGCGCCCGATCGATGCCCTCGTCGCCGTCGGCGGACGGGCACAGCGCATCCTGCGACTGCTCCCGTCCAGCCTCCGGCCCGAGATCGAGGGCCTGAGCCTCGACGGCGAGCCTGAGGGTCTTGAGCTCTCGGGATCCGGCCCGGGAACGCCCGCATCGTGAGCTTCAGGCCCAGATCCGCCTGATCCTGGCTCTCCGGCGGGCGCGGGTCCAGTCGAGCATCGAGTCGCCCAGTTCGTAATCCCCCCGCTGCGCGTCAGGGATACGGCCCGTCTCGACCTGTTCGATGAGGCGGGGCAGCTCGCGATAGAACTCGGGCGAGCGGTAGGGCGGGTGAAGCGACCACATTCCGGGCGGGCGGCCGGGGAAGTCCACACGGCAGAGCCCGGCACGGCGCATCGCCGCGCCCATCACGAGCTCGGCTGCCCCGTATGGCGGGTTCCCGTGCAGCTTGGCCTTGACCCGGCTGACGAGCCTGATCGGCCCGAGCAGCTCCATCGGCAACATCCGCCGGCGCATCCGTGCGCGGTCGATGAGATAGAGGCGGGTGTTCATCGTGTCAACACGTATCGCCCCCTCGACGGGGGTGAACGGCTGCGAGGGTACGGTCGGGGTGGCGCCCTCGAGCAGCGGCGGCCCCGCCAGGGGGTTCACGGCCAGAACCTCCTGATGGGCCTCGAGCAACTCGGATCCCTCGGACACCCAGGTCGGGCTGCCTCCTCCGAACATCATGTCCGAGTCGAGATGCAGGACGTGATCGTTGCGAGCCTCGAAGAGGCCGTCGAAGTACGGGTAGACGGGGGCTCCCTTGGTGTCCTTCACAGGCATCTCCGAGCCGGGGCCGAACAGCTCGCCGGCGAGAAGTCTCATACGGGCGGGGTCGTAGTCGACCTCTGCCACGCGTGCGTGCGGATGTTCGCCGCAGAGCCGCTCGAGCAGCTCGCCCATGGGCCCCCGGCGCTCCTCCCAGCCCTCGGCGAAGCGTCCGCCCCGCTCGGTCCTGTGCAGGTCGTAGGTGAAGATGATCTCCTGCACCTGGGCCGCGAAGCGGCGCATCTGGTGGGGCAGCGTGTGGACGGCATGCGGCAGGTCCGTCGGCGCGACGTTGATCTGCAGCGTCACGGGCATCGCTGGCGCCATCGGGGACACCTTAGAACGGCCCTCTATCGGGAGCCCGGGGAGATCAGGTCGTGCGGATGATCAGAACGGAGCAGGGGGCGTGGTGGGACACCTTGTTGGGAACCGAGCCCAACAGGAAGCGCTTGGCCCCGGTCATGCCCTTGTTGCCGACGATGACGAGATCGGATCCCTGCTCCTCGGCGACGTCGAGGATCGCATCAGCCGGGTCGCCCTGGCGGGCATAGACGTCCACGGGAACATCTTCGGCGCTCGCGATCTCCGCCGCCGCAGCGAGCGTCGCGTCGATGTCCTCGCGCGGGTTGATCGTCCATTGCAGGTCCTCTGGAGCCTGACGGCGTTCCTCGGCCAGGCGCTGAGAGGACACCGGCTCATAGGCACTGACGATCTGGAGCTTGGCGCCGACGCTCTTGGCCAGTGAAACCGCCTGGCGAACGGCCTCGGTGGCCGTCTCGGAGCCGTCGGTTCCAACCAGGATCGATTTGAACATCGGGATCGATCATATACGGAGCAATTCGATTGGCGGGCCTATGCAGTGAACGCCGTCGTCCGTACCATTTGCCGATGGGCACAGCGCCTTCAAACGGTGAATCACCGGCCGACGGGAGGAATTCGCGCCGGAGGCGGGCCCCGGCCGGCAGGCGTCTCGCCCTGATTGCGGCGATCTGCGGGCTCTGCGCCGCGGCAGCCCCCGCGGCGGTGTTCGGGACGACACCCTCAGCCACCGTCACAAGCGCACCTTCGCGGGCGACGGTGGTCGAAGCGCAACGTCTGTTCGGACAGCTCGGCTACCCCCTGGGATCAAAGCCACTTGGTGGGTTCGGGCCCCGAACCAAGGGCGCTCTCCGCTACTTCCAACACAAGTACGGACTGCCTGTGACGGGCCTTCCCGACCCACGCACGTTGCTCCTGATGCGGACGGTCGCAGCCTCGCTGCGGGGGCCGGCAGCCCCAGCTGCGACGCGGGCATCGCAGCCCCACGATGCTGTTGAAGGCGTGCTGGGGGGCAACGTCCCGATCCTCGCGATCGCCGTTGTTCTCGCGGCGATCCTGGGTTTGCTGGCGGTAACCGCCCGCGAACGCGCCGTCTAGGACTCGGCGGCGACGCCCACGATCGATCCGGCCTCGTGACCCGCCGGGTCGGCGCTCCAGCCGGGGGCCGCCCCGTTCCACTCGACTATCTGATGGTCCAGCGTCCTGGCGGCGAGGTGCGACGGGCTCACTCGCTCAACGGCCGGCCGTGCACGGGGAGGATGGTTCCAGTCGAACTCTCGCGCCGCCTGAGCCTGCTTGGAGTCCTGGATCCCACCGTGCCGCAGGTCCAGTCCATGCCAGCTGAGTCGTACGAATCCGAGCAGGAGCAGCCCGTACAGGACAGCCCAGTAGGCCGAGCCGACGTCGAAGCTGCTGAGCAGGCCGTGGGTGCGAAGCGAGTAGGCCATGGAGCCGACCAGGAGCGTCAGCAGCACCACGTGGGGAACGATCTGCTGCCAGTGCCAGGCGTAGACATTTTCCTTTCGAGTCACGCGGTAGCGCGGCTTGCCGTCGCGCCCGCCGGCCACCGCCAGGAAACAGGCACGCGCGTAGACGAAGCAGAGCCCCGCCCAGACGAGGCGGGCCCGCCAGAGCTGCTCGAAGGACATCGGGCGGTGGACGAGAGCCAGATACAACTCCAGGGCTACCGCGAACGGCCAGAAGTGGACGATGAACGAGCTCGTGGTGGTCACGACGGGATAGACGTGAAACAGGAACCCGAAGACCGGTGCGAGCAGGAACACGAGCGTGGCCGGCCCCTGCATGTAGAACAGGCCGAGCTCGTAGAACTGCAGGCGCTGGCGCAGCCTGAGGCCTCGCTTGTCCGCCCACAGCGTCAGGCGCACGGTGTCGAGAGCCCAGGTTCCCCGCTGCTTGATGAAGTTGGGGAGGTCCTCGGGCGAATGTTGGGCGAACGCACCGAGGATGGGCAGGTAGCAGCCCTCCCAGCCACGGCGCAGGGCCTCAAGACCGGATTGGAGATCCTCGACGAGGTTCCAGGTCGGGAAATCTCCGATCTCGTGCAGTGCTCTCCGCCGCCAGACGACGCCTGACCCACAGGGGAAGACGGCGTTGGCGGCGTACCGCGAAGGCAGGGCGCACTGGAAGAAGTGGGGCTGCTGGTTGTCGAACGGGTCATGCTGGGACACGGCGCCGGCCTTCGCCGTCTGTACGAAGGCGAGTCGCTCGTGGGCCTGAAGCTGTCCCACCGTCTCGCGTAGGAACCGGCGATCGCCGACCAGGTCGTCAGCGTCGCGTGTCTCCACGTACTCGATGCGCTTCGGCAGCCTGGTCAGCGCCGAGTTGAGGTTTCCCGCCTTGGCGTCTCCCCGCCGCCGCTTGTCACCGGCACGCGGAGGCCTGTGGTAGCGGAGGCTCGCCCGTGGATAGGCAAGCGCGAGGGTCTGTACGAGCTCGCGGACGCGCGCGTCGTGGGCATCGTCGCTCACGAGCACCCAGAGCTGCTCGTTCGGCCAGTCCTGCTCGAGGACCGAGCGCACCGTCCTCTCGAGCAACTCGAGTGGCTCGCCCAGGGTCGGGACGATCACGGCAACAGCGGGCTCCTGCCCCTCGGGGACGAGCGCTCGCTCGGGCGTGGCTCGCTCCCAGCGGTTGATCACCGACACAAGCGAAGCAGCGCAGACGACCACCGTTGCCAGGAGGAACGGCAGGCTGATCCACGCCCTGGCGAGGTCCAGGTGCGCCACCAGCCACGGCAGGAACCAGGCCATTGCTAGAACCAGAGCGATCGCCGCGAGGCGGGCACGCCAGTCGGCGTCGATGATTTTCCGGCTCACGGCACGACCCTCCCCGCGAGGGGCGACGGAGGCGCGTTGCGCCAGATTTCCACCGGGGCGCGGTAGGTCACGAACGCGAGGGTGGAGCCGAGCCCGGTGATGGTCTGACTCGACGAGTAGACCCGGTGGAAGGTTCCACACCGGGACATGGCGCGCCGGATCGAAGCGGGCCATGGCTGACCACCTGGGACTTCGATGAACCACTGGAAGCTGCAGACGTCAACGCGGTTGTGAAGCTGTTCGACCCGGGATGCGTCGTAGATGTCGTATGGAGAGTTGATGCGCCCGCGGTCGTACAGGTAGGCGGCGTCCACCCAGGAGGAGTTGGCCAGCAGCTTTTCGCCGGGATGAACATCCCGGACGAGCACGGCGGCTGACGCGCGAAGGTCGGGCCAGCCCTCGTCGATCCGCGCCACCTGGACCAGTCCGAAGGCCATCAGGCCCAAAAGCGCAGGGATCGCGATTGCCGCCCGCCACCGCTGCAGAGCAAGACAGATCGTCACCCCGATCAGCGGCAACATGAACAGGAGCCCGAACACGATGTGCTTCTGATCCCCTGAAGGATTGCCCGTGACCATGTGGTAGAAGGGCGCGCCGAGCACACCGCTGAGCAGGGCCAGGGCAACGCCGCGGCGCCTGATGACCATTGCACCGGCCACGGCGAGAATCAGAGGAACAGCCGTCAGGTAGACCTGGGAGTAGGCGATCTGGTTGTGCGAGACGTTGAAGCTCGGGTTGTTGTTCACCCGGAACGACTCGAAAGCGGTGAGCTGGCTCCGGTCGGCCAGGAAGAAGATGAGTAGAAGAGCTCCGGAGATGAATCCGAAGACACCCAGATCCATGCGGGCCCGCGGGCCTCGGGTGGCGACGGTCAGAAACACGAGCGGCGGCCCGGCGAACATCAGCACCGGGTACTTGGCCAGCACCGCCAGCGCATAGAGGACCGCGGAGGCACACAGCCAGGCACGATCGTCTCGGCGAATGAACTCGGTCAGCGTCCAGAAGGAGCAGCCGGCGGCCGCAACAGCCAACGTGTCGTAGACCGCCAGGTGCGCGAGGGCGATCACCGGCCCGCTGGTCACCGCCGCGAGGGCAGTGGCAGCCCGCACCTGCGGGCCGAACAGGTTGCCGGCCGCCTTGATCGTCCCGAGCAGTCCGAGCGTCACACAGATGGCCGCCGCCGCGCGGGCTCCGGCCAGACCGAACGCCTTCCAGCCGAGCGCCGAAATGACGGGCCACAGGAGGGAGCCAGAGAACCAGGACATGTAGTTGTCGCTGATCCCATGCCCCTGCAAAGTCCTCAAGCCGGCGGCGACATAGATCCCCTCATCCATGAAGGGCCCCCTGATTTCGAGCGAGCTGATCACGAGCTCGACGGCCAGAAAGAGCCCGAGAAGCACCCAGGGCGCGACTGTGACGGCCCGCGAGATTGCCCGCGGCTGCTCACGTGCGACGGCTCGCCTCTCACGGGTGAGCTGTCGAGGAGGCGCTCCGACGGCAACGCTCATGCCGTCTCCGGACCGTCAGGGTGATGTCTGTTGTCGAGTTCGCTCATCCGTGATCAGGGTCCCGGCTTTCCCTGAGCCCCCACGTGAACCCATTTGGCGACCGTGGGGACACCGTTGGAATCGACGAGGAACACCATGTAATAGCCGGGCGGAGTCAGGTTGGGATTGGACGGGAGGCCAACGTTGAGCTGCCCGTTTTGGTCGTTCGCGATCGGCAGGTTGACCTCGCGCTGATTTGGATCTGAGGAATGCGTCACGGCGGCTGGCCGGACGAGCACGGCTGAGGCGATCTTCGACGTCGAGGCATAGCTCAGAACGTGTTCCGTCCCGTAGTCCCACTGGGTGGTGTGGTTGACCGATCCTTCGAGCTGGTTCGCCTGCCCGTCAACGAAGTTCAGCACCGGCCTGGCGCCCTGGGCCAGATACGAGGGCGTGTAGATCGAGATGCGCGTCTCGAAGCTTTCTTCGCCGTTTGAGTTGGCGGGGTTGGAGCCAAGGGTCATGACCCGTCCGTCCGGGAGGAGCAGGGCCTCGGAGTGGTAATCGCGCCCAACCGGGTCATGCGCAACCGGGGTGAACGAGTTCGTCTTCGGGTTGAAGATCGACGCCTCGAGGACGTTCTCCCTCCTGGGGATCAGCGAGCCTCCGGTCTCGAGCACCATCCCGTTCGGAAGCGCGACCGCCGAGACGTACATCTTGCCGGCGCCCATCGGCTCCATCGCGCCGCCTTCTTCCATCGTTCCCGCGGGCAGGTCGGGGCCGGCGACCCAGTGCGGGCTCGGTTCGTCGAGTTTGATCTCATCCGTGGTGTTGGTCGCGTACTGCGCAGGCGAGTAGGTTTCGCCGCCGCCCATGATCATCACCTTCTGCTCCTGGGCCGGGGGAAGCAGCAGCGAGGCCGACTGGTCGCGCTGGTCGGGGAAGCGAAGGCCGGGAGTGTCGGTGACCCGTGTCACCGACTGCCCGTCTTCGAGTTTCAGGACCGCGTTCGGGTTCGGTTTGATCGATTCTTCCCCCGGGGAGCAGTAGAAGTCGTAAAGGGAGGATCCGCTGGGGGCCTGTTCCGTGCCCTCCAGACCGGCGCCGAAGACATGGCTGCCGTCGTAGAAGAGCCGGCCGTCGGCGGTCAGGATCATGGTCGGGTAGAGCCCCCAGAACCAGGGATAGGTCTGCTGGACCTTGGAGCTGCCGAAGCCGACCCATTCTTCGCTGCTGTCCCCGTCGCTGCCGAGATTGCCGGGGCCGGTGTAGTAGTTCGTCTTGGTGCTGCCGACGCCGTGTTCGTTGAGGCCGCCGAAGGAGATCACGTCGCCGTTGCCAAGCTCGGTCGCGCTGGGATACCAGGTCCCGGCGAGCAGCGGGCCGGGTTCTCCCTCTTCGAGCTTTGATTTTGCTTCTTCTTTTTCGGGCGTCGATTTGACTTTTTCGTATTCGTTCTTTTCGATGTTGAAGATCCAGCTCGCGTTCTGGCCCTTGTATTCGGTGCTGGGCGGGTGACCGGGTTCTGTCGGCGGCGGGTAGGCGCCCGTGCCGCCGACGATCAGGACATTCCCGTTGGCGAGCTGCACGTGGCCCGAGCAGAAGACGTCCTTGGGCGTGACGAGCGATTTCCATTCGTTCGTCAGCGGGTCATAGAGGTAGGACTTGAATTCGCCTTTCAGGAAGGCTTCCTTGCTGTTGCCGGAGCCGGCCATCACGAGAAGCTTGCCGTTCTGCAGCAGGATCGCGTGGACCGATCTTGCTTTGACGGGCGTTTCCAGTACCTGCCAGCTCCCCGGACCGGGCGTTTCGCTCGCCGCCTGAGGCGCCGGCTTCGCGGGTGGCAGGACCGGGTCGATCTTCGTGGGCGGCTTCAGCGGCACGGCACTCAAGCTCAGGGCTGACGCCTTCACGCTTCCCTTCGCGCTCAGCGTGAGGGCGATCGACAGTCGATCGACGCCCGTCGGGATCGGGCGCAGCTCAACCGAATATGCCCTGGTCCGCTTGGCTTTGGGGAGCTGCTTCGCCGCGGCGTACCAGAGGTGCCAACCGGTCTTGGAATGCGTCAGGAACGAGATCTTCACCGCACCGGTCGAGCTCTGATAGCGCAGCGAGGCACGGTAGCTCCGCCCGGGCGTGACCGCTGTGGAGCACGCCGGGGTCTGGGCGATGCTCAGCGGACGGTGGTAGTGACCCGCGGCGAGAGCCAGCGACATGGCAGGACGAGCGGCGAAGCGAATCGAGTGAGCTCCAACCGAGACGTTTGCGTAGCAGCCCGTGTTCCTTGCCTGCGAGGCGAGCGGTACGGCGAGCGCGGCGGCCAGGATTGTGACGAGCATCGTCGGCAGGGCGACCCTCCGGTGACGGCCGAGAGTGGAGGGTGCAGGTTGATAAAAGTTCACGAGAGCTATCACAAGCCGTATTAGTGTCAACGATCCGGGGTAGGAGTTTTTCGCGCGCCTGAAAATCGAGTCGATGAGTCCAGAGCCCGACGTCTGCCTTTACCAATGAGCTACCAGAGCCGATTCAAGACCCTGATGGGTCCTCGCGACTTCCAGCACGGCCCACTGGCCGAGCCTTCCAGCCGCACTCGCAAACCCCTGGCACGGGGGGCGGGCGTGATTGGGCTCCTGGCAGCGTGCTGCCTGTTCCTCTGCACAGTATGCATTTCCGCCGCGCTCGGAGCTGAAACGCCGGCCGGACGCCCGGGGTCCTCGGCGCCGGCCCCCAACAACAGCGCCACGAGCAACCACGCGACGCTCGGATACGCCGCGGCGAGACCCCGCCACGGAGCGGGCGGGACCCGCCGCCAGAGGGCGGCGCGCCGCCAGAGGGCGGCACACCAGCACTCAAAGATCCCCTGCCGGCGCAAACGCCACTGCCGCAAATCCAAACCGCCGGTCGGAGGTGGCGGCACCGGGCCCGAAACCGGAGGGGGGCCGATCGTGGTGCCGCCGGCCCCACCGGCACCGCCCGGAGGCGAAGGCGGCGGAGAAGGGCTCCCGGGGCCCGGAGGGCCTGCGGAACCCCTGCGTCTGTTCTCCACCTCGAGCGTCTTCAACCAGCTGCTTCCCGCCAGCCCCCCGTTGGCCGGTACCTCCTCGGCGATCGTGGCGGCTTTCCAACATCAGCTCGCGACGCACCAGGGCCACGTGGTCATCAATACGACGGAATGGAGCACCCCGGTCTACACGGTCGCCGCCGGCGCGCCGACGATTGCGCTGATCGGCCAGAGCTCAATCTGTCCCCGGCCCGGCGGTGTCTTTGCCGGTTTCCAGGCCCAGATCGAATCGGTCCCGCTCCCTGCTTCGGCATTGCCGGCCGCCGGGACGGACAAAGAGGTTGTCGTCTGGCAGCCATCGACGGGTCACCTCTGGGAGTTGTGGCGGGTGGTCAAAGAGGCCGGCCATTGGACTGCCTGCTGGGGTGGAGAGCTCGACGACGCGATGACGAGCGACGGCGTATTCCCCGCCCCATTCGGAGCGGGCGCGTCGGGGCTCTCGTTGCTCGGTGGCCAGATCCACATCGAAGACCTCGAACACGGCGCGATCAACCACACCCTTGAAGTTCTGCTCCCCGACACGAAGGCCGGCGAATTCGTCTGGCCGGCCGACCGCACCGACGGCGCATCGAACGCCTCGGATGCGATCCCCGAGGGCACGCGCCTGCGACTCAATCCCAGCCTCGATCTGAGCAGCCTCCACCTGAGTGCTCCGGGGCTGGTTATCGCAACGGCGCTTCAGCGCTACGGAATGATCGTCGGAAACACCGCCGGCGCGGTGGCGCTCTCAGCTCAGGATCCGACACCGTTGACGAGCCAGGGGAAGGCCAACCCCTACAACAGCCTGCTGCCTGCTCCCTTCGACACGTTGGACTCAGTGCCGTGGGACAAGCTCGAAGTCATCAGCCCTGCCTTCCGCGGCTGAGCCCAGGCTGAGCAGGGCGCTCACGGGGGCATGGGGCCCCCTCACCTATGGTTGTGGCTCGGTGATCGACCTCCACTGCCACGTCCTGCCGGGCATCGACGACGGCCCCAAGACGATCGAGGGGTCGCTGGCCATCGCGCGTGCCGCGGCGGCAGCGGGAATCGACACGCTGGTGGCAACCCCGCACGTGGCGGCCTCCTACGACAACGATGCCGCGACGATCGCCGGCCTGGTGGCCGACCTGTCCCTGCGCCTCGCCGATGAGGGCATCCCGATCACCGTCCTCCCGGGCGCGGAGATCGCGATCACCCACATTCCAGAGCTCGATCCGCAGCAGCTCTCGCTCCTGGGCCTTGGCGGGGGCCCCTGGCTGCTGGTCGAGCCACCCTTCAGCCCGGTCGCCCCGGGCCTCGAGGCGACCCTGCTCGACCTGCGCCGCCAGGGCCACCGCCTGGTGCTGGCGCACCCGGAGCGCTGCGCGGCCCTGCAGAAGGACCACGACGTCCTGCGCTCGCTGGCGGGAGCGGGCGTCCTGATGTCGATAACCGCCGGCTCGCTCGTTGGACGCTTCGGCGGAGAGGTTCGCCGGCATGCCCTGGCCATGGCCCGGGAGGGACTGATTCACAACGTCACCTCCGACGCCCACGACGACGTCCGCCGCGCACCGGGTCTCGCGGAGGAGATCGAGCACGCGGGCATGGGCCCGCTGACCGAGTGGCTCACAACGCTGGTTCCTCAGGCCGTTCTGGCGGATCAGCCGATTCCAGCGGCCCCTCCCAACCCCGTGGGGGGTTCGCGCGGGCCTAGGTTCTGGAAGCGGCGAAGCGGCTAGGCCAGCTTGGTGATCGCGATGATCATCCCGATCACCACAAAGACGACGATCGCGGCTTGAGTCCACATCCAGGTCGGAGACATCGCCCGACAGCCTAGCCGGACACTTGGGGGGAACCGGCGAGTATCGCTTGAGTCGTCTCTATCGTTGTCCGATACGTATGACGATGCCCATCCGCCAGCACAGGACCGCGCTGATGGTGGCCCTGGCGCTTGCGCTGGCGGTCTGCCTTGTCACGGGCGCGGCCGCCGCGCCACGCCGGGGAGCCCGCACGAGCTCGACAGCGCCCCTGGGCGGACTGAACGTGATCGGCCTCGGCTACAGCTCGACGCCGCCCGAAGCGGACCACTCGATCGCGGTCGCAAAGAGCGTCCGTGCGAGGGTCGTTCGTGTCGTTATCCCCTGGGCCGCCCTCGAACCGCGGGAAGGCCGCGGGGTCGACGCACATGCGCTGGCCTTCACCGATCGCCTGATGACAGACGCTGGAGCGGCTGGCATCAAGGTGATCATGACCGTCGAAAGGACGCCCTGCTGGGCATCCTCGGCACCGGCGAAGCTCCTGCGCAAATGCCGTCCTGACACGTTCAGCGGGGCGAACGCCTATCCGCCTCGGGATACCGCCACCTACGCGGCGATCGTCGCGTTCCTGGCCCGTCGTTATGGCAGCGGCCTGGCTGCGCTCGAGGTCTGGAGCGAGCCCGATCAGGTCAACGAAGCCTATTTTGCGGGCCCCGACAAGATCGCTCGCTACACAGCTCTGCTCCGCGCCGCCTATCCCGCGATCAAGCAGGCCGACCCTTCGGTGACCGTTCTGGGCGGGTCCCTGACCGGCTCGAACGGCCTCTTCCTGAAGGCCCTCTACGCAGCCGGGATCAAGGGCTTCTACGACGGGCTGTCCGTCCACTACTACAACCTGACCCTGGCTTCGGTCCGCTCGATCCACCAGGTCCAGGTGGCAAACGGCGACAACAAGCCGCTCTGGCTCGATGAGTTCGGCTGGACCAGCTGCTGGCCGCGCCACCACTCCCAGCAGGAACAGGGCTCTGTCACCCGGGCGACACAGGCGCTCAACCTGACCAACACCTTCCGTTCGCTGGCTCGTGTCCCCTATGTGGCGGCGGCGGTCGTCTACAAGCTCGAGGACTCTCGCAGCGAAGACTTCGGCCTTCTGTCCGAACACGGCCTTCGCAAGCCCGCATTCGCCGGCCTGTCCCGTGCCCTGGCCTCCCCCTTCGGCAGCATCAGCGCCGTCAGCCTCAACCTGCGCCGCAGCGACTCGCACGTCGTGGCCAGCGGATCCGGCCCTGTCGGCGACTTCATGCAGCTCGAAGTCTTCCAGGGCTCGACCCTCCGCTTCAGGGCGCTGTTCACGCTGAACCGGTTCAACCGCTTCACCGTCAGCCTTCCGTCGGTCCTCGGGACCAGCGGCCTGCGGGTGCGGGTGTTCCAGTACTGGATGGGCCCCGGCCGGGCCACCCAGCGAAGCATCTGAGCTGAGCGCCTACTCGGCGTGGCGGAACAGCGCCAGGACTGTCAGGGCCAGGATCTTAAGGTCCAGGCCCAGCGACCAGTTGGCGATGTAGTAGTTGTCCCACTCGACCCGCTCGGCCAGCGAGGTCTGACCGCGAAGGCCGTGAACCTGGGCCCAGCCGGTGATGCCCGACTTGACGCGGTGACGATCGCCGTAGCGGACGATGTCCTGGCGGAACAGCTCCACGAACTCCGGCCGCTCGGGACGGGGGCCAACCAGGCTCATGTCGCCCCGGAGGACGTTGAGAAGCTGAGGCAGCTCGTCCAGCGAGGACCGGCGCAGGAACCGGCCGACCTTGGTGCGGCGGTCGGCGCCCTCAACGCCACCGGGGGCGATGTCGCCGGCGAGCAGGAAGTCGAGCGCGCTGGTCTCCTCCCGGTTCTCCTGGCCATCGCCGGGAGCGGCCCGCATGGAGCGGAACTTGTAGAAGTCGAAGATCCTGCCGTCGCGTCCGACCCGGCGCTGGGTGAACATGATCGGCCCGGGGGAGCTGAGCCTCACGGCCAACGCGATGAGGGCGATCAGCGGGGCCAGCAGGATCAGAAGGGTCAGAGCCAGAACCCGGTCCAGGCCGTGCTTGACGGCGAACTGCACACCCTTTGGATCGACCGCCTTGAAGGAGAGCAGGGGCAGGCCGCCAACCGTGTCGTAGCCGACTCGATCGTTGATCGTGTCGAACATGCGCGGGACCACTGAGACCTCCACGCCGAGCTCGTGGCAGTGCTGGATGAGGCGGCTGACGCGAGCGTCGGCAACGGAGGAGAACGCGACGATCAGGTGCCTCACACCGGTCCGTTCGACCGTCGTTTCGAGGTCCTCGACGGTGCCGAGGACCGGGACGTCCCGTCCCCCCACCTCGGCCACCGAACGGGGGTCCTCATCGAGGAAGCCGATCGGCGTCAGGCCGTACTCGGGATGGCTCTCGAGCCGTCGGGCAACCTGGGCGCCGACCATCCCGGCACCCATGATCAGCACCGGCTTTCCGACGAGGCGGTTGGCACGGGCCCAGCGCTGAAGGTACGAGAGCGCCGCCCGGCCCAGGCTGACGGCGATCAGCGAGAACAGCCATGCCCGCAACCAGTCGCTCTGGTTCGGCACCTCTCCGTTGGCAAACATGCCCAGGACAGCGACGGCCATGGCCCCCACTGAGACTCCGCTGATGACGGGCACGATCCCGTCGAGGACCAGGGCCCGCAGCCGCGTCCGGTAGATCCCCCGCAGCTGGAACAGCGCGGTGACGAGCAGGGGCATCGCCAGCAGGGGCGCCTGGCCGGGACTGGCGTTGAAGACGTTCCCGATCCCGCCGAGCGCGGCGACCATCGCCAGACAGAGCATCGCGAAGTCGACCGTTCGGCGGACGACGCCCCAGCCATACCCCTCCAGCGCCCACTGAAGGGGCCCGCGGAAGACAGCATCGGCCGCCGCCCTGGGCCAGGGCGCGTCGTGCGTCAGCTCCGTCCGGAGGGGGAGCGTGGTGGATGTCTGGCGGGTGATTCTCGGTTGGTCCATGAAGAGTGGCGATTCCCTGCCCCTACGGGGTTTCTCGGGTCCTGACTGTCATCCCTTTAGCCGATTCGGGGTACTAGGGCGTTCTACGCGTCAGCCGGCGGGTCAGGACACCCGTCAGCACCAGCGCTGTCAGCCCACAGACTATGAGAAGAACGTCCCCGCCGGATAGCCCCAGGGTGCCCTGGGACGAGCTCGACGTGACTCGTGCCAGGCTGGTCGCCGGAACGACTTCGGCGGGTGCCGTCGGTGCGCCCTTCCCAGCTTCCCCGCTGCCCTTTCCGTTGGCGCCGTGCGAATGCTTGGCGGCGCCCTTCGAGGAGCCCGATTTCGACTGTTTGGACGTCGTGACGGTCAGTTGGCTGGCCGATGGGCTCCCCGACGCGCCCGATGACGAGCCACCGCCCGAGGAGTTGACCAGCGTGGAGCCGATGAGCGTCTGACTTCCCTGACCGGGACCTCCATATCCGCTGAGCAGCGGGTTGGCCGAGGCAGCCGAGGGCAGCGCGAGGGCGAGCACGAGCAACGCCGTTGCAGCTGAGGTCCTGCCGATAGGGGTCCTATATCTGACGCTCATGCATCCCTGCCTTGCGAGTGGCGCGAGCGCTTCACCCGCGATTAGCTGTCCGTGGTCCAACTATTGCCCGTTTCTACGCCTTCAACACAACCGCGTGGGCGTTTTCAGCGGATCATCCGCAAGCATCCTCAACGTAGCGCACCAAGCGGCTGTGCAGAGCCGGTTTCAATGCACTTATCGGCACGATCGTCAGAATCGCTGACCCTCGAGCAGGATCGCCCGGTTGAAGCCCTGGACGCTGAGCTGCTTTCCCTGCCGGGTCAGGTGGAGCGCTTCGACGGTGAGGGGGTCCCGCGGATTCAGTGCGACCGCCCGTTCCAGGCGCGCTATAGCCGGTGCCTGTTCCCCTCTGTTTGAGGCGATCACGCCGAGCTCGAGCGTCGCATAGGCGCCGTTCGGCGTTCGCGAGAGGGCTTTGCTGAATTCCTTCCGGGCCCGTTCGAGCTGGCCCAGGCGTATGGCGATGCTGCCCGCGACGAGATTGGCCTGGTCGCTCAGCGGGTTCAACCGGGAGGCGGTCTTCAGCTGCGAATAGGCCGTGGAGGGCGAGCTGGTCCAGCTCTTGGCTGCGCGCTGGATCTCCAGCTGGCTCAGCCAGGGCCCCGCAAACGAGAGCGCCATTACAAGGCCGAGGGCCACGGCCAGCCCGAGCGCTACGAGCCGGAGAGGGCCCTGGCGGCGGCCTCCCTCGCCTGCCGGCTCATCCGAGGAGCCCGTGCCCTCCGGCTCATCCGAGGACCCTGAGGCGGCAGGCGTACCGGTCCCACCCGGGCTTGGAGCCAGCGAGCAGGCGAGCCCGAGTAACGCGAATGCGGGGGCGCCCAGACCGGCGAACTCCCAGAACCAGTCGAACGAGCCGTGGACGACCCAGTAGGCGAAGGCGGCAACGGCCCCGGCCGATACGGCGCGAGCGAGCGGATCGGGGCTGCGTATCGCGCGCGCCGCGACGGCCAGAGCGGCGAGGAGGCCGGCGATCGCGAGCAGGGAACCGAGAAGGCCCGACTGGCTCAGCGTCCGCAGCTCGACGCTGTGCGGGTATCGGGGGGTCTCGCTGCTGCGGCCGTGAACCAGATACTGCTGTTGAAAGTTGTCGGCGCCGATCCCCGCGACGGGATGGGCGGCGAATTCGTTCAGAGCGACCCTGAAGAAGTCATAGCGGTTGCTTCCCAGCCCGCTGAGGAGCCGGTCGCCGCTCGTGCTGTTGGCCCCGTAGCCGCCTTTGAAGGTGTCCCAGCCGTGTTCAACACGCGTGCGGGGATTGCCGGACGCCACGAGCCCCGCGGCGATCACAAGCACGAGGGCGCCCAGCGCCACGGCTCCCGTGGCCCGGTGCAGGCGCCGCGCCGAGGGCTCGGGGAGGGTGCGGCGCGACTCGATGGCCGCACCGGCGGAGACCACGACGGCAACCGCCGCGGAGGAGAGGAGCGTCGCGAGGACCGCATGGTGGAGCGTCCCGGCAACGACCTGTTCGCGGCTGAGACGGTCGCCGACGTGCAGCACCGCCGGCGCGGAGGCGGCGATCCCCGCGCCGACCGGCACGAGCATGGCGAATGTCCTGGTGCGTTCCGGTAGCAGGAGGAAGACCGCCACGAGCATCACCGGCGTCGCATAGAGCGAGCCGCGGCTCTGGCTGAGGAGGGCGACCTCGGCGAGCAGCACGGCCGAGCCGGCGAGCACCCCCCGGAGCGCCCAGGGGAGGCGTGGGCTGCGTGCCATCAGGACCGCGGGCCAGAAGGCCATCAGCCACTGGGCGGCGTTGGCGTTGGCGTAGCCGCTCGGGTAGACCAGCCTCCCTCCCGGCAACAGCCCGTTCAGCTGAGCCGAGGCGGCCGCGTCGATGTGGAGCAGGGCGAACAGCGCCAGGCAGCTCAGCGCGAGCGTCCAGGCGCCCAGCAGGATGGCGGCGGTCAGGGGCTGCTGGCGCCAGCCGGCGAAGAGCGCGAAGACGAGTAGATAGAGCAGTGTCCGATTGGCCCCTTCCCAGGCATCTCCCGGAGCCCCGGCCCAGAGGATCGACAGGTAGCTGAGAGCCGTGAAGGCGGCCAGGCAGCCAAGGGCCACACGGGTGCCCAGAGGCATTTCGGCTAGCCGCTCACGGAGCAGAACCGCCGTGATCGCCAGCAGGCCGAGGATGAGCAGTCCGCCGGGCGCCCAGTGGGTCACGGGGTAGCCCGACTGGTCCGTCGCCCACAGGAAGAACAGTGCGAGCGCGACGAACGCAGGCACCGTCGCCGGCGCGCTTCGGAGCGACGCCGTGAGCTTGGCCGTCATCGGGCCCACAATAATCCTCGAGGTGGAGGACTCCGACAGCCTGATCGACTTCTACGAGGATGCCTACTCGAGCCCCGGCTCGGAGTGGACCGTCTACGCCGACTGGCGCACGCTCAGCGCGGTGGGCAAGGCCGAGCACGTGATCGAGCTCTGCCGCCGGGTGGGGCTGCAGCCACAAAGCACCCTCGATGTTGGCTGCGGCGATGGCGCGCTGATGGAGGAGCTGCACGCCCGCGGCTTCGGCGGCCGGCTGGTGGGCATGGAGATCAGCGGGGCGGCGGCGAGGATCGCGGCCGCCCGCCCGGCCGTCGACGACGTCGGCACCTTCGACGGCGTCACGCTGGGACTGCCCGACGGGTCGTTCGACCTGGGTGTCCTCTCACACGTTCTCGAGCACACCACCGACCCGCCTGCGCTGCTCGCCGAGGTGGCCCGTGTCTGCAGGGCCGTCGTCTTCGAGGTTCCACTGGAGGCGAACCGCTCGGCGCGCAGGCCGGCGAAGCGGGCCCACGCGCAGGAGATCGGCCATCTGCACCGGCTCGATCGCGCAGCCGCTCGCCGGATCGCCCTGGACGCGGGGCTGCGCCCGGCCGCGGAGCTGGCCGACCCGCTGGGCCTGGAGGTGCAGCGCTTCTTTGCCGACACGCCTGCCCTACGGGCGAAGGCGACGGCCAAGTGGGCCGTGCGCAGCGGAGCTCACCGGGCGGCCCCGGGCCTCGCCGAGCGCCTGTTCACGGTGCACTACGCGTGCCTGTGCCTGCCTGCGGACGCGTAGCGCCGGCCAGGAGCAGGCCCAGGATCTTGCCCATCAGCTCGTCGGGTATGGCCTCAGGGTCGGCCAGCTTCTGCCTGGCGATGCCGTCTGCCAGCGCGTCGATCGCGATCGCGAGCTCCTCGGCCGGCATTGTCAATTCGAGATCGAAGTCCCTGACCCCGTCGACGATCAGCTCCGTCAGCGTCCTGCGCACCTGAGCGAAGCGCTGGGCGACCTTCGGGCGAACCTGCGGATCGCGGACCCCGTAGGCCCAGAACTCCATGAACAGGAGCAGCAGCTCGGGCTCGCGCTCGATCGTCGTCATCCACTGCCGTGCGCCACCGGCAGCGCGCTCGGCGACCGAGGCCCGCGCGCGGACGGCCTCGCTGACCTGCCGGGCGTGCTCTGCGATCTCGCGCTCCATCAGAACCAGGAAGAGGTCCTCCTTGCCCTCGAAGTTCGAATAGAGGGCGCCCGTCGAGAACCCCGCCTCCGAGGCGATCTCCTCGACCGAGGCGCCGTGGAATCCGCTGCGGGCGAAGACGCTGCGGGCTGCAGCCAACAGCCGCTCCCGGGTGTTCGCCCTGCTCTGCTCGCGAGTCATGCGGCTCGCCGCGGGCACGGGGACGGGGTTCCAGGCGTCGGCCGGCGTGGAGGCTCTGCTCATGGGGACATCCTACTTGCCAGAACGAACGCTATTCCGATAACGTCCATTATCCATTCCCGAGACGGAGGCGATTCGATGGCGGGCGCAACCAGCTCCACTCAGACCGGCGAGAACAACGTCGCGAGCCTTCCGGCTGACGCGATCTCCTACGAGGACCTCTACGCGCGCTGGGAGCGGGGGAACTGGTCCGCGATGGAGCTGGACTTCACCGAGGACGCTCGTCAGTGGCGTGAGGACTTCACAGAGTTCGAGCGCCAGGCAGCCCTCTGGAACTACTGCCTGTTCTTCTGGGGTGAGGACGCCGTCGCGGACAACCTCTCGCCCTACATCGACGCGGCCCCCCGGGAGGAGCAGAAGTACTTCCTGACGACCCAGCAGGTCGACGAGGCGCGCCATGCCATCTTCTTCAGGCGCTTCATGCAGGAGGTCTGCGGTATCGGGGACGGCTCGGCGGCCAGCGGCCTGCAGGCGATCAAGCCGCAGCTGACCTCGGGGTTCCGCAAGATCTTCGACCGGCTCGACACGATGGCCGACGAGCTCCGGGCGGACCGCTCCCCGGCCAAGCTGGCCGCGGCGGTGACGCTCTACCACGTGGTCATCGAGGCCGCCCTGGCCCAGCCGGGCCAGCACTTCATCTGCGGCTACCTTGAGCGCCGCGATCAGCTTCCGGCGTTCCGCGAGGGGATGGCGAACATCGCCGCGGATGAGCAGCGCCACATCGGCTTCGGCGTGAAGCTGCTCTCGGACCTCAACCGCGAAGACCCCGTCGGCGTTCCGAAGGCGGTCGCCAAGCTGCTGCGCGAGGTGACCCGCTACACCTCCCAGGTCCTGATGCCTCCAGGCTGGGATGAACGCTATGTGACGACCTTCGGCGCCACCTTCGACGACGTTGGCGTGGAAGGCCTGACGTCGATGAGCACCAAGCTCCGCTCGGCGGGACTTGCCCTCGAGACCCTGCCGGGGCCGCCCCTGATCCCGCCGGGTCTGACCCCGCTCGAGACCTCGCAGCGGGGGCGAGCCCTGGCGAAAGCAGGGATCATCGGCGTGAAGGAAGGCCCGGCCGGGCGCGATCCCGAGACCGTCGCGCTGTTGTTCGACACGATCCGCCGGCAGGTCAATCCGGGGCACGGGCTGAGCAGCCCGATGACGCTCCAGTGGGAGTTCAGCGATCCCGACATCCCCGCCTGGCATCTGCGGGTGAACAACGGCTCGAGCACAGTTGAACAGGGCACCTCCGCTGAGGCCGACGTGCGGCTGCGACTCTCATGGCAGGACTGGGTGGACATCGTCGGCGAACGCCTGGACCCTCTTCGCGCCATGGCCACCGGGCGTCTGCGACCTCGGGGCAACCCCCTCGCGCTCGCGCGGATCGGCAGGATCTTCCCCCGCTCCTGAGATCTACCCCGGGCCGAACTCGTGCGCGGCCGCACCCGCCGAAGCGGTGGCGGACGCGGCCGAGGCCGTGAGCCCACCGGCCTGAGCCCCCGCCGCGCTCCGGGGCGAACTCGGCGCGGCTGGGGGCTTCGGCCGGCCACCGGCGCGAGCAGGCTCGAGACCGAACTCGCGGACGGCGGTCACCGGGCGGGCGGCTGAGCGCCCGCGGACCACCGGCTGCGCCACCGTCTTGATCGCGGCGGCCGGCGCGGCCGTTTGCGCGGCTGGACCCGCGATCCTCCCCCGGCCCGAGGCGGGAGCCGCCCGATTCCGCGAGGGATGGGCGGGCGGCCCCTTCGTCACCTGA
>CAZFGJ010000025.1:0-23592 GCA_964518445.1 uncultured Solirubrobacteraceae bacterium
CCTCGACGCCAAGCAGAAGATGGTCGAGTCCAACCTGCGGCTGGTCGTATCGATCGCCAAGAACTACCGCAACCAGGGCCTTCCCTTCCTCGATCTGATCCAGGAGGGGACCCTCGGACTGGTCCGTGCGGCGGAGAAGTTCGACTACCGCAAGGGATTCAAGTTCTCCACCTACGCGACCTGGTGGATCCGCCAGGCGATCGCCAGGGCGCTGGCCGACAAGGCGCGGACGATCCGCATCCCTGTCCACGTCGTGGAGAAGCTCAACAAGATCGGCCGCGCCGAGCGCAAGCTGGTGACCGAGCTCGGGCGCGAGCCCACGGCGGACGAGATCGCCGAGGTGACGGGCATCGACCCCGAGGAGGTCGACTCGATCAAGCGCTCGGCCCAGGCGCCCGTCTCGCTCGAGAAGCCCGTGGGCGACGAGGAGGAGTCCGAGTTCGGGCAGTTCATCGCCGACGAGCGGGCCGAGTCCCCCTACGAGCGGGCCGCCGAGATCCTCACCAAGGAGGCACTGCGCGAGGCGCTGGAGAACCTCTCCTACCGCGAACGCCGGGTCCTCGAGCTGCGCTACGGGCTCGGAGGCGAGCACCCCCGCACCCTTGATGAGGTCGGCCGGACGTTCAACGTGACGCGCGAGCGAATCCGCCAGATCGAGAACCAGTCGCTGAAGAAGCTGCAGTCGCTCGCGGAGGCGCAGAAGCTCCGCGACGTCGCCTGATCTGAGGCGCGCCTCGGGCCCGCTGACGGCGTCCTCCCTCGCTCGCGTGCTAGCGCACGCCACGCTCGGTGCGTCCTTGTCAGCGAACCCGATCCGCACCTCAGACGCCTGGTCCCGCTGACGGTCCTTGCGGGTTGTTCCTGCCCGGTTGCGTCCATGGCCGGCGGCGGCATTCAAGCCCGAGCCGTCGAATGCCGATCCTGGGGCCATGTTCGATGTCAAGGATGCGCTACGTGAGCTTGTCGCCAAAGATGGATCAGACCTCCACCTGAAGGTCGGGTCCTGCCCGCTGCACCGAGTTCACGGCGAGCTGACGCTCGACCGCGCCTCAGGAGAGCTGACCTCCGCCGACACCGAAGGCGCACTGCGCGCCCTGCTCGGCGACGAGAACAAGCTCGAAGAGTTCGAGCAGGACAACGAGGTCGACTTCTCCTACGAAATCGAGGGCGTCGCCCGCTACCGGATCAACGCCTTCCGCCAGCGCGGGACGATCTCGATGGTCTGTCGCGCGATCCCTCACAAGATCAGCACGATCGAAGAGCTCTCACTTCCGGACGTGGTCCGCGAACTGGCCGAGGAGGAGCGCGGAATCGTCCTCCTGACGGGCACCACCGGCTCGGGAAAGTCAACGACCCTGGCGGCGATGATCGACCACATGAACCAGACGATGAGCAAGCACATCGTCACGATCGAGGACCCGATCGAGTTCGTGCACGAAGACAAGCGCTCGGCGATCAACCAGCGCGAGGTGGGCATGGACACGGCCTCCTTCAAGCGGGCACTGCGCAGGGTCCTGCGTCAGGACCCCGATGTGATCCTGGTCGGCGAGATGCGAGACGAGGAGACCGTGCAGACGGCCCTGTCGGCCGCCGAGACCGGCCACCTCGTGCTCTCCACGATCCACACGGTCGATGCGACCGAGTCGATCAACCGCATGCTCGACTTCTTCCCGCCCCACCAGCACCAGCAGGCCCGCAGCATGATCGCCGGGACCGTCCGAGGGGTCATCTCGCAGCGCCTCGTTCCAGGTGCCGACGGCGGCCGGGTGGCAGTCTGCGAGATCCTGCGGATGACCGGCCGTGTTCGGGACATGATCCTCGACCCTGACCAGACCGGGAAACTCGTCGAGGTCATCACCACCGGTGGCTACTACGGCATGCAGACCTTCGACCAGGCGCTCTACGGCCACGTGAAGGCCGGCCGGGTCACATTCGAGGACGCCATGCACGTCGCCTCGAGCCCCCACGACTTCAAGCTGCTGATGCAGGCCGAAGGCCGTCGTGGAACGACCATGGACGATGTCGCCTCGGCCGAGAGCAACCGCGAAGCGGTCTCCAACCCCAGCTCGAGTTCCCCGCTGGGCGTCTGACGGCACAGCCGTCCTCGCCACTTCATTTGGTAAAGTAAAAGGCCGTTATGGCCGTTGATGAGACATGTCCCGTATGCGTGACTGCAGAGATCGTCTGCAGCAAGTGGACACTGCTTCTCGTCCGGGATCTCTCTGAGGGCTGCTCGCGCTTCTGCGAGCTCGAACGGTCGCTCGCCGGCATCAGCCCGCGAACCCTCTCCCTGCGCCTCCGCGCGCTTGAGGAGGAGGGGATGGTCGAGCGCCACACCTTCCCCGAGGTTCCGCCGCGGGTCGAGTATGCGCTGACGGAGAAGGGCCGTGCCCTGCTTCCGATCATCGACGACATGCGCGCCTACGGTGAAGACTGGCTGGGTGTCGGCTGCGCCGAGCGCGCAGCGGCTGCCCTGGCCGTAGCCTAGGACCGGTTCCCAGGACCCCGGGGCGCCCTGCAAGGGGCGCTGCGCCGTACCCCGCCGGGAGGATCGCGTCCGGCGAGCGCGAAGTCCCCGCACATGCGCTCTCTGCAGCTTCAAACGGCGGTGACGGGATATCTCGAGGCCGCCTCGGCTCTGCTCGGTGGCGACCTCGCCGCGGGAGCGGAGATACCCTTCGAGCTCGGGCAGCAGGGCGCGAAGCGCCGTGGGGGAGGCCCGGCTCTCTACTGCTACCGGCCCCTGACGGAGGAGTTCATCGCCGAGCGTCGCGGGGCGCTCGAAGCGCTTCCGGCATTCGCCGAGGCCGAGCATCTCCTGGCGGGCTACGACGGCCTCGATCGCTACCTCGCCGGAGTGGGGGCGGAGATCGCGCGGCTGTCCAGGACGGCTCGCGTCAGGATGGCCATCGCATCGCTGCTGGCCGAGGTCTTCACCGAACAGTCGGATTTCGAGCTGCGACCCGAGCGGGTCGAGGCGGCCCTGGAGCGTCTTGAGGGCTCGGCGCTCCAGAACACCAGTGAGGTGACTCTCGTAGCGACCCTCCACGGCGTCACGATCACCTCCCCCGAGCTGGCCCTCACGGCCGGGCTGACGATCGCTCACCCGGCTGCCCTCGATGGTCTCCCCGCGGGCGCCCTCGAAGGCGGCGAGGACTCAGATGACCATCTCGTAGTCGTACTGGCGGCTGAGGACGACGACCCGAGAATTGCCCTCGAGCGCGGCCAGGACGTTCTGCGCGACCTGCTCCGGGCGCTGCGCCTGTTCGGCGACGGGCGGGTCACGTTCGGCGCGTTGGCCTGGGCTCGGATCGCCTCAGGCGCGTGGAGCACCCTGGCCCTCGGCGCCGGCGGGCGCACCCATGGGATGCTCGTGGTGAGGACAGAGCAGGAGGACGAGCTGCGAGCCTTCTGCAACCTCGTCTCCAGACGCGCCCCGGCAGGCAACGAGCTCGCCTGGGCGCTGAAGCGCTTCGAGCTGGGCTGCGAGCGGGAGAGCCCCTTCGAAGCGCTCAGCGACAACCTCCTTGCGCTGCGCGCCCTGCTCGAGCCCGAGGGGCCCACCAGCGGCCTGCTGGCTGGACGCCTGGCGGCCCTCTGCGCGACCGCCGACAGGCGCCTGGCGCTCACCGAGCGGACGATCCAGGCGATCGCGCTGGAGGGCTCGGTGATCTCCGGCAGCGCGACGGCCCACGCGGGCGCACGGGCCATCGCCGACGACCTCGCCGACAATCTCCGGGCGCTGCTGCGCGACGTCATCTGCGGCCACCTGGCGCCGGACCTGGTCGGGCTGGCCGATGAGCTGCTGCTGGCCGACGCGGGGCCCCTCGAAGTTCCCGCCCCCGCCGCCCCGGAGATCTCAGCCGAGCAGCTGCTCGGCGATCCGGGCGAGGCCCAGGAGATCCTGGACCTCTTCATCTAGCTGACCGACGATGATCGGCTCGCCTGGGCCCTCCAGCGTCGCACTGAGCTCAGCGATCGTTTCCCGGTCGCGTCTCACCAGGACGTCGAAGTCGGCGAGGTTGTGAGCGACCCTGATCGCCAGCGCATCTCCAAGCCGAGCGGAGAGGGCCCCGGCCAGCTGGTGGACGTCCTGCCCTTCGAGGCCATGGGTGTGGACTCGATTCACGATCAGCTCCGGCGCGGGACGGCCCGCTTCGGCGAGCCGGTCGGCAAGGAACCGGGCCTCGCGGGCGGCCTCGCGCTCCGGTGAGGTGACGATCAGGAAGGCCGTTCCAGGCGAGCGCAGCAGCTCCTCGACGCCGCGGGTGCGTTCGCGGAAGCCGTCGATGACCCCGCCCAGCGAGCGAAAGAAGCGCGACAATTCGGAGAGCATGTCGACGCCCGTGACGCGGGCGAAGATCGAGAAGACGAGCGCCGTCCCACGACCGAACAGGCGGGCCGTCATCCCACCCGGGGCAAGGAACACCTGAAGCGCCCTGCCGTCGAGAAAGCCCAGCAGCCGCCCGGGGGCTTCGAGGAAGTCAAGGGCGTTGCGCGACGGCGGCGTGTCGAGCACGATCACGTCGAAGTCGTGCTCCTCGTGGAGCTCGTGCAGCTTCGCGACGGCGCTCAGCTCGTGCGAGCCGGAAACCGCCGAGGAGAGCTCGCGATAGACGGGGTTCGCGAGGATCTCCGCTCGGGCCTCGGCGTCCGGCTCCAGTCCCGCAACGATGGCGTCGAAGGTTCCCTTGACGTCCAGCCGCAGGGCCCAGAGCTCGCCCTCGACCGTCAGTCCACCGGCGCGCAGCGTCTCGTCCTCGATTCGCCTGGGCTCGCCGCTCAGCTCGGCGAGGCCCAGGGCCGTCGCCAGCCGGGGGGCCGGGTCGATCGTCACGACAGCGACCTTCGCCCCGCGCATGGCCAGGCCAAGGGCAAGGGCCGCGGATGTCGTCGTCTTACCGACCCCGCCTGCCCCCAGGGAGATGAGGACGCTCTTGTCCTGGATGCGCCCAGCCAGCCCGGGCGGCTGCTCGCTCTTGCCCGCGGCCATGCCCGCATCGTAGTTGCCATGCAGGAATCCACCGTCGTCATGCGAATACCCACCGGAAGCCGTTCCAGCAATCGAGCATCGGAGCCACCGTGGAAGGAAAGGCCAAGGTCATCGCGTTCGCCAACCAGAAGGGTGGCGTCGCAAAGACGACGACGACGTTGAACCTGGCTGCCGCGTTCGCCGAGGAGGGACACCGCGTCCTCTGTGTCGACATGGACCCCCAGGGCAATCTGACGATGTCGCAGGGCATCGACCCGGACACGCTCGAGAAATCGATGTACGACGTGCTCGTGCACAAAGTCTCGATCCGCGACGTGGTCCGCAAACGCGAGATCGACGTGGCCTGCGCGTCCATCGACCTGGCCGGCGCCGAGATCGCGATGTCGACAATGATCGGCCGCGAGCGCTCGCTGCAGAAGGCCTTCGAACCGATCCTCGAGGACTACGACTTCATCTGCATCGACACCCCGCCCAGTCTCGGGCTGCTGACGATCAACGCTCTGACGGCGGCCGACAAGGTGATCGTCCCCGTCCAGTGCGAGTATCTGTCGATGCGCGGACTGATCCAGCTGCAGAACACGCTTGCGATGATCCGGGAGAATCTGAACCCCGGCGTCGACATCGAGGGTATCCTGCCGACACTGGTCGATTCGCGAACGATCCATGCGAAGGAGGCGATCGAGATCCTCGAGGAAAACTTCGGAGACCGCGTGTTCGCCTCGCGCATTCGCAAGACGGTTCGTTTCGCAGAGGCCCCCGTGAAGGGCATGTCGGTGCTCAAGTACGAGCCAGACGGCGTGGCCGCGCAGTCCTATCGCCAACTCGCGCAGGAGGTTCTGACCCATGGCCAACGCTAAGCGCGCCAGCATGCGCGAAGGCCCGCTCGCCGCGCTGTTCAGGAAGACCGAAGAGGCCGAGGACGGTCAGGCCGAAGCCCAGCCCGCCCCGCGCGCCGCTCAGCCCGCCCGGCAGGAGGCTCCGGCACCGCCGGCGCATCCGCGCCAGACCGGCCTGCCGCACCCGGCTCTCAGTGCGCCGGCCGCCGAACCGGAGCCCGAGGCGCCGATCCCCTCGCCCCAAGAGCGTCTGCGTCACGCCTTCTCCTCCGAGATCCCCGAGAACGTGATGGACCGGACGCCGCCCCGCCATGTCGAACATGTGCGCGAGGAGCCGGAGCCCTACTCCGGCGAGGTCGGCCATCCCGTCATCCGTGTCGTCGGCGTCGGTGGCGCGGGCGTCAACGCCGTGAACCGGATGGTCGAGGCCGAGGTCCACGGGATCGAGTTCCTGGCCGTCAACACCGACCTTCAGTCGCTGCAGCAGTCGACGGCCGACCTGACCCTTCACATCGGCGCGGAGCTCACGGGCGGCCGCGGGTCCGGCTCGGACGCCAACGTCGGCCGCCAGGCCGCCATGGAGGACTACGACCGCATGAAGGCCCTCCTGAAGGGCTCCGACATGGTCTTCATCGCCGCCGGCAGCGGTGGCGGCACGGGGACGGGCGCAGCTCCGATCGTCGCCCGGATCGCCAAGGAAGTCGGCGCTCTGACCGTGGGCATCGTGACGAAGCCCTTCGGATTCGAGGGCACCAGGCGCAGTGAGCAGGGTGAGCGGGGCGTGACCGCCCTGGCCGAAGAGGTCGACACGCTGATCGTCGTTCCCAACGAGCGGCTGTTGGCGGTCCTGGACAAACAGACCTCGATGGTCGAGGCCTTCCGCGTGGCCGACGACGTTCTGCGCCAGGGCGTCCAGGGCATCTCGGATCTGGTCACCCTCCCGGGCCTGATCAACCTGGACTTCGCAGACGTCAGGACGATCATGAGCGATGCGGGCAACGCCCTGCTGGGAATCGGCATGGGCATCGGCGAGAACAGGGCGACCGAGGCGGCGATGCAAGCCGTCTCCTCACCTCTTCTCGAGACCTCGATGGAGGGCGCCCGCTCGATTCTCCTGTCGATCACCGCCGGCACCAACCTGTCCCTCTGGGAGGTCAACGAGGCCGCCAAGTCCGTATCGGAGGCCGCTCACCCCGACGCCAACATCATCTTCGGAGCGATGGTCGACGAGAAGCTGGACGATCAGGTCTGGGTCACGGTCGTCGCTACCGGCTACGGCGATCAGGGGCGGCGCAAGAGCGTCAACAGCCGCTTCAAGGAGCCCGCCGGGGAGGTCCGCGTTCAGCGTGCCAACACGCAGGCGCCGCCGCCGCGCGAAACGCGCCGGGGCGGGCTGGATGAGTTAGAAGTTCCCGAGTTCCTCCCCAACTTCTGAGCGCCGTCGGCACTTCGCCGGACTGCGTCCTCGGTCGCTCGCGTGCTGGCGCACGCCACGCTCTCTGCGTCCTTGTCCGACTCGGCCGTCGACACTCAGAAGCGGCGTAGCTCTGAAGTCCTCGCCCCGGACCGCCAACGCACGGTCACCGAGGGACAGCGAGGCGGTTTCTGCTGTGGTATCGGGCTGTGAGGAGCTCAGCCGAGAAAGGTGTTGTGGCCGCAGGGCATCCGCTGACTGCGGAGGCGGGTGCTCGGGTCCTGCGGGAAGGGGGAAACGCGGTCGACGCCACCGTCGCGGCGATGCTCACGTCGTTCGTCGCCGAGGCCCTCTTGACGGGGCTGGGGGCGGGTGGCTACATGATGGTCGCCGGCGCGGGCGTCGAGCCCACCCTGCTCGACTTCTTCGCACAGGCTCCGACAC
The DNA here is from genome assembly GCA_964518445.1 of uncultured Solirubrobacteraceae bacterium. Classification (GTDB taxonomy): domain Bacteria; phylum Actinomycetota; class Thermoleophilia; order Solirubrobacterales; family Solirubrobacteraceae; genus Palsa-744. The sequence continues at coordinate 7,688 of CAZFGJ010000025.1, forward strand.
GGCTGGGTGACGGCTCGGAGGCCGACCTCTACGCGCTCGAGGTGAACTTCGGCGATGCCGAGCAGATCTTCCATATCGGGCCGGCCTCCTGTGCCGTCTACGGCACCCCCGCCGGCGCGTCGGAGGCGATCCGACGCTGGGGCACCGTGCCACTCGAGCGGCTCGTCAGTCCCGCGGCGGAACTCGCTCACGAGGGCGTTCCGATCAACGCGGTCCAGGCCTACATCGCCGAACTGCTCCACGAGCTCCTGACCTCGACGCCCGAGTGCGCGGCACTGTGGGCCCCCACAGGACGGGTGCTCAGGGAAGGGGAGATCTATCGCGACCATGAGCTCGGGGAGGCCCTGACGCGCCTGGGGGCCGACGGGGACGAGCCGTTCTACCGGGGGGACATCGCCGCCGGCGTATGCGACTGGCTGGCCGGGCGAGGCGGGTCGCTCACCGCGGCCGACCTCGCCGACTACCGGCCGATCGCCCGCAGGCCGGTGCAGATCGCCTACAGGGACAGGACGATCCTCACCAACCCTCCGCCCTCGGCGGGCGGGACCCTGCTGGCCTACGCGCTGGGACTGCTCGACCGTCGCCCCGGACCGCCCGGCGTGGCGGCAATCGTCGAGGCGATGCGCGCGGCTCAATCCGAGCGGACCGCGGAGTTCCTGGATGGCCTCGCCGAGGACGGGTTCGCCGAGCGCTTCATGGGGAGCCGCCTGGGATCGACGACACACATAGCCGTGATCGACGGCGAAGGACTCTCATGCAGCGCCACCTCGACCAACGGCGAGTGCTCCGGTGTCGTCGTTCCGGGCACGGGCATTCACCTGAACAACATGATGGGCGAGGAGGACCTCAACCCGATGGGGTTCCACCTGCATCCCGCCGGTCGCCGCCTGCCGAGCATGATGGCCCCGACGGTGGTGATGAGGGAGGGCGAGGTCGATCTGGTCCTCGGGAGCGCCGGCTCGAACCGGATTCGCTCGGCGCTGCTGCAGACGATCCTCGGCGTCGTCGATCACGGCATGAGCGTCAGCGAGGCCATCGAGGCGCCCAGGGTCCACTTCGAGAACGACATCGTGTTCGCCGAGCCCGGGATCGATCTCTCTGCTCTTCCTCCCGAGACACGCACTGTCTCCTTCGGCGAGCGGAACCTGTTCTTCGGCGGTGTCCAGGCGGCCCTCTGCCGCGACGGGGTGCTCAGCGGCGCCGGAGACCCTCGCCGCGGGGGCGCCGCGGTGAGGGCATGAGGCGCCTGGCGGGCGCCCTCGGCGTCCTTTGCGTCCTGCTGGCAGTCGGCTGCGGCGGGATCAAGGCTCCCGACCTGTTCATCGTCAAACGCAGCGGAACCGGATCGAACGCGCAGCTGACGATGCTGGTCAACGAAGAAGGAGGCATCCGCTGCAACGGCGGCGCCGAGCTCAAGCTGAGCGACCCGCAGATCGTCAAGGCCCGCGCGATCCAGGAAGACCTCAAGGAGCCGGCCGCCGAACACCTGGCCCTGCGGGCGAACCCCGGCTCGGTGCTCGCCTACAGCGTCCGGGACGTCGATGGGACGGTCACGTTCGCCGACAACTCCAGTGCCCAGCCGAAGGTGCTGCGCTCACTGGCGCTGTTCGTTCTCGAAGCGGCCCAGCAGGTCTGCCACCTGCCGCAGTAGGGGCTCAGGCGAAGCGGACCTTGCCGTTCGAGAGGGCCCGCACCTGCGCTCGCTCGACGATCTCCAGTCGCTCAATGGCCGCGGCCAGCAGCGTGCCCAGCAGCGCCAGGCGCTCGTTCTCGCCTCGCAGCTCGAGCAGTTCCTGCTTCGCCTCGATCTCGAATTCGACGGTCGATGCCATCGCGTAGGAATCGAGGGCGGCCAGTTCGGAGTCCGTCAGCTCACGGTCGGTGGCCTGCATGACCAGATCCTGGTAGAGGCTGCGCGCCCGGTCCCCGGCGAGGACATCAGGGTCACCCTGCGGATCGTCGCTGAGGAACTCGACCGTGCCCGCCGGGTAGGGGAGGTCGTCCTGGCGCTCGATCAGCCTGAAGGCCCGCGTGCCGCTGACCAGGATGTTCATTCGGCCGTCGTCCATCCGCTCGAGGACCTCGGTGATCTCGCAGGCGCAGCCCACCTGCTTGAGCTCGTCATCGGAGAGCCAGAGGATCCCGAACTCACCCTCCTCGCCATCGAGGCAGTGCTCGATCATCCTGCGGTAGCGCTCCTCGAAGATGTGGAGAGGGATGCTCTCTCCGGGCAGGGCGACGATCCCGAGCGGGAACAGCGGGAAGCCCCGGATCTGTGGCTCGGGCATGAGCCTGAGTCTAGGACGCCCTCGCCCGGGGGCGGCGTCAGGCGGTGAGGGGAGGCTTGCGGGCCGTGATCATCAGGTTGTAGAAGATCGCCGGAGGCAGACGGCCCTCCAGCAGACGCCGGTCGAGCTCCTGCAGAGCGAGGTAGCCGCGGTAGGCGTACTGGCGCCAGGCCCAGGGAATCTCCTCGGGGTCCGCTGTCGCCTCGAGCGTCCGGTTTGTCCAACCGAACCAGTTCGCGACCAGCTCCTCGCCGGACACGTGGACATCGGCGAACCCCGCTGAACGGGCCGCTCGGGAGAGCTCGCCGGGGGCGAATGCGTGCACGTCGACGACCCGCTCGAGTTCGGCGACCGGCTCGTCCTGCGGATCCCTGGGTGCCGCTCCGGCGCGCAGCGCGCGGCGCCACAGCGGCGCGACGGCTCCTGCGAATCGCTTGGGCACCCGTGCGAGGCGGTCACCGTAGCGGGACGGCTCGCCGGCGAACAGGACTGTCCCGCCCGGAGCCAGGACCCGCTCGAACTCGGCGAATGCACGGGGCAGGTCGGGTATGTGATGGAGGATCGCGTGGCCCAAGACGAGATCGAAGCTCTCATCGGCGAAGGGCAGGCGCTCTGCATCCGCCGGTTGGGTCGTGACCTTCAGCCCGAGGCGCTCGGCGTTGGCCTTGAGGGTCGCCAGCATCCCCGGCGAGATGTCGCTGCAGGTCGCCTCGCCGATCAGGCCTGCTGCCAGCAGGTTGAGCGTGAAGTAGCCCGTCCCCGAGCCGATCTCAAGCGATCGGGGCCAGCGGGAGGGCTCGCCGTCCAGAGCCTTGCGGACCTTGGCGATGACCTGGGCCCGACCCATCTCGCCGAAGTCGATGCCCCACTTCGAGTCGTAGTGGTCAGCCGCCACGTCGTGGTAGCGGGTGTTGGCATCTCTGATCTCATCTGCGCTCAGGGCGGGCGGCACGGAGCGGCACCATATACTCGCGCGCCTCCCCCCGGCGGTGCCGGGGCCCTCTGATCTCCCCGAACAAGGCATCTGTTGACCACAAGCCTCTACGTCCAACGCGACCAGCCCGAGGGCGTTCCGCCGCTGTCCCTGACGGGCGAGCGCACGCTGCCGAACGTGCCCGAGGAGAACTACTGGTTCCGGCGGCATCTGGCCGTCTACGAGTGGATCGCCGCGAGGGTGGGGGGGATGTCCGTTGTCGACATGGCCTGCGGTGAGGGCTACGGGTCGGATGTGCTCGCAGCGAGCGCCTCCAGTGTCGTTGGCGTCGATGCCAATCCGGATGCCTTCGAGCACGCCCGGCTCCGCTACGTGAGGGAGAACCTGAGCTTCGTGAGGGACCTCGTCGACGGGTACTCAGAGCCCGCCGACGCGGTCGTCTTCCTCCAGACGATCGAGCACATCGAGGACCCGGGCGCCACGCTCGAGCACTTCCGCTCGATCGTCGGGGAGTCCGGGACGGTGTTCCTCTCCACGCCCAACGTGCTCACGCTGGCACCCAAGGGCGCCGAGCGCTCGGACAACCCCTGGCACGTACATGAGTACCGCCAGGAGGAATTCCGGGCGCTATGCGCGGCGCACTTCGGAAGGGTCGAGCTCTACGGCCTCTTCCATACGCGCAAACTCCGGGTCCACCAGGTCGCGCTGAACCTCGGCTGGGACAGGATCCATGCGGCACTCCATCTGACGAAGCCCTTCTACGATCGCTTCACGCCGGCCATCTCGGCTCGGGACTTCGTGCTCCGCACCACCGCGCAGGCCGATCTCGACGGCGCGCTGGACTTCCTGGCGGTCTGCCGGCCGTGAGCAGCCGCGGCGGCGGCGCCCTCGCCATCGTCCTGCATACCCACATGCCCTACGTCGAGGGCTTTGGGACATGGCCATTCGGCGAGGAGTGGCTCTGGGAGGCGATCGCCGGCAGCTACCTGCCTCTGCTCGATGTGCTCGAGGGGGGCGCCCGGGTCACGATCTCTCTGACGCCCGTCCTGTGCGACCAGCTCGAGGCACCGTCGCTGCGCGAACGCCTGGAGCGCTTTCTCTCAGTCGTCCGGCGCGAGACTCATGAGCGCGACGCCGCCGGGCTTCGAGCCGCCGGGGAGCTTGCGCTGGCGCAGGAGATCGAGCTCTCCTGGGCGGATTACGAGCGAGCGCTCGAGCGTCTGCGTGTGATCGACGGCGACATCCTTGGGGCCCTCGCGCCCCATGCCACCTGGACCTCCTCGGCGACCCACGCGATTCTGCCTCTGCTGGCCAGCGACGCCGGGGTCCGCGAGCAGCTGCACAGCGGGATCGCCTCGCACCGAAGGCGGATGGGCGCGGGCTGGCGTGGAGGGCTTTGGCTGCCCGAGTGCGCCCACGAGCCGCGGCTCGAAACGATCATGCGGGAGGAGGGCGTCGCGGCGAGCTGCGTCGAGCTGACTGCCCGTTTCGGCCTCGGGGCACCTGAGCATCTGCACCCGATCGCCACCGAGTCGGGAGTGACGCTCTTCCCGGTGGACCGTCAGACCATGTCGCTCGTGTGGAGTGCCGAGGGCTATCCGGCGGGCGGCCTCTACCGGGACTACCACCATCACACGATCCACCATCACAACCCCTGGAACAACGCCGGCGATCCCTATGAGCGGGCCCGGGCAAAGGAGCTTGCCGGGAAGCACGCGGGGGACTTCGTGACAAGGACTATCGAGCGCCTCCGGGACGCCGAGGGGGCGCCGGGCCTGGTCGTCTGCGCCCTCGACACCGAGCTTCTGGGCCACTGGTGGTACGAGGGGATCGACTGGCTCCGCTCCGTCATTGAGGAGTCCCAGCGCCAGGGCCTCGAGCTGGTCACCCTCGACGATGCCCTCGAGCGCTTCGAGGCTGCCCCCTGCCCGGGACAGGACTCCTGGCAGGCGAGCAGCTGGGGTCAGGACGGAGATCTCTCGACCTGGTCGGGGACCGCCGTCGCGGAGCTCGCATTCGCCACCCGCAGAGCTGAGCTTGAACTGTTGGCGGCAGGCCCCGGGGCAGGTCTCCCGGCAGTCCGTGAGCTCCTGGCGCTTCAGTCCAGCGACTGGGCGTTCATGGTCTCACGAGAAATCGCGGCGCCATACGCGGTGGAGCGCTTCGAGGGGCATCTGGCCGCATTCAGAGAGGCGCTCGCAAATGGCGAGTACGGCGACCTGGAGAGTCTGCGCAACCTAGCGACCGACGCCGGTAGGGCCGCATTCCTGTCCCCTGCCTAGGGGGCCACTACTGCCAGCGCATCAGCGACGGCGCGTCGCGCATCCGGATCACCCGCGCCGGGACGCCCCCGACGACGGCATTCTCAAGAACCGTGCGGGTCACGACCGAGCTGGTCCCGATGATCGAGTTGTCACCGACGGTGACCCCCCGGAGGATGCAGGCGCCATATCCGATCCACACGTTGTGCCCGACCCGGACGTCGCGCTTGTAGATCCCCTGGGTGCGGATCGGGCGATCGACCTCGGTCACGCCATGGTCGAAGTCGATCAGCATGACCCTGTCCGCGATGATGCACTCGCGCCCGATCGAAACGTGCTGGAAGGCCGAGATCGTGCACTCCTGCCCGATCACCGTCTTCGCGCCGATGCTCACCTCGCCCTCGTGGACGCGGACCTTGCAGCCGTGTCCAAGCCAGGCCCAGCGGCCGATCTTCAGCGTCGCATCGGGTCCGATCTCGAGCTTGACGCCGGGGCAGATGAAACAGAGGCCGTCGGTCTGAAGGCGCTTGCCGAACCGCAGCTTCATAAGTGCCAGACGAGCAAGCAGGGCCAGGTAGCCCGGCCTCAGCATGTTGTTGGCCCGCATGAACCGCAGGAGCGCCAGGGGGCCGCCGCGCAGCGGTCCTGGCGGCATGCGCACTTCTTGATTGCCTGGCGGCGCGTCGGTCCGGGGACCGGTGTCGGCGGTGAGTCCCATGCTGGGAGGATCGTATTTGCAGCGGACGATCGGGGCTCCCCGGGGCTGCCCTGCGATGATGCCCGCTCGATGAACGAGGCATCGCTCGCCAAGCGCCTGCTCGACGGCGATCGCCGCGCCCTTGCGCGCGCGATCACCCTGGTCGAGAACAACCGCCCCGAGGGATGGGATCTCGTCCGCGAGGTCTACCCTCACACCGGCCAGGCCGAGGTGGTCGGCTTCACAGGCCCGCCCGGTGTCGGCAAGTCGACCCTGATCGGTGCCCTCACCAAGGCGCGACGGGAAGCCGGGCGGACGGTCGGGGTCCTCTCGATCGACCCGTCCTCGCCGTTCACCCAGGGCGCCCTCCTGGGCGACCGGATTCGCCTCACAGAGCACTTTCTCGACAGGGGCGTCTTCATACGCTCGATGGCCAACCGCGGCGCTCTGGGCGGACTGTCCGAGGCCGCGCTCCAGGCGGCCCTGCTGCTCGACGCGGCGGGCCGTCAGGACGTATTCGTGGAGACCGTCGGGGTCGGGCAGGCCGAGATAGACATCATCGACCACGCCGACACGATCGTCCTGGTCCTGATGCCCGGCTCGGGCGACTCGATCCAGGCGCTCAAGGCGGGAGTCATGGAGATTCCCGATGTGATCGTCATCAACAAGGCCGACCACCCGCTGACCGACACGATGGTCCGGGAGATCCGCGGAGTGCTCTCTCTGGCGAACCTGGAGCGTTCGCCCGAGGAGGTCAAAGCGAGCTGGAAAGTGCCGATCATCCGCACCGAGGCGCACAAGGCGGCTGGCATCGGTGAGCTGGTCTCGGCGCTCCAGGCACACCGCGAGCACATCGTCGCGGGGGGGCAGCTGGCCGAGCGCCGGCGCCACAATCTGCGGGCCGAGGTGCTGGCGATCGCGACCGCCCGCCTGCGCCGTCGCCTGGAGGACGACCTCGAACGCGATCTGAGCTTCCAGGAGTTGCTCGATCAGGTCGTGGAGCGCCGGCTCGACCCGGCCAGTGCCGCGACGGCTCTGTTGGACCGCGCCGCGCCCGCGCCCTAGGCGCCGAGCGCGCGGGCGATGACCATCTGCTGAACCTCGTCGGTCCCCTCGCCGATGGTGAGGATCTTCGCGTCGCGGTAGAAGCGGCAGACGGGGTACTCCTCGATGTAGCCGTAGCCGCCGTGGATCTGAACGGCCTCCTCCGAGCAGCGGACGGCAAGGCGCCCGGTCTTGAGCTTCGCCTGGGCTGCCGTGAGGGTGAAGTTGCGCCCGGCGTCCTTCTCCAGGGCGGCCTTGTAGACCAGCAGGCGCGCGGCCGCGATCTCGGTGGCCATGTCAGCAAGCTTGGCCTGGATCGCCTGGAACTTCGATATCGGCTGCCCGAAGGCGCGTCGCTCGTTGGCGTACTTCAGCGCCTCGTCGAGCGCTCCCTGGGCAAGGCCGACGCCCATCGCGGCGACACCGATCCTGCCGATGTCGAGAATGTGCAGGAACTGCTTGAAGCCGGCTCCCCGCGGTCCCAACAGGTTGGCCTCTGGCACGCGGCAGTCGGTGAAGGTGAGCGGCCGGGTGTCGGAGGCATTCCAGCCCATCTTCCGATAGGGCTCGCCCTGCTCGTAGCCGGGCGTGCCGTTCGCGACGATCAGGTTCGAGATCTCCTTGGGGCCGTCGCCGTCCCCGGTCACCGCGGTAATGCAGACCACCCCTGAGATGTCGGTCCCGGCATTGGTGATGAACTGCTTGGCCCCGTCGATCACCCACTCGCCGTCGCCCAGGCGTGCCCGGGTGCGGGTGTTGCCCGCGTCAGAGCCGGCCTCCGGCTCGGTCAGACCGAAGGCGCCCAGCACCTCGCCCGCGCAGAGGCGGGGGAGCCACTCCCGCTTCTGGGTCTCGTCCCCGAAAAGGTAGATCGGCTGGGTGCCCAGCGATGTGTGCGCGCAGAGAGTGATAGCCACGGACGAGTCGACCCTGGTGAGTTCCTCGACGGTGAGCGCATAGGCGAGGGTGTCACCGCCGCCCCCGCCGTACTCCTGCGGGAAGGGGATGCCCATCAGGTTCAGCTCGCCCAGCTTGCGGACGATCTCGTAGGGGAAGGCCTTCGTGCGGTCGAGCTCCTCGGCGACCGGAGCGACCTCGCCCTCGGCGAATTCGCGGACGGTCCGGCGGATCAGCTCATGGTCTGGAGAGAGATCGAAGTTCACGGTGGGGCATTCTCACATGTGTCGCGCCCGATGGTTCAGCGGTCACGCGACGGGTGCTCACCGGACCCGTTTGAGCAGGCGCTTCGCGCGGATCACTGCGCCCGGTCCCTCGGTGCCGGCGCGCCGGGCGAGTCCAAGCCAATGCTCGAGGGGAAACGCCGTCCCGACGCTCGTCCGTCCCATGACCCTCGCCCCGACGCGGCCCGGCCCGCCATCGCTGGTGAAGACACGCTCGTAGCCGGCCTCGCGCAGGAAGCGCAGGACGCGGCGGTCATATGACCCGAAGGGCGGTGCCGCCTCGGTGACCGGCGCCCCGATCAGATCCGCCAGCGCGGCGCGAGACTCGAGCGTCTCGGCGCGAAGCTCCTCATCGCCGAGCTCGCACCAGTCTCGGTGTAGAAGGCCGTGGCTGCCGATCGTCATGCCGGCGCTGTGCAGCGCGAGGACCTGATCGGCGCTCAGATGCCCCGGCTGGCCGAGCCGGCCGGCGAGGATGAAGAATCTGGCCGTCAGCCCCCGCCGCTGGAGGATCGGCACGGCCAACCCCAGGTCCGAGCTGTTCCCGTCGTCGAAGGCGAAGCCCAGGCCACTGCGCGGCGCCGCCTCGACGAGTGCCTCGAACCAATCCACAGGCACCCACACAGCCCGTTCGCCGGCCGATGCCTCAGGAGGTGGCTCGCCGAGGCCGTGGAAGGTGATGATCGTTTCGTTGCGGCGGGCCATCGGCTGCCCCGATTCTCACAGCTGGTGGTGATCTAGCATTGCGCCGGTGACCCGGACACGGCTGATCCTCGACTTTCTGACTCGGGGAGAGAGCCACCGCTACGGGCCGCAGCCCTCCCAGCGGGCCGATCTGTATCTGCCCCACGGTGCGGGGCCTCACCCGGTGATCGTGCTGATTCATGGAGGGTCCTGGCACAAGCGCTACGGGAAGGTCGTGATGCGCGGTCTCGCCGCCGACCTGGTGCGGCGCGGCTGGGCGGTCTGGAACATCGAGTACCGGCGGCTTGGGGAGGGGGGCGGCTGGCCGGAGACCTTCGACGACGTCGCCGCCGCCATCGATCACCTGCGTGCGCTGGACGCCCCGCTCGATCTGGACAGCGTCAGCCTGATTGGCCACTCGGCCGGCGGACACCTCGCCCTCTGGGCTGCAGGCCGCTCAAATCTCCCCGCCGGATCGCCTGGCGCGGACCCTGCGATCCATCCTCGCCGGGCGATCGGCCAGGCACCCGTCGGAGACCTTGCCGGCGCCTACCGCCTGTGGCACGGCGGCGCCGCGCAGGCGCTGATGGGCGGGGCTCCCGAGCAGCTCCCGGCTCGATACGCGGTTGCTGATCCGATCGAGCTGGTGCCCCTGGCCATGCCCACCCTGCTGGTTCACGGAAGCCAGGACACCACGGTCTCCGTCGAGCTTAGCCGGAGCTACACCCGGCGCGCCCAAGACGCCGGCGGCGCGGTGGAGCTGATCGAGATCGCGGGAGCCGCGGGTGCTCACCGGGCCCATATCGACCCGCGCGGTCAGGCCTGGGCGGTTGTCGCAACGTGGCTGAGCCAGCCCCTGGCGGCCTCAGATGACGCCCCCGAGGTGCTCGACGAGAGCCCGGCCATTCCAAGAAGCGGGATCTAAAGCTGGGTGGTTCGGCTCCCGATACCTCCCCATGGGCATGGTCCGCATCCACTGCTGGAGCTGCTCCAACAGCGTCACCGTCGATGACGGCTCCACAGCGGCCGGCCTCGGCTCGGCAGGCTGGATCCTGAGCCACGGCGAGACCTACTGTCCCGACTGCGCGGGCGCCCGAGGACTTGCGGTGCCGGCCTCAGGAGACGGAGAGCCCGCACCCGAGCAGGCGCTTGAGGCGTTCCCCGTAAATGCGGTGAGTGGAGAGTCCCGCTTCGGCCGCTCCATTCGACTGCTCGGCACCAGCTTCCGGCTCCTGCGAGAAGAGCCACAGCTCGCGATCTTCCCGGTGATCTCCTTCGTGCTGAGCGTCGTCGTGGGGGTTGTCTGCTTCGGTGTTTGGGGCCCGACCCCGCACGCCGGCGCGAATACCCGGGACGCCCTCCTGGTGCCATCCTTGATCGCTGCCTACCCGCTGAGCTTCATCTCCGTCTACTGCAGCGTTGCGCTGGCCGTCGTGCTGGGCGGGCGCCTGGACGGGAATGCCACGACGATGGGTGACGGCTTCAAGGGCGCCAACGAACGGATCGGGGTGATCGCCGCATGGACGCTCCTCCTCTGCACGGTGGGCCTGATCCTGCGTGCCCTGGAGGAGCGCCTGCCGCTGGCCGGCAGGATCGCCGCGAGCATCTTCGGCCTGGGGTGGTCATTGGCGACCCTGTTCGCCATCCCGGTCCTCGCCTACGAGCGGCGCGGCCCGTTCGAGACAGTGGCCCGCTCGACGGCGATCTTCAAGCGCCGCTGGGGCGCCTCGATTTTCGGGGGCGCCGGGATCGGCTTCGCCGGGGGGCTCCTGGCGATCCCTTTCCTCATCCTGCTGTTCGTCGGCGCGGCGAAACCCGGCGGGGGGGTCGCCCTGATCGTCCTGGGCGCCGGCGGCTTCGCCGCGGTGATGGCTCTGACTGCCGCGCTGGAGCAGATCTACAGGATCTTCGTCTACCGCAACGCGCTCGGGCTGGATACGGCCGCGGGGCCCTTCTCCCAGAGCGATCTGCGTCAGCCGCTGATGAAGCGCGGCCGCTGAGCCGCTAGTCGGCGAAGCTGCGGGCGAGCTCGACCAGCAGCCTCACGCCGTACCCGGAGGCTCCCTTTCCGACGTAGGGCCGGTTCAGATCCCAGGCCGAGCCCGCGATATCGAGGTGCGCCCAGGGCACATCGCCCACGAAGTTCGAGAGGAAGCTTGCGGCCGTGATCGTCCCGGCCTTGCGAGCCGCCGGGGAGTTGTCGAGGTCGGCGAACCGGCCCTTGACGAGTGCGTCGTACTCCTCGTGCAGGGGCAGTCGCCAGACGATCTCTCCGGTGCGCGCACCGGCGCTCTCGACCAGCTCGGCGAAGTCGTCGTCGTTGCTCATCAGGCCGGCGTGAGTCGAGCCGAGCGCAACGATGACGGCCCCCGTGAGGGTCGCCAGGTCGATCACCCGCTCGGCCCCCTGGGAGACGGCATGGCACAGGCAGTCGGCCAGGACGAGCCGTCCCTCGGCGTCGGTGTTGTTGATCTCGATCGTCTTGCCGTTTGCCGCCGTGACGATGTCCCCGGGCTTGATGGCCGATCCGCTGGGCAGGTTCTCGGTTGCGCCGATCACGGTCAGAAGCCGCACTGGGAGTCCCAGCCGGGCAATTGCCGCTGTCGCCTCCAGCGCAGCCGCGCCACCCGACATGTCGAACTTCATCTCGGCCATTTTTGGCGCCGGCTTCAGCGATATCCCGCCGCTGTCGAACGTGACGGCCTTGCCGACGAAGGAGAGCACCGGTCCTACCGCTCCGGTGCCCTCGTAGCGCAGGGTGATCAGCGCGGGCTCCTGCACCGAGCCCTGTGCCACGGCCGCGAAGGCGCCCATGCCGCGGGCCATCAGGCTCGCGCGGCCCTCGACTTCCACGTTCAGGCCGGGGGTGTCCTCGCCGAGGGCCTTTGCGTATTCGCCGAGCGCCGTCGGGGTCAGGTCGTTGGCGGGGCGGTTCTGGAGGTCGCGGGCCCGGTTGGCGGCCTCGACCACGACGGCCGCCGCGGAGACCGCGCCGGCGTACTCGTCCGGGCAGGCGACGATCAGTGCCTCCAGCTGCTTGGGCGGCGCGTCGAGGTCCTCTTCGGCGGACTTGAAGCGCTCGAAGCGGTAGTCCGCCAGCACGGTGCCCTCGGTGATCGCGGCGGCAATGTCGGCGCCGGACTCCGACGGAAGCGACCAGCAGAGCACGCGGGCCGAGAGCTCGCGGCCGCGCTCTAGGACGCTCACCGCGGCGACCCTCGCGCGCTCCGGCGTGAAGTCGTTGCGCGACCCCAGCCCGACGAGCAGCCAGCGGCGGCCGTCGGCGTGGGCGAGGGCGAGGGAACGGAAGGAGCGGCGTGCCTCACCGGAGTCCAACAGTTCCGCCAGAGCCTCAGGAGCATCGGAGGAGGGCGTCTCCCCGTCGAAGATCGGGACGATCAGGGTGTCGGCCTCCTGAGCGCTCAATGGCTGCGAGCTGGTCGTGACCTCCATCGCCGGGACGATAGCCGGACGCCCTGCCGGGCGAGAGCGTCGACTACCATTCTCGGGCTCCCACCTGCTCCCCAACCCTTAGGAGAAACCCGCCCTCATGGCCAAGACAGTGATCCTCGGCGCCGCACGAACCCCGATCGGCAAGATGGGCGGCGGTCTCTCGACCCTCGACGCGACCGAGCTCGGCGCGATCGCCATCGGCGCGGCCCTCGAGCGTGCCGGTGTCGAGCCTGAGCAGGTCGAACACGTCGTCATGGGACAGGTGCTCCAGGCCGGCCAGGGCCAGATCCCCTCGCGCCAGGCCCAGATCAAGGCGGGCATCCCCAAGGAGATCTCCTCAGAGACCGTCAACAAGGTCTGTGCCTCGGGTCTGCGGGCCTCGGTGATCCTTGATCAGGCGATCCGGGCCGGTGACATGCACGTTGGCGTAGGCGGCGGCATGGAGTCGATGTCCAAAGCTCCCTACCTGCTTCCCCAGGCCCGCTTCGGCTACCGGATGGGCGACGCCAAGATGCTCGACGCGATGGTCCACGACGGTCTGACGAACCCGTTCTCGGGGAAGCAGATGTTCGTCGAGGCGACCGAGATCGGCGAGGAGCTTGAGATCACCCGCGCCGACCTCGACCGCTGGGCGCTGCGCTCGCACGAACTCGCCCTCAAGGCGACCGACGAGGGCCGCCTGCCGGAGGAGATCGTCACGGTGACGGTCAAGGGCCGCAAGGGCGACACGGTCGTCGAGATCGACGAGGGCCCCCGTCGCGAAACCTCGCTCGAGGCGCTGGCCAAGCTGCCCGGCCTGGTCGGCAAGGAGGGTTCGCACACGGCCGGCAACTCCCCGGGAGTGAACGACGGCGGGGGCGCACTGGTGCTCTCCTCCGAGGAGTGGGCCGAGGCGAACGGCAAGGAGATCCTGGCTGAGATCGTCACGCACGCTCAGAGCGCCAACGACTTCGCCTACCTCGCGACCACGCCCGCCAGCGCCGCCAAGAAGGCGCTCGAGAAGGCAGGCCTGCAGCCGGGCGACATCGACGTCTGGGAGATCAACGAGGCCTTTGCCTCGGTCACGCTGAACTCGATCCGGATGCTGGGGATCGACGAGGACCGCGTCAACGTCAACGGCGGGGCTGTCGCCCTCGGCCACCCGATCGGCGCCTCCGGAGCGCGGATCCTGGGCAGCCTCGCGCTCGAGCTGCGCCGCCGTGGAGGCGGGCTCGGCTGCGCCGCGATCTGCTCCGGCGGCGGGCAGGGCGACGCGGTGATCCTCAAGGTCTGAGATGACCGTGGGCGCTTCGCGAGGCTGCGTCCTCGGTCGCTCATGTGCGATGCACACTTCGCTCCCTGCGTCCTTGCCTCACTCGACCCACGACCATCTCTCCGGTTGATGGCAGCCGAGTGGCCGCCCAACGAGCGGACGGGCGCCGCTTTCTTCGATCTGGACAAGACGCTGATGGCGGGATCCTCGGGCGTGTTCTTCGCCCGAGCCGCATATGAAACGGGCATGATCTCGCGCCGGCGCCTGGTGATGGACGTCTACGAGAACGTCCGCTTCAGGCTGCTCGGCTCCACCGACGACCGGGCCGACGACGTGCGAAAGCGCGTCGGCGAGATGATCGCGGGGGTCCGCGTCCGAGATCTCGAGCGGCTCTCGCCGAGGGTTCTCAGCGGGGTCCTGCCCCGTCTGTACCCCGAGATGCTCGAGCGGGCATACGCACACCAGGACGCCGGAATGCCCGTCTACATCCTGACGGCTGCATCCCAGGAGATGGCTGACCTGCTGGCCCACGTCCTCTCCTTCGACGGCGGCCTGGGCTCTCGCTCGGAGATCGTCGACGGCCACTACACGGGACGCCCGGCGGGGCCCTTCAACTACCGCGAGGGGAAGGTCATCTCGATGCGCGAGGTGTCAGATCGCGAGAGCCTCGACCTGGCAGCCTCCTTTGCCTACTCGGATTCCGAGTCCGACCTGCCGATGCTCCGCGCGGTTGGCCATGCCGTGGTCGTGAACCCCGATGCTCTCCTGCGCCGAATCGCCCTGGAGGAGGGCTGGTAGGTGATCGAGCTCGATCGCCTGGGCAGACGGCTGAAGCTGCTCGCGGCAGTCGGCGCGGCCACGGCTCTGGCCTCGGCCGGCCGCGGGCTCGTCGAGCGGGGCGCGATCAGGCGCCCCGCGAGCAGGCCCGGCCTGCGACGCGGCTCGGACGGGCGACGCGGGCGCCCGCGACGGCGATGAGGCCGTAGAGTACGCCGCCATATGTCCTCCCCCGCATCCACCACTCAGAGCAAGATCCGCGTCGTCGTCGCCAAGCCTGGGCTCGACGGCCATGACCGCGGCGCCAAGATCATCGCCCGCGCGCTTCGCGACGCGGGAATGGAGGTGATCTACACCGGGCTCCATCAGACGCCCGAACAGATCGTCGAGACCGTGATCCAGGAGGACGCCGACGCGGTCGGCCTTTCGATCCTCTCGGGCGCGCACATGACGCTTGTCCCCCGTGTCGTCGAGCTGTTGAAGGAGCAGGGGATCAACGACGTCGTGATCACCGTTGGAGGCACCATCCCGGCGGAGGACATTCCCGAGCTGAAGAGCCTGGGAGTCGCCGAGGTGTTCACCCCCGGTGCTCCCACCCAGGCGATCGTCGATTTCATCCGCGGCGCCACCGGCGAGCGGGAATAAGCGGCTGATTGACTCGTCAGTCAACCGCTCGAGCAGGTAAGATCGCACCTAACAGACCCCAAGGAGTTACCTGAGAATGAAGATATGCGTCCTGGTTAAGGAGGTTCCGGACGCCGCCGTCGAGAAGAGGATCGACCCCTCGACGGGGCGGATGGACCGAAGCGGGGAGAAGAACCTCAACCCGTATGACACGCACGCCATCGAGGCGGCAATGCAGATCAAGGAGGGCGGCGCGGTGCCGGTCGAGGAGATCGTCGCCGTGACGATGGGCCCCGAGAGCGCCGTGCGCGCGCTGCACAAGGCCGTCTCGCTGGGAGCGGACCGCTCGGTTCACCTAAGCGATCAGGTCGTGGCCGGCTCCGACGTGGCCGCCACCGGCTACGCGCTCGCCAAGACCCTGCAGCGGGAGGCCCCGGACCTGGTTCTGCTCGGCCAGCAGTCGGATGACGGCGAGTGCTACACGATCGGCGCGGTTGTGGCCGAGCATCTGGGAATGCCCTCGCTGACGCAGGTGATCAAGATGGATGTCGACCCGGAGAGCCTGCGCTGCGAGCGTCAGGCTGAGTACGGCTACGACACGGTTCAGATCAAGCTGCCCGCCGTCATCTCGGTGGGGGACGCGATCAACGAGCCCCGCTACCCGTCGCTGAAGGCGATCATGGGCGCGAAGAAGAAGCCGCTCGACACGG
>CAZFGJ010000026.1:0-23489 GCA_964518445.1 uncultured Solirubrobacteraceae bacterium
GGAGCTGGCCTTCAAGCACGCCCTGATCCGCGATGCGGCCTACGAGATGCTGCCCAAGGCCGTCCGGGCCCAGAAGCACTTCGAAGTGGCCCGCTCGATCGAGCTGCGGGCCGGCGAGCGGGTCGAGGAGGTCGTCGCGCTGCTCGCCGAGAACTACGGCCGGGCCGCCGAGCTCGGCGCCGAGCTCGGGTTGGCCTCCGAGGATGTCTCTCCCTACCGGGCGAAGGCCCTCGTCTACATGGAGGCCGCCGGAGATGCCGCGACGGCCCTCTACTCAAACAGCGATGCCTTCGCCGACTTCGAGACGGCAATAGGGCTGGCTGGGGATGATCCCGATACGGTCGCGCGCCTGCTCGAGAAGCAGGGCGATGTGGCACTGCGACTTGGCCGGGTCGATGCCGCCATCGCCGTCTGGGAAAGGGCCCTCGAGCACCATTCGAGCCGCGAGCAGCTGGAGCACGTCGCGGAGCTCCATCGCAAGATCGGCGCCGGCCTGGCCCACAAGGGGGAGCGCAAGCAGGCCATCGAGCACCACCAGCGGGGAATCAACCTGATCAAGGACGGCGAGCCCTCGCTGGCCCTCGTCCGCCTCTACGAGGAGGCCGCCTGGCTCTACATGCAGACGGGCGACAACATGCTGGCCATCTACGCCTCCGAGAAGGCCTTGCGCCTGGCCGAGCGGCTCGGCGAGACGGCTGCGGCGAGCCGGGCCCACGGGATATTCGGGCGCGTCTTCGGCCGCATCGGCGACACGGTCAAGGCGCGCGAGAACCTCGAGCGGGCCGTCGAGCTGGCGAGAGGATCCGACGCCCATGAGACCGTCCTCGCCCTGATGGCCCTGGGGCATCACCTCGAGAGCTCCGACGGTGACTATCGAGGGGCCGGGGTCGCCTACGACGAGGCGCTGGCCCTGGCCCAGCAGGTGGGCGACGTGCCGGCCGAGATCGAGCTCCACGCCGCAGCGGCGCAGCTGGCCCTCTACGCCTGCGACTGGGATCGGGTCGTCGCCTCCAGCGATGCCTCGGCCGAGCTCTCCGAGCGCGAGGGGCTGATCGGCAAGCTGTGTCTCCCATACGCCCTCCGCGGTCGCCTTCTATGGCGGGCCGGCAAGTGGCAGGAGTCAGAGAGCATCTACCGCCGGGCGCACGAGCTGGCCGAGCAGATCGGCTGGTCGGAGGTCTGCTTCGACGCGCTCTACGGCCTCTCCAACACCCTGCGCGACCAGGGCGATCCGAGCGGCGCCGAGGACGCCCTGCTGCGGGCGCTCGAAGTCTGCGACCGGGCCGGCCTGATCGTGCAGGCGATCCAGGCCAACTCGGCCCATGCCCTGCTTCATCAGCTCGCCGGCGAGCAGGAGAAGGCGGCCGCCGCGGCTGCGCTGGCGGTCGAATTGTCCGAGCGGGTCCGTTATCCCGTCGGCGAAGCGGCGGCGATCGAAGCCTCTGGGACGGTCGGAGAGCTGCCCGGCGCGCTGGCCGACCTGCTCCGGGCACGGGATGCCTGGCTTGCGCTGGAGCGCCCGCTCGAGGCGGCCCGCTGCGAACTTCTCCATGGACAGCGCCAACTCGAGGTCGACCCCGGCCAGGCCGCCGCATCGTTGCAGCGGGCCGCAGAGGAGTACGAGGCGCTCGGAGTGATGCACCTGGCCGCCCGCGCCCGCGAGCTCTCGCCTACTTGATGTGCATGCCCGAGATCGCCCTTGCGATCACCAGCTGCTGAATCTCTGCGGTGCCCTCGAAGATGTCGTAGATCTTGGCGTCCCGGTGCCAGCGCTCGACGGGGAACTCCCTGGTGTAGCCGTTGCCGCCCAGGATCTGGATCGCCCGCTCGGTCACCCAGACGGCGACCTCGCCGGCCTTGAGCTTCGACATCGAGCCCTCGGCGTTCTCGAAGGGGACCTGGTTGCGGCCCATCCATGAGGCACGCCAGACGAGCAGGCGGGCCGCGTCGATCTCCATCTTCATCCGCGCCAGGGTGAAGGCGATCGCCTGGTTCTCGATGATCTTGCGCCCGAACTGCTCGCGCTCCTTTGCGTACTCGAGTGAGTACTCGTAGGCCGCCCGGGCAATCCCCAGCGCCTGGGCTCCGACCGTCGGACGCGAGGACTCGAATGTCGCCATCGCGGCCTGGGAGTTGCTTTTCTTGCCCTCCCTCACGCGTGCCAGGCGCTCGTCGAGTTTCTCCTTGCCGCCCAGCACGTAGGAGGCCGGGATGCGGCAATCGTCGAGGAAGACGTCGGCCGTGTGGGATGCGCGCAGTCCGTGCTTGGAGACCTTGCTCCCCTGGGATATCCCCTTGGCTTCGCTCATCGGCACGACGAAGGCGGCGTGACCTTTGGAGCCCAGCTCGCGGTCGACCGAGGCGATCACGACGTGGACGTCGGCGATCCCGCCGTTCGTAGCCCACGCCTTCTGGCCGTTGATGACCCACTCGTCGGTGGACTCGTCGAACTTGGCAACGGTGCGAACGCCTGAGACGTCGGAGCCTGCGTTGGGCTCAGAGGCACAGAACGCCGCCACCTTGATGTCATCGACGGTTCCGAAGCAGCGTGGGATCCACTCGCCGATCTGCTCGCCCGAGCCCTGCCCGAAGATCGCGGCGACTGCCAGGACGGTGCCCATGATCGACATGCCGATCCCCGCGTCGCCCCAGAACAGCTCCTCGTTGACCAGCGGCAGGCTGAGCCCCGAGGGATCGGCGAAGAACTGGGCAAGGCCCTCAAACCCGTAGAGGCCGATCTTGGCGGCCTCCTGGATGATCGGCCAGGGCGTCTCCTCGCGCTCGTCCCACTCGTGGGCCGCCGGGCGGACCACGTCCGCGGCAAAGCCGTGAACCCAGTCGCGGATGTCCTTCTGATCCTGCGTCAGGCTCAGCGAGAAGGTCGTCTCCTGCTCTGCGGCGGCCTCCGCGAGCGTCTCGGCAGAAACGGTGGACGTTGGGGCTGACATCGGGGTGGTCTCCTTTTGCTGAGGATGCGCCTGCGCGGCGCGGAAGCTTGGCCTGGAGCCAAGAAGAACCCGAGAGGGCCGATCCCTGGCTGCAATAGCGTAGCTGACAGATACCCGCCAGATGTCAGCGATACGCCCCGGATAGGGCATCCGTGTCCAATGTCACTGTCCCGCGTGCCCTCAAAAAGCTCCGCGGCGCAAGCGGCGCAACTACACCGGAGCCGGAGGGTTCAACCGAACACCCTGATCTCCGATAGCCTTTTGCCCACATAGCCTGCCATTCCAATGTTGTCCACGTAGAAAGTGACCATGCGCAAACGCACAGCCGCCCTCGCCCTGATCCTGATCGCCACCGCCGCCGGCCTCTCCGCCTGCGGCTCCTCGAGCGGAGGAAGCAGCAAGTCGGTATCGCTGGTTGCCTACTCGACCCCCCAGGGCGCCTACGAAAAGCTCATCCCCGCCTTCCAGGCCACGTCCGCCGGCAAGGGCGTCGGCTTCTCCCAGTCATACGGCCCCTCGGGCGAACAGAGCCGCGCGGTCGTCAACGGCCTCCACGCCGACGTCGTCAACTTCTCGCTGGAACCCGATGTCGAACGACTGGTCAAGGCGGGCCAGGTCTCCCCCACCTGGAACCAGAACGCGACCAAGGGCATGGTCACCAAGTCGGTCGCCGTGATCATCGTCCGCAAGGGCAACCCCAAGAACATCAAGACCTGGTCGGACCTGGTCAAGCCCGGCGTCCAGGTGCTGACGCCCAACCCCTTCACCTCGGGCAGCGCCCGTTGGAACGTGATGGCCGCCTATGGCGCCGCGCTCAAGGAAGGCAAGACCCCCGCGGAAGCGCAGGAATACCTGAAGTCGCTGTTCCACAACGTGGTCAGCCAGGACTCCTCGGCCCGCAACGCCCTGCAGACGTTCCTGGCCGGGCGCGGCGACGCGCTGATCGACTACGAGAACGAGGCGATCGCCGACGAAAAGAAGGGCGCCGCAATCGAATACGTGATCCCTCCGGCCACGATCCTGATTGAAAACCCCCTCGCGGTCGTCGGCTCCAGCGAAAGCGGCAAGAAGTTCGCCGAATACCTCATCTCGCCTGCAGGCCAGGCGATCTGGGTCGAAAAGGGCTACCGCCCGGTGATCCCCGGTGTTCCCGGCGCCTCGAAGTTCCCGACTCCGACGACCATGTTCACGATCGACTCGCTCGGTGGCTGGAAGAAGGTCACCAAGGAATTCTTCGAACCCGAAACCGGGATCGTGACGAAGATCGAGCAGTCGCTTGGCGTCTCAACCTCAAAATAGCCCCGGCACCGTCGCGCTGAAGAGGCCCCGCTCGCCGTTCGGCGCGCGGGGCCTCGGCGCGCGCGGGTTGACCTCGATCGGGAAGGGCCTGCTTGTCCTCTACCTCACGGTCCTCGTCCTGCTGCCGATCGCCGCGGTCATCTCCAAGGCGGGGACCGGCGGCATGGACGCGTTCCTGCGCGAGGTCAAAAACCCGGAGGCCGTGGCGGCGATAAAGCTGACCCTGACCATCTCGGTGATCGTCGTCCTGATCAACGCCGTCTTCGGGACGATCCTCGCCTGGGTGCTGGTGCGCGATGACTTTCGCGGGAAGCCCGTGATCAATGCGGTCATCGACCTGCCCTTCGCACTGCCGACGATCGTCGCCGGCATCGTCCTGCTGTCGCTCTACGGCAAGAACAGCCCGATCGGCATCGACGTGACGTTCACCCGGGGGGCCGTCGCGCTGGCGCTGTTGTTCGTGACGCTGCCCTTCGTCGTGCGCTCGGTTCAGCCGGTGCTGCTCGAACTGGACACCTCGATGGAGGAAGCGGCCGCCTCGCTCGGCGCAGCACCGATGACGGTGCTGCGCAGGATCGTTCTGCCGACGCTCGCCCCGGCGATCATCTCGGGCGTCGCGCTCAGCTTCGCCCGGGCCGTGGGCGAGTTCGGCTCTCTTGTCCTGATCACGGGCGACCTGCCCTTCAAGACGGAGGCCGGGTCGGTCTACATCTTCAGCCAGATCCAGAACGAAAACCTGCCGGCCGCCGCAGCCGTGTCGGTCGTGCTGCTGGGCGCGGCGCTGATCGTCCTGACCGCCCTCAACCTCGGCCTGCGCTGGAGGACGAAGCATGCCCGCTAGCGCTCAGGGCGCCGTGGGGATCCCCTCCTCGGCAGCCAGCGGGACGACACCCCGACGGCCGGGCGGGGCGAAGAGCGGGCTGCGCTCCCCCCGCGCCAAGAAACTCGCGCTGCGGACGGTCGCCCTCGGCTACCTGGGCCTTCTCCTGCTGGCGCCCGTCCTGATGATCTTCTACCGCACCTTCGAACACGGCCTGGCCCCGGTCTGGGAAGCGATCACGGCCCCCCATGCGATGCACGCCTTCTGGCTGTCGCTCGAGATAGTCGCGATCGCCGTGCCGCTCAACACCCTGTTCGGCGTCGGCATGGCGCTCCTGCTCGAGCGGGGCAGCTTCCCCGCCAAGTGGATCCTGGGACTTCTCATCGACCTTCCCTTTGCGATCTCGCCGGTGGTCGTCGGCCTGGCGCTGGTTCTCGTCTACGGGAAAACGGGATGGTTCGGCGACTGGCTGGCGGAACAGGGAATCCAGGTCATCTTCTCGGTTCCCGGCATGGTCATCGCGACGGCCATCGTCTCGCTTCCCTTCGTCGTGCGCGAGACATTGCCCGTCCTGCACGAGATGGGGACCGACGCCGAGCAGGCCGCCGAGACGCTGGGCGCCGGCCCCTGGCAGACGTTCTGGAGGATCACCCTCCCGGGCATCCGCTGGGGAGTCGTCTACGGGGTCGTGCTGACGACGGCGCGGGCGCTCGGCGAGTTCGGAGCGGTCAGCATCGTCTCGGGACGCATCGAGGGCCAGACCCAGACCCTTCCGCTCTACGTCCAGGACCGCTTTGAGAACTTCGACACCACAGGCGCCTACACGGCGGCGGTGGTCCTCGCGCTGCTCGCACTCGCTACGTTGGTCGTGATGAACCTGCTGACACGCCGAGCTCACGGAAGGATGGCCGACTGATGGCAATCGAGGTCAAGCACGTGAGCAAGAACTTCGGCGACTTCGCGGCGCTGGAGGACGTCAGCCTGACCGTCGGCGACGGCGCCCTGACCGCCCTGCTCGGCCCGAGCGGGAGTGGGAAGTCGACGCTGCTGCGGATCATCGCGGGCCTCGAGACACCCGACAGCGGCGAGGTGATCATCGGCGAGGAGGACGTGACGCTCGCCCCCGCCCGGACCCGGGGGGTCGGCTTCGTCTTCCAGCACTACGCCCCCTTCAAGCACATGACCGTCCATGACAACGTCGCCTTCGGCCTGAGCGTGCGCAAGCGGCCCAAGGAGGAGATCTCGGCGAGGGTCGCCGAACTGCTCGGGCTGGTTCGCCTGGACGGGCTCGCCGGGCGCTACCCCTCCCAGCTCTCGGGCGGTCAGCTGCAGCGGATGGCGCTCGCCCGCGCGCTGGCGGTCCAGCCCCAGGTCCTGCTCCTCGATGAGCCCTTCGGCGCGCTCGACGCGCAGGTTCGGGCCGAGCTTCGCGAATGGCTGCGCCGGCTCCATGAGGAGATCCACGTGACCACGATCTTCGTGACGCACGACCAGGAGGAGGCGATGGAAGTCGCCGAGCAGATCGTCGTGATGAACAAGGGCAGGATCGAGCAGGCCGGCGCCCCCCGCGACCTTTATGAGACCCCGGCGAACGAGTTCGTCATGTCCTTCGTCGGACCGGTCAACAGGATCGGTGACGCCTTCGTCCGTCCGCACGACATTCAGATCCTCCCCGACGCGGACGCCACCGGCACAGAGGCACTGGTGGAGCGCGTGGTGCACCTCGGCTTCGAGGTTCGGGTCGAGCTGAAGCTCGAGGACGGCCGCGAGATATGGGCCCAGGTGACTCGCGAGAAGGCCCACGAGCTCGAGCTGCACGACGGGCAGATCCTCTCTGTGCGCCTCCCCGAGCCCCGCGTCTTCACGGAGCAGAGCTCCTGACCCGGGGGCCCGCCGGGGCCCCGGGCCGCTAGCGGGTCTGCCAGGCCTCCTCGCCCTTCGTCAGGGCGATCACGTCCTTGGGCAGCTTCCCACCCGCGACGTCCGCGACGGTGACCTCCTCGAGCACAGCTCGCAGGTTGGCCCGCACGGCGATCCAGACCTGCTGCAGCGCCTCGGCCGAGCCGGCGTACTCGATCTCCTCGGGCCGCTGCCCGCGAACACCGACCAGCGGCCCCTCGACCGCTCTGATGATCTGTGCGAGGTTGACGTCCTCCGGCGCATGGGCGAGCCAGTAGCCGCCCTCGGGGCCGCGCTGGCTTCGGACCACGCCCGAAGAGCGCAGCTGAGTCAGGATGTTCTCGAGAAACGAGACGGGGATCGACTGCGACTGGGCGATGTCTTCGACCTTGCGCGGTGATGCCTGGCTGCTGTCGGAGAGCTCGACCACTGCCCTGACGGCGTAGTCGGCCTTTGCGGTGACGTGCATTCGGGGGATTCTCACCTATCGGGCGGCGATTGGTCGAGCCATGTGGAATTAGGCAACCCTAATTGCTGTGCTACGTTTCGAAAAAGGTATCCCGACCCGCCAACTCGGAATTAGCCGGATGAGCCGCACCAAGCCAACCCTCCTAGCCCCCCTCCTGATCGCGCTCGCGCTGATGCTGAGCGCGTGTGGCGGCTCGTCCAACGACCTCGTCCTCTACAGCGGGCAGCACGAACAGACGACCGTCCTGCTGGTCAAAGCGTTCGAAAAGCAGTCCGGGATCAAGGTTCAGATCCGCTCGGCCGACGAGGCGTCGCTGGGCAATCAGATCGAGCAGGAGGGCTCGAACTCCCCGGCTGACGTCTTCTACGCGGAGAACACCCCCGTTCTCGAAGCGCTTGCCGCAAAGAGCATCCTCTCGCCCGTCGCACCCTCGACGCTCAGTGCCGTGCCTGCTCGCTTCAGCTCGGCAACCGGCCACTGGGTGGGGGTCTCGGCGCGCGTCTCGGCGCTCGTCTACAACACCGCCAAACTCCAGCCGTCGGCGCTTCCCGGATCGATCCTCGAACTGGCATCCCCGCGCTGGAAGGGCAAGGTCGGGTTCGCTCCCTCGGAGACCGACTTTCAGCCGCTCGTGACGGCGATCATCAAGCTCAAGGGCAAGACCGCCGCCGAAACCTGGCTCAAGGGCCTCCAGGCCGGCGGAACGGTCTACTCGGACAACGAGTCCGTCGTCACCCAGGTGAACAACGGCCAGAGCTGGATCGGGCCGGTCAACCACTACTACTGGTACCGGCTCCAGAAGGAGCAGGGCGCCGGCGGCACGCACTCGGCGCTCCACTATTTCGACGCCGGTGACCCCGGCGACCTCGTCGACGTCTCGGGCGCGGCAATCCTCAAGTCGAGCTCGCACCAGGCGGAGGCCCAGAAGCTGCTGGCATTCCTGGTGAGCAAGGAAGGCCAGGAAATCCTGGCCCACAGCGACAGCTACGAGTATCCCCTGCGCCCCGGGGTCAGCCCGGCGGCCGGCCTCACGCCCCTCGCCCGTTTCAAGGCGAACTCCCTGACCCCGGCCGAGCTCGGCGACGGCAGCGAAGCCCTCGCGATGGAGCAGCGGCTGGGATTGCTCTAGGTCCCGCCGTGAGCACGTTCGCCCCCACACAGCAGATTTCCCGTCGCCTCAGCCACACGTGGTCCGGACGCCGCCGGTGGCCCCTCGTCAGCGCCGCCGGGGGAGCCATCGCAGCGGGCGCCGTCCTGCTTCCGCTGGCGTTCCTGGTCGTCCAGGCCCAGCACTCCGGATGGGGTGAAGTCGAACGGCTCCTGTTCCGCCATTCGGTGGCGGTCCTGTTGTGGAACAGCGTCCGGTTGGCCTTGGCCTGCACGACCCTCTGCGCCGTGCTGGGGATCGGCGCCGCCTGGCTTGTGGAGCGCACCGATGTGCCGCTTCGGCGCCTATGGGCTGTCCTGCTGGTGCTGCCACTGGGCATCCCCGACTTCGTGGTGAGCTTCGGCTGGGTCTCGATCGACCCGAGCCTGCACGGCTACCTGGCGGCCGTCATGGTGATGACGCTCTCGCTCTATCCCCTGGTCTACCTCCCCGTGGCCTCCTCGCTGGCCAATCTGGACGGCAGCCTCGAAGAGGCCGCCCGGTCGCTGGGGATGGGCGCCTGGCGAGCGTTCGCACGGGTGACGATGCGCCAGATCTGGCCGGCTGTGCTGGGCGGCTGCCTGCTCGTCACGCTCGGACTGCTGGCCGAGTACGGAGCCTTTGAGATCGTCCAGTACCGGACCTTCACGGTCGAGATCTTCACCGAGTTCAAGCTCGGCTTCGACACCGCCGCCGCCTGCACCCTGTCGCTGATCCTCGTCCTTCTGAGCGTGGCGGTCCTCGGCGGGGAGCTGGCGCTGACGGGGCGGGGACGATCGTTCCGCATCGGCTCCGGGGTGCGGCGCCCGGCGCCCCGCATTGCTCTGGGCCGCCGGCGGGCACCGGCACTCCTGGCACTCTTCGCGCTCGCTGCCCTGGCCCTGGGCGTGCCGGTCGGATCGCTCGTCTACTG
Source organism: uncultured Solirubrobacteraceae bacterium (assembly GCA_964518445.1). Taxonomy (GTDB): domain Bacteria; phylum Actinomycetota; class Thermoleophilia; order Solirubrobacterales; family Solirubrobacteraceae; genus Palsa-744. The sequence continues at coordinate 9,496 of CAZFGJ010000026.1, forward strand.
GATGCTCCATGGGAGCTCGAGCACCCTGCCGTCCACCTCGATCCTCTCCGCGGTTGGACACACGGCCCTCTACAGCGCCGCGGCAGCGGTCCTGTCAACACTGCTGGCAGTACCCGTCTGCAGTCTTGCGATCCGCCACCGAAATCGGCTGACGCTGCTGATCGAGCGGATCGCATACCTCCCGATGGCTCTTCCCGGGCTGGTGATCGCCCTGGGTCTCGTCTCGTTCTCGGTCCGCTACGCCTTCTCCCTCTACCAGAGCTCGTTCGAGCTGATCGTCTCCTACGCGATCCTGTTCCTCCCGCTGGCCGTCGTCGGGGTGCGCTCGGCGATGGCACAGGCATCCCCGAGACTCGAGGAGGTCGGCCGCTCGCTGGGATCGAGCCCGACGAGCGTCTTTCGCCGGATAACCCTCCCCCTGATCGCGCCGGGACTGGGTGCCGCCTTCGCACTGGTCTTCATCTCCAGCTCCACCGAGCTGACGGCCACGCTGCTTCTGCGGCCAACCGGCGTGAACACCCTCGCAACCCAGTTCTGGACGTATACGACCAACTTCTCCTACGGCGCCGCGGCTCCCTACGCTGCTCTGATGGTCGCAATCTCCGCCGTCCCGGCCTATCTCCTGAGCCGCCGGATGCGAACGATCTCGCGGATGGCTCCGCCGACGTCATGAGCGCGCTCTCGGTCAAGGGGCTCTGGAAGGGCTATGGCGAGCAGCCGGTGCTGCGGGGCGTCGACCTCGAGGTCGAGGCGGGCTCCCTCTCGGCCGTGCTCGGCCTCTCGGGATGCGGCAAGACGACGCTGCTGCGGGTGATCGCCGGCTTCGAGCGTGCTGAACGGGGCGAGATCTCGCTGGCCGACCTGACCCTGGATGACGGCCGGACCTACGTTCCGCCCGAGCGCAGGAGCGTCGGCTATGTGCCCCAGGAGGGGGCCCTGTTCCCGCATCTGAACGTCGCAGGCAACGTCGGCTTCGGCCTCTCGCGGGCCGAGCGCCGCGGAAGGACCGTCGATGAGCTCCTGGAGATGGTGGGAATCGGGTCGCTCGGCGAGCGGCTGCCTCACGAACTCTCCGGCGGCGAGCAGCAGCGTGTGGCACTCGCTCGCGCGCTGGCCCTTCGCCCCCAGGCGCTGCTGCTGGACGAGCCCTTCTCCTCGCTGGACGCCTCGCTTCGGGCACAGGTGCGCGAGGAGGTTCACGGACTGCTGCGCCAGCAGGGCGTCACAACGGTCCTGGTCACCCACGACCAGGAGGAGGCCCTCTCGATGGCCGACCATGTCGCCGTTCTGCGCGAGGGCCGGATCGTTCAGCAGGGCACGCCCGCAGAGCTCTACGAGCGCCCCGCCGACGCGCGCCTGGCGGGCTTCCTGGGCGAGGTCAACCTGATCGATGCCGAGTTCGGGGACGGGACGGCGTCGACGGCACTGGGCGTCCTCGCGCTTCGCAGCGCGCCGCTCGAGGGAGCCGGCGCCCGAGGTGTGGTGATGATCCGGCCCGAGCAGCTGCAGGTGAGCGTCACCGGCGACGGCGCGGCCTCCCCCTCCGCCGGTCTCCGGGGGCGCGTCGAGGAGTGCCGCTATTACGGCCACGATGCGGTCCTCGAGATCCGCGCCGAGGACGCCGGCCCCCTGCGCGCCCTGATGGCGCGCGTGAACGGCGAGCATGCGCTGCCCGTCGGCACCGAGGTGCGCGTTCTGGCGCACGGCCCCGTCACGCCGATCGACTGACGAGTGCCTGGATGAAGACTCCCGAGCCTGGACGAGCCGACCTTTAGCATCTGCCCATGGCGCCCAATTGGAGCTGGGATTTCGAGGACGAGAAAAGGAAGCCCCGCCAGGAGCCCCGAGGGCCCGGCGGGCCTCCACCCAAGCCTCCCGCAGCGAGCCCCTCCGAGCGGGAGGTGCAGATCAGGCGCCGCCGTGTCGCGGCCGTCGCAATCGCCGTGGCGCTGCTGGTGATCGTGATCGCCGTCGCCTCGGGCTCCTCCCACAGCAACGGGACGAAAGCAACCAAACCGACGGCCGGCGTTGCCCACAAGGCGCCGCCGACGGACCCGGAACAGGATGGCCTGGCGGCTGTTCGCTCGACGCTCGCCTACACCCCCTTCCTCCGCGAGGGCGGGACCAAGGGCCGCGACATCGCGCTGACGTTCGACGACGGCCCCGGCCCCTACACGATGGAAATCCTGAAGGTCCTCGAGAGCCACCACGTCAAAGCGACCTTCTTCGAGGTCGGCCGGATGCTCCAGTACTTCAGCGCCTCCACGGTCCGGCAGATCGAAGACGGGGACGTGATCGGCGACCACACCCAGAACCATCCCGAGCTGGCGAAGCTCACGGCCCACGACCAGTACGAAGAGCTCTTCGAACAGATCGCCCGGATCGAACTGCTCGGCGGGCACCGTCCGACGCTCTTCCGTCCGCCCTATGGCTCATTCAACGCCACGACCTGGCATCAGCTTGCCCGCCTCCACCTGCTGATGGTGCTCTGGTCGGTGGACACCGGTGACTACCTTCAGCCGGGCGTGGAAACGATCGTCCAGCGCGCCGTGGAAGGAGCTCACCCCGGCGCGGTGATCCTGCTTCACGACGGTGGCGGTACCCGGGTTCAGACGATCGCCGCGCTGCCCCAGATCATCACGAAGCTGCGAGCGAAAGGCTATGACCTCGTGACGGTTCCGCAGCTGCTCGCCGATGACCCGCCGCCACACGGCCTGCCGCTTCCGCAGAACCTCAGCGGCGACTGACGCCTAGCGGCCGCCGGCCCGTCCGAGAGCCTGCAGGAGGGACTTCAGCTGAGCCGTCTGCCAGGCCTGGAAGCTGGACGTCGCCGGTGAGAGCGTCTCGGTGACGGGGACCACGGGAATCCCCCGGCTGCGAACGATCTGGTTGACCCTCTGCACGTCGGGCGTGACGTTCTGGCTGTTGAAGATCCAGACCTTGATTGCGCCGCTCGATGCCTGGGCGTCGACCGTCTCCTTGTCCTTGGCGGTCACATCCGTCCCGTCGGCGACGGCCTTTGCGAAGCTGGCCGGCGTCTTGAGATCGAGCCCCAGATATTCGCCGAGGCCCTGGAAGATGCTCTCGCTGTAGCCGACCGGAACGTCGGCGTAGCGCCCTCGGATCTCCGCCAGGAGCCTTGTGTAGGACCGGAGCCCATGGGTCAGGAGGAGCTCCCGGCGGCTGTTGAAGTAGGCGGCGTCGGCAGGGTCCAGGCGATCGTAGGAGGCAACGATCGCCCCGATCACCCGTTGGACATCGGAGGGGTAATACCAGCGGTGCGGGTTCACACCTTCGGCGAGCCCGAGGCGACGGCCGACGTCCAGGACGATCCGTTCGCTCGACGGACTGGCGCGAAGCAGCTGTGGAGCCCAGGCGTCGTATCCGAGGCCGTTGACGATCGCCATGTTGGACTGCGCCAGCAGGCGAGCGTCGCTCGTCGAGGGCTGATAGCTGTGCGGATCGGTCGCGGGGTTGACGATGATGCTCCGCACCGCGGCCCTGTCCCCGGCGAGCTGCGCGGCCAGGCTCCCCCAGAAGTTCTCAGCGGCGACGACAAGGAATCGCTGCGTGCCCTGTCCACTCGATCCGACGGGCGCCGGGCCCGAACGCCCGCAGCCGGCGGCGAGGACGGCGGTCAGCACGCCAAGGAGCATGAGGGCGAGAGACAGGCTCGCTCTGGTGCTCCGCGACATCGAGCGAACCCTAACAGAAGATGAGACTCGATCTTATAACCGGCGGGGCGCCGTGAGAGCTGAGGCTATGCTCCGCGCGATGGATCCACAGACCCGCCTGGCACGGCGCGAGGAGCGCCGGCGCGAGATCCGCCGGCGGCGGGTGATCACGCTGACGGCCCTGATTGCCGTTCTTGTCGCGGTCGTGGCTGTTATCGCCCTGGGCGCCTCTGGAGGCGGAGGGGGCGGGAACGCGACCACCGCCAAATCGCTCAAGCGAACGACCTCTGCTCGCAAGCCGAATCCCTCGACGCCCGTCGCGGTTGCGAGCGGCCCCGCGGGCCCGCCGGGCCACCAATCGGTTCCGATCCTGATGTACCACGTGATCGCCCCGCCCCCCGCCGGAGCCCCCTTCCCCGGCCTGTACGTGCCACCGGAAGAGCTCACCGAACAGATGCAGGCGCTGAAGAGCGCCGGCTGGCATGCCGTCACACCCGACGCGGTCGAGGCCTACTGGCGGCGGGGCATACCCCTGGGTCCGGGCAAACCGATCATCCTGAGCTTCGACAACGGCTACGAGTCCCAGTACACCCAGGCCCTGCCCATACTCCGGCGTCTGGGCTGGGTCGGCGAGGAGAACATCCAGCTGACGGGACTCCCTCCGTCTCAGGGAGGCATCGGCCAGAAAGAGATCGGGGAACTCGTCAAAGCCGGCTGGGAGCTCGACACCCAGGGCTTCAGCCACGCCGACCTGATCACCCTGAGCGCCTCGGACCTCCACTACCAGGTGGCGGTCTCACGGGAAGTGATCCAGCACCGTTTCCACGTCCCGGTCAACTGGTTCTGCTACCCCTCCGGCCACTATGACGCGACCGTGATCGCGGCGGTCAAGGCAGCCGGGTACACGGGGTCGACGACCGTCGTCCCTGGCTGGGCCGGACGGGAGGATGACCCCTACCGGCTCCCCCGTCTACGAGTTCTGGGCGGGACCAGCGGACCGGAGCTGCTCGCCCTTCTCGCGGCCGTCAAGGACAACCCCCCGGCACCGGCCTCCTACACCGGCGCCTGAGCGATGCCGGGCAACCGGCCGTGATCAGCCGAGCAGCCGGCTGACCGCATCGCGGCGGAAGTCGAAGATCGTCTCCAGGTCACGCCTGACGAAGAGAGCTTCGGCGGCTCTGCCGAACGGGCCCAGCGGGATCGCATACCGGACCCTGTCTCGCATCAGCGTCCCGCCCTCGACACTCTCGAATGTGTGGGTGTGGTGCCAGAGTCGATAGGGCCCGCGGAGCTGACGATCGACGAAGCCCCTGTCGGGCTCCCACGCCTCGATCCGCGTCAGCCAGCGCACGGGGATGCCGTGCAGGCGCATGCGGTAGGAGATCAGCGTCCCGGCGCCCATCTCGATCGGTGCCGGGGTGAGAACGCTGAACCGGAGCAGGGGCGGCGTCAGCGCCTCGAGGTTCAGCGCATCGGCGAAGAAACCGAAGACCTCAGCCCTCTCGCGCGTGATCACCTGCTCGCGCTCGAGCAGTTGGAATCTGTGAGACTCGGGGCGCGCCCGGCGGCCTGCCATCGGCTCTCAGCCCGGGAGGTCGGACGATTTGCCAAGCGGCTGCCCGCACACCCCGAATCCGAATTCGAGCTCTTGGGCCGAGACGCGCGCATGGTCGAGCTTCCTTTCGAAGGAGATCGCCTGGACCTTCCCGAATTCGCCCCGTTCGAGCGCAGCGGTGAGCCGTTCGAGGTCGTTCCCCACCTTGCGTAGCCCTTCCATGATCGACGCCACCGCGGCACGGTCGGGCGGCGGCGGGGGAATCCGCTTCAGCCGGACATAGAAGGCGCGATAGTCGCGCAGGCCCTCCTGGAGAACCGGAACAAGCTGAGCCGCCGTGGTGGTGGTATCCCGATGTTGGAGCTCGATTTCGGCCCCCCGCACATCGACAGGAGCGATCGCGGCGTCGCCGGCACGGCAGACCGCATCGCCGCGAGCGATGTAACGGCTCTCTGCCGGATCGGCGGCCGGCGGGCGCCCCGAAGCCGACGTGGCAGCGCTCGTCTGAACCGACGAGGCACCCGAGCCGCACGCGGAGAGAACCGGAAGGATGCCCGCCAGAGCCAGCCAAGAGATCGTCCTGATGCGCAAGGGTTTCCCGCTCCCGTCGTTTGGAAGGTCGCAGACTAGGCGAGGAGACGGAGAACGGCACGGCCGAGACCTTCATCGACTCGACGGCAGGTGAGAATTCCGGTGGTTGGGCTTTGCCTTATTCTCGTCTCAGGCCCATGCCCTTCAACCGTGATCATCTCCGTTACTTCGTCGCCGTCGCCGACGAGGGCCAGATCACCCAGGCGGCACGCCGGCTCTTCATGGCCCAGCCGGCCCTCTCCCAGGCGATCTCCCAGCTCGAGAACGAACTAGGGCTGAAGCTGCTGGACCGCCACGCCCGAGGGGTGACGCTGACCGACGCCGGCGAAGCGTTCCTTCAGAAGGCCAGGACGGCTGTGGACAGCGAAAGCGAGGTCCGCCGAACAGCTGAGTCCCTCGCCCGCGCGGAGCGTGGGATCCTCGAGGTCGGCTTCATCGGACCACCGCCGACGATGACGGCGGCCCAACTGATCACCGCCTTCGACAAGGCCCATCCCGATGCGGACCTCTCCCTCCGGGACCTGCCCTTTCCCTGCGGTTCGACCCGCTCCTGGCTCGAGCCGGTGGACGTCGCCCTCTGCCAGACCCCCACGATCGAGAAGGACATCCGCGTGCACCCGGTCCGCACCGAGCCGCGGACGCTGGTGACCCACTCGGGCCACCGCCTTGCCGAGCGCAAGGAGGTGGAGCTGAAGGACGTCCTGGGAGAGACCTTCATCAGCTATCACCCGGAGGTGCAACCCGCCTGGTCGGCATTCCACAGCCTCGACGACCACCGCGGGGGCCCGCCTGCGGCTCAGACCGATGATCGCGTCTCGACGGCTCTCCAGATGCTCGGGATGCTCAGCACGACACGTGCCGTGACGGTCCTGCCGTTGTCCGACGCCAAGCTGGTCGCACATGCACTTCCGGGCGTCGTTGCGATCCCCATCCGCGACGCCGATCCGGCAGTCGTCTCACTGGTCTGGCGCGCCGAGGACGAACATCCCCTCGTCTCTGCCCTGGTCGCCCTCTCGGGGGCCGACCCGGCCGGCGCCTCGTCGCAAAACGGCACCCGGCCGACGGCACCGGCTGAGCCCGACTGAGAAATTCGGAGCGCCGAGGCGGCTGCTGCGCCCCGGCGCTCCGTGATCGTCAGCCCTCGACAAGCAGCGTGACCTCGGCTGCCCGTTCCTCGGGCTGGCCCGAGAATCCGCCGTCGACCGGCATGCTGGGGATCAGCTTCTCGTGAAGGAAGGTCTCGAAATGCTGCTTGCTGTCCCACACGGCCGTGATCAGGATGCCGCCCTCGGTGGGTCCCCCGGCGTGGTAGGTCTGGCCCTCGGGCAGGCCCTCCGGCGGGTGGAGCACGGCGACGGTGGCCTCATACTGCGCCTCTGTTGCGCCGGGCCAGAAATGCGTGATCAGGTATGACATCGAGTCGTCCTCTCGTAGGGAGCGGCCGAGACTACTCCAGTCAACCCGCGCCCTTGATCCCGGCGTCGGGCGAGCCCGAACGTGTCGGACCAGCACACCTCGACCCAAAGGGAAGGTAGACATACGGTACGGCCAACCGTTGGCCCTAACTCCGCCCTGCCACTACCCGATCTGGAAATTGTGGACCGGAAACTCCTTCACGTCGGGAGGGTTCGGAAAGCCTCGATCGCCGAGGCCGTGCAGACGGGGCATCAGCCGCTCTTGTACGAATGCGTCGAACGCCTCGCGCGACTCCCAGAAGTCAATGACTCCCCAGCCGCCGTCGACCGGACCAGCGGAGTGGAAAATCATCCCCTTCGGCGGGTCGGTGTCGATCTCCATCACGGCATGAGCCGCGTCGTAGCTTGCCTGGGTTCCACCGCTGAACTTCTGCCTGATCCCTACAGCCATCTCGGAGTCCTCGCCTCGGGGGTGTCGTTCGAGCCTACTCCCAAGTCCTCACCTGCGCGAACGCCCTGCGAGATTTTTTGGGAAACCTTGCCGGTTCGGCCGCGACCCCCATCTGCGACTACGATTTCCGGGCAAACGGGGCGCCCTCCGAGCCTCCTTCGGCGTCGAGCAATCCCGGGCGATTCCAACGGGTTACGGCCCAACGATTGGCCGACACGCCCGGAACGATCACGCTCCCTTGCTCACCACGAGGATCACCTTTGTCCCAGCGGGAAGTGACCTGCCGGCAGCGTCGTTTCCGGAGATCACACGGCCCTTTTTGACGTGTTTGGACTTGCTCTTCTTGATCTTGCCGACGCTGCAGTGAGCCTTCGTGAGCGCTTTCTCGGCGGCCGCGACGGTGAGGCCCTTCAGCTTCGGCACCACGCATTTTGCTGTCGGCTTGACGACGAGCGGACCCACTGGTGTCGGGGTCGGGGTCGGCGTCGGCGTCGGGTTGCCGCCTCCTGTGGTCGAGGAGCCCGTCCCGAACGGCGTGGTTGTCTGCGTTGCAGTGATCGTCCCGCCATACGGATTGCCCTGCCCCGACATGAAGACGCGTTTGTAGGTTCCCGAGAACGATTTCTCGTCAGCCGCGACGGTGGCCACCCCTTCGACCTTGTTCGCAAGCAGAAGTTCGTCGTGTTCGCCCACGTGCACCTCGCTCGGCCCTGGGAGAAAGTATTCGAAGCTGGAGCCGGTCAGGGTGCCGCACAGCGAATCGAGTTCTTCCAAGACCGAGTTGCCTTCTACCGCGAGTTTTTCGCCAAGCGAACCCGGAGGACAACGCGGTCCTTCCGACTTTTCGGTGCCAGTCACGAGTGACGAGCCTTCCGCCTGCGTGAGGTCAAAGTCCAGAGTCGTCACCGGCTGCGGACATTCTCCGGTTTCGCAGTGTTCGGTTATCAGCCAGGTGCCTGTCAGGTTCAACGCGGCAGCCGATCCGGTGCTGAACGCGAGCGCAGCGGCCACGCTCGCAGCCACGATGGCACCCTTCACTCCGGTGCGCCCGAAACCCAGTGCGCCCATGATTCCCCCCGTCTGCTCGGTGTACCGAGCGGCGAGACTAACAGTAAACGGCAGAGCCCACATGTTGGAATACGCGATATCCACGTACTCCGCCAGCACGGTTCGCCGGCGCCGGAGCGGGACCTTTCTTCAAGCGGCGAACGGGGTTCGAACCCGCGACCTCAAGCTTGGGAAGTTGCTTGGGATAAACCGTGAATCGCTCATTCTAGAGCCATCTTTGAGCAATTTTGGGGCTCTCCGAACTGACCGCCAACACCCGAGTTTGTTGGGGTTTTGGTCCCGCCGTGGCACATGTGCCAAATCGCTCGCTGGCTTGACGGGGGTCGCGCGACTGCCTACTGCGGCGGCAGGATCATTGCCGGGAGCGGGGACCGCTCAAGCCCACCGGCCATCGGGAACTGGCCCCATCCTATGGGGCATCGTTAGGCGTTACCGGCGTTTAGGCCGCACGGGGACAGCTGAAAACCGCCCGGTGCTTGCTTTTGGCTCCCGCGCATTTGCCGCGCACGACAGCGCCTACTTGGCGTCTTTGGCCGCGCGCGCCGCGACCGACGCGGCGCCTTTCGCGGGGTACTCGTAGAGCAGTCGTAGAAGCATCGCCACGAAGTCAACGGTGGCCTTCGCTTCATCCGTGCCGATGTCGAATATCTCGTGGTTGGCATCGTTCCCGAGCTGTCGAATCTCATCAACCCATCCCTCGGTGTCGGGAGGCACGAGGTTGTTCTTCACGAGGTAGTCCACGTACGCTCCGAAGCCCTGGTTCTCTTTGGCGCCCTTATCCACGGCAACGTGCATGATGATCTTGCGTCCGACCATTACGGCGGCGTGGGTGGCGCCGACGCTCACGCAGTTCCGAGCCTCGCCATAGAGTCCGGCAAGATCCGACGAAAGATGCTCGACCTGCTCGCCATAGGGACTCTCGGGAACGACGGTTCCCATCGGGTCCAGGAAGGTCGGGTAGTTGCAGTTAGGGCACAGCCGCACGGCTGAAAGCGCGGCTCCTCCTCCGTCCACGTAGTCGAATCCAACGGTTGCCCCGACCAGCGAATCGCACCAGCCGCAGGTGTAGCGCACGGGCGCTCTGGCGTTCAGTTGGGACCAAGTGTCCAACTGCTGATTGCGTTTCGCCATGACGGGAGGCTAGCCGCTTGTCCCGACATCCGAACGGTAGGCTCCCGGCATGGGTTGGCGCTCGGGGGCGACGCTGGCGGTGATCGCCGTCAGCACATTGACGATGCTGGGCTGCGGCGAATCGACGCAGATGACGACCAAGGCAGCGTCCACAGCCGCGAGCGCAGCGGCAGGGTCGGTCGGGGAAGCCGAAGCCCAGCATCGGGCCGCAGCGATCTTTGAACGGCAGGGCCTCAGCTACTACATCGGAGTCTTGAAGCCCTCCACCGTCAGGTTCTCGGATCCCTGCAAGCAGGCGACCGAAGAAGAAGACGAATCGAAGCCGATTCCCGGCCGGTGGCAGTGCGCGGGATGGGGACTGATCGCGATTGAAGGCGGCGAAGGCAAACCCGGCGAATGTCAGTTTGTCGAAGGCGAGGTGACCTCTCACGGCCTCGTCGGCAAACCCGAAGGCTCCGCCGAGACCTTCTCAGGGTCAACGTGCCAGTTGAACCTCGGTCTTGGTAGCCCCGGCAAGAAGCCAAAGCCAGCCCTCGTCGCCGCGTGGACGCACAAGCAAGAGGCCGAACTGCGTCACGTCAAGGAACTTGAATCTTCGCCCGAAGCTCAGGCGCAGAAACGCGAACAAGCCAAAGAAGAAGCCGAAGAAGCTCAGCGCACCGAAGAAGCCAGCCAGGTCGAAAAAGGCGAATAGGTCGTGAGCAACCCGACGGTTCTGTCGATGTAGGCTGGCGACCGTGGCGACTACCTGCTGGTGCGGCTGTGGCCGCGAGTTGAAGCGTACCCAGGCACGGATCGCAAAGCGAGCGCGGGAGGCGTATGCCCTCACCACGATCCTTGAAGACGATCTCAAGCCGATAATCGAGGCCGTCGCGCAGCCCAACGCACCCAACGACGATGCCGTCTTCGTCGCTGCGGCAGAGCGGTACGGCGTAGGTCCGGACACGGTCCGTGACCTATATGCACCCGAAGGTTCACAGGACGTCCGCAATCTCGAAGACTTCATCGCTGACGGCGAGAAGCTGACTGCGGAACTTCTGCTGGTGGCACACCGAGAGTTGCCTGCACAGGCCGTGGATCGACGGCTTATGAATGGTTGGGGAAAGATCGCGGGCAAGCTGCTCCGAGAAACGCTACCTGCCGCGTACGTATCCCACGAGTTCAGAGATCGCCGCGCAACAATCACGCTGCGGACCGACTAGATCGAACCGGTACGCGACGATCCCGCGCTTGAACGCACTGCAAGGTCCGCTGACAGCGAGGTCCTTAGGCTGGATGTGATCCTTGCGGCGCACGCTGGGCATATCCTTCACGCCTATGGGGGAGCCGTCGCAGGAGCCTGAGCGGACGGGCTATGACCGGATTGGTCGAGTGGCCGTCTGGATCGCAGCGGCGGGCGGCGGATGGCTTGTCGCAAAGATTGTCATCGAGCCGCCAACGGAGCATGAACCGGGCGTGGTCGCCGCCATTCTCGTCGCTGGGGTGCTGCTCGGTGTGGGCTTCTACTACGCGCAAGACTGGCTCAAGTTCCGAAGGCGCGACCGGTGGATGAGGACGCGAAAGGCTGAACGGGAGCAAGGGATCGCGGAGGCTCCGCCGATGCCGGACTACGAGCCGAACCGCGCTTGGCTGGCCCCAGCGATTGTGTTTGCCGTGGTGGTCGTACTCGTCGGCTGGCAGACGGGAAGCGATGTCCAAAGCCACGGGATCACCTACTACTGCTCTTACGGGGCCGTTTCGCAGGCGCAACTCGCCGAGTGCGAGGAACACGTTTCATCCTCGTCCATCAACTTGCTTCATACGAATGCGGCCCGCTTTGCCCGTGGCGAACTTGAAGAATGCCTCGAAGACTCAGGTCCCTTCTGCGCCCAGGAGCAGACCTACAAGGAAGAGGAAGCCGAAGCCCCCCGGCCCGGAGAATAGGAGGGAGCGGTGAAGAGAAGTCCCCGCCATGAAGGCGCGGGCTCACTGTAGGCGGGGTGGGATGCCGGGGTGCGCGTACACGGGCCAGCACTTTTCGAGTATGTAGTCCTCAAGGCTGACTGGCTCGCCATTGATCCGGTTCTCCATGGAGGCGACTTCCGCGAACGGAACGAGGCCCATAGTCGGGTCAAACTCGCATGCGAAGAGCATGAAGGACCGCTTTACGACCCCGCCCGGTTTCAGTTCCTCAGCGATAGGGCGATCATCAATCCCTCGGGCATGCTCAGGCCAAGAGACACCTATCGCCTCCACGGTCTCGGTGGTCTCGCCGGTATTGACGGCTGCGACCGTGACCTCGTAGACCAGTTTCCCGGCAAGGTCGAGGTCGGCGGTCGGCACGCCAGCGTGACGGACCTCCATCCGGATCGAAGGCCGTCGGCTCTGCTTTCGTGTCCAGACCTGCCAGCCGAAGCCCGCTGAGGCGACCAACGCGCCATAGACCGCGATGACCGTAGTGGCTGACATCGCCTGATCGTAGTTAGGCTCTCGGTCTATGTGGCGAACGGGGGCGATCCTGGCAGCGGTGCCGGTGGAAGTCGTCCATGTCCTCAACAGGCATGGAGTGCCGGTCGAAATCAAGAATCCGGACAGTCTCGCGGAGGCCCTGAGTCTCCTTGTGGCCCTAATCTCGATTGCTGCGGTCTTCCTAGCGGTCGAAAGCGCGAAAGCGGCGAAAAAGAGTGCCAATCTCGCTGAGGACACGCTTGGAATCATGCAAGAGGAGGCGGAGGCGACGCGAGCCGAACGCGCCCGTCGAGCCGATCCGAACCTGAGCGTCGAGGCCGAAGCGACCAACCTGGGGATCGTTCTGATTCTCGCCTTCAGGAACGAGGGCAACCGTCCAGCCGAGCGTCTTATGGTCAACTTTCTCGTACCGGACGCGCTCAACGTCACGATCATCGACCGGAGGGGACACCTCAACCCTGAGCAGACTGCGGAAGAGGTCCATTGGACAGATGAGTTACTGAAAGGCAGTGACGACGGCTGCGACTACTTGGCCGTTGACATGGGTCCCGTGGACCCCGTTGCGATGAACAAGCTCCAGAGGCTGTTGGTCCGTGCGAAGGATGGGGAGTGGGAACTAAAGGGCGTTCTGATCCACCCGGACCTCCCCACCAATGAACGAACTTGGACTTGGCTGCTCCGGATTGACGACGCTAGCGTTGCCGTCGAGGCTCTCAGCGGACCGGAGCCACCGTTGCGACCGGAGTTTCTCACAGCTGCAGACGCCCGATAATTTCGCGCCGCCCCGTTAGTCGGTGGGTTCCGGTCGGCGACCCTCCAGGGATTGAACTAGCCGCTAGCCGCTAGCCGCCGGAAGCACGGGGTAGGGTTCTCTGACGATGCGGCGCTCGGTCTTAGCCCTTGGCTTGCTGCTTGTCGGCTGCGGGTCGAGCAGCACGGTCGTAAAGACCGCCACGGTCGCAACCACGGCTCATCCGAGCGAACCAAAGACCCCAGCGGAAAAGAACGTACATATCGCCTCAGGCTCCCCTTCCGACGAAGAAATCACGCGAGAGATCAAGGAAGCAAGGAAGCGCGGGGTGATCCTGCCCAACGGAGAATCGGTGTCAAAGGACTGCTCGGCAATCGAGGGAGATGGGGCGGTAGCCGTCACGATCAGCGGGGGCGGCGGGCAGCCGTGCCGGGACTACGCGAAAGAGCAAGGCTCGGGCGGGACCTTCTGGCGGGTCCACGCGGGGGTGCCGACCGGATCAGCGACCTGCAAAGTGACCCGTGCAGGGTTGAAGGCGACCGTGATTTCAACCGCCTCGCCCACAAAAGCCGAATCTGTCTGCGCAGCGTTTCTCGCTGCAGGTTGGATCGAACAATGAGATAGTTTCAGAAGGTGGCCGGAGAGAGCGAGACACAGTGGCGGTGGCGCTATCGCACCAGTTGCATGCCTGCCGCCGAAAAGGACGCGAAGGCTGTTTCAGCACACCTTGACGAATGGGCTGAAGCGGGCTGGGAGTTGGTGGCCGCAAACGCCATCCAGTGCCTCTCTATCTCGACCGCAAACGGCGCGACGTACAGCAACTCGGCGATGCGCCACTATTTCTACTGGAAGAAGGAACGCCGTGACGCAGGCGACAGATCGCAGGAGGGAGGCGGTACCGTCTCGGCAT
>CAZFGJ010000027.1:0-23273 GCA_964518445.1 uncultured Solirubrobacteraceae bacterium
GCCCGGCGCCGCGGCCGCCCACGCGCCCAAAGCTCCCCCGCTCAGGACCATCGATCTGACGAGCTCGCCCCACGCAACAGTCGTGGCGGTCCAGGACGGCCGGATCATGCAGATCGGCAACTCGCGCAAGATCGGCAGGTTCATCGTCCTGCGGGACGTCTACGGCGACGTCTTCACCTACGCAGGGCTGGGCAGCATCGCCTCGACCTATCCGGTCGCCAAGCCCTCGCGAGCCAAGGCGCTCGCCCCCGGCGCCAAGGCTGCCGGCAAGCACGATCCGACACCGTCGCAGCCCGCGAGCGCCGGCACGCAGTCGCCGGTGACGCTTCAGGTCAAATCCCCTGCGCACAAAAAGCCCGGTGCGCTGGGCGGCAAGACCGCAATCGTGACCTCGTCCGACGAAACGCCGCCGGCCGGCATGGGTCGAGCGCGACTCTTCGCGCACCCCGGTAACCCGGATGCCCGTGCCGCCCTGGCCGTTCAGGCGGCCCGCAGGGCCCGCCGCGACAGCGCCGGGCACAGACTGCCGCTGCGCAAGGGCTCAATCGTCTCCAGCGGCACCGTCCTGGGGACGGTCGCGGTGCCCCACGGCGCCACGGCAGGCCACCTCCGCTTCGCCATCCGCCCGGCCGGTGACGCCAACTACGTCGACCCCGGTCCGATCCTCGCCAACTGGGGTCAGCTGCAGAAGGCTCTCCACCCGGCCGGCGCCAAGGCGACCAACGCCCTTCTCGGCGCGACGGCGAGCGACGTCTTCCTGCAGCCCAAGGCTCAGCTCGAGCGCGCCGTCCTGTCTGACCCCGGGATCACGATCTACGCCTGCGGGCGCCAGGACATCGCCTCAGGCACCGTCGACAAGCGGGTTCTGGCGCTGCTGGCCTTCCTCTCCCGCAGCGGCCTCTCGCCGACCGTCAGTGCTCTGCGCTGCGGCCAGAGCCAGTACTCGGCCTCCGGTGGAGCCTCGGCGGCATTCCGCGGCGACAGCGTCGACATCACCGCGATCAACGGCGTGCCGCTGGCAAAGCACCAGGGCCCCGGGACGATCACAGACCTGACGATCCGGGCGCTCCTGACCGTGCCGGCCGAATTCGTTCCGGAGAAGATCGTCAGCCTGATGCGCTACCCGGGTCAGGCAAACACCCACTCCGACGCCTCGAACTGGAACCACGTCCACCTGGAATTCGCCCCGGCCGCCAAGAAGAGCGCGCTGAGCGCCGCCGCGACGGGCGCCGCGGCGCACTCCGCCGGCAAGGGCTCAACGGCACCGATCCCGCTCGTCACCACCAGCTCGCTCACGGCTGAGCAGTGGACGCAGCTGATCACCCGGGTCGGGACGATCCCGGCCCCGAAGGTCCACACCAAGCCGACCCCGGCTGCGGTTCCCGACCCGAAGCACGGCTAGCTCCCGCGAACGCCGCGAGGCGGACCGAACTGGCCTGTTGCACGGAGGGGCGTCTGCGATCATGCGCCGATGTCCAGATTCGGTGGAATCGACCTCGGGGGCACGAAGATCCAGGCCGCCATCGTCGATGAGCGCCACAAGGTGGTCGGCTCGGCCAGACGCCCCACGCCGACCACGGGCGGCCCCGGCGATGTGGCGAGCGAGATGGCGAAGGCCATGCGTGAAGCGGCCGAGGACGCCAAGATCGACGTCTCCGGGCTCGGCGGCATAGGCGTTGGCTCTCCCGGGACCGTCGAAGGCGGCGATGTCACCCGGGCCCGCAACCTGCCTGACTGGGAGGGGACCTTCCCGCTGGCCAAGACGCTCGAAACGGAGCTCGGGCCAGAGGTCCTGCTGGGCAACGACGTGCAGGTCGCGACGGCAGCCGAGTTCCACATCGGCGCGGGCCGGCCGTTCGCCTCGCTGCTGGGCGTCTTCTGGGGCACCGGCGTAGGCGGTGGCGTGATCCTCGACGGTGACCCCTGGCGGGGCAGTGGGGGAGCCGGGGAGATCGGTCACATGGTCGTCGAGATCGGCGGCGCCAGATGCACCTGTGGACGGCGAGGCTGCATGGAGGCATACGCGGGCCGCTCGGCGATGGAGGAGCACGTCCGCAAGCTCGTCAAGAAGGGCGAGAAGACCGATCTGCTGAAGCTCATGGAGCACCACGACCGCACACGGCTCACCAGCGGCATCTGGTCGAGGGCCCTCGAGAAGGGCGACGATCTGGCTCACGACATGATCGATCGGGCCATCAAGGCGCTCGGGGCGGGCGTCGCCTCGGCCGTCAACCTGCTCGACGTCGAGGCGGTGATCCTCGGAGGCGGCCTGGGCGTGCGGCTCGGTGCGCCCGCTGCCGAGCGGATCGCGGAGGCGATGCAGCCGCACCTGTTCGCCGACTCTCGTCCGCCGCACGTCGAGGTTGCGGCCCTGGGCGACTTCGGAGGCGCCATCGGGGCGTCGCTGCTCGTCAACCCGCCGCAGGCGGGCACCCTCGCCCCGGCGGGCTAGATTTCGCCGAGGGTCACGAAGACGAGGATCACCGAGAGGGTCGACAGGACCACCACGGTCAGCCCGGTGGCCGCATCCAACCTCCCGGTGCTGCGCCGCTCGCCCATCACCCTCTCCGAGCGCGAAAGCCGCCATATGAAGAAGAGGTTGATCGGAAGCAGGACCCCGTTGACGACCTGCACGCCGACCAGCAGCGAGATCACCGGCACACCGGGGATGACGGCCACGATCGCGCTGAGAACGATCATCGCGGTGATGATTCCGACGAAGACGGGTGCCTCGCCGCGGTTTCGCGCCAGGCCCTTCTCGTATCCCAACGACTCCGACACGACGTAGGAGGTCGCGATCGGCAGGATCGCGCAGGCCAGCAGGCTTGCACCGAGCAGGCCGATGCCGAACAGCGTCTCCGCGAACTGCCCCGCGAAGGGCGTCAGGGCGCGTGCGGCGTCCGCGGCGCTGCTGATTTCGTGGACTCCGTGCGTGTACAGGGTGGCGCCGGTCGCGATGATGATGAAGCCGGAGATGACGCACGCGAAGATCGCGCCCGAGACGGCCTCTCCTTCCTCCCGCTTGAGGTCCTCGTCGCGTACCCCTCGCTCAACCGTGGCCGACTGGAGATAGAGCTGCATGTAGGGGGTGATCGTGGTCCCCACCGTGGCGATCAGGAGCAGGAGGTAGGTCGTCGACGTGTGCAGCTGGGGGGTCAGGATCGCCTTGCCGACTTCACCCCACTTGGGATGGGCGAGGATCGCGGCGATCGGGTAGGCGAAGAAGGGGATCGTGAACCAGACGAAGATCCGCTCGGCCGAGCGGTAGGAGCCGCGGACGATGATCAGCCAGATGCCCGCGGCGGCAATCGGGACGCTGATCTGGACGGGCACGCCCGCGAGGCCCAGCGCGGCGCCGACACCGACGAAGTCCGAGATGCAGATCCCCACGTTGGCGACCAGTACGGCGGTCGTGGCGAAGACCGACCAGCGGATCCCGTACTCCTCGCGCACCAGCTCGGCCAGGCCCTTGCCCGTCACGACACCCATCCGGGCAGCGAGCTTCTGCACGATCGCCAGCGAGATCGCGATCAGGACGATCGTCCAGAGCAGGCCGTATCCGTACTTGGCACCGACCGCCGAGTAGGTGGCGATCCCGCCGGCGTCGTTGCCGGCGTTGGCGGCGATCAGACCCGGGCCGAGCAGGCCCAGGATGGCGAAGATCCGGGCGCGTCTAGGGTTGAGACGGGCAGGCAGACGCGGTCGACCGCGGACGGCCGACCGGACACGACGCATGAAGGGCGGTACTCGGACCGCCATCGAACTGTCCGCTCACAGAGCTCATCGAGGCCAGTCTATTCAGTCCTCGCCGAGCAGCCCGAAACGTCTGCGCCAGCCCCGCGGCAGCATCGCCTCGAGGACATCGTCCACCGTCACGACGCCGAGCATCCGCTTGTTCTCGTCGACCACGGGGATCGAGGTCAGGTTGTAGTCGGCCATCAGCCGTGCCACCTCCTCGAAGGGGTCGTCGGTCGACAGGCAGGGGACCTCATGGTGGACCTCGTCCCCCAGGAGGCTCTCCGGATCGGCACGCAGCAGGGCGGTGATCGGGACGCTGCCCTCGAGTCCGCTCTCGGACTCGACAAAGACCGCGGTCAGGAGCTCGGCGGCGATCGCACTGGCACGGACTGCCGCCAGGGCATCGCCGTTTCTAGCCGTGTCGCGCAGCAGGACGAAGTCGGGGCTCATCAGCCCGCCGGCCTCAGCCGGGTCATAGCCGAGCAGCACCCGAACCTTGATCCTGTGGCTGACGGGCAGCAGCGACAGCAGCTGCTCGCGGCGCTCCTCCTCGAGCTCGCCGATCACGTCGGCCGCATCGTCGGGGGCCATGCGCGAAAGGATCTCGGCGACCTGCTCGTCGGGGCGGTCGTCGAGAAACTCGCGCTGGTGCTGATCGTCGAGCTCCTCGAAGACATCGGCCTCGAGCTCGCGGTCACCGTCGCCGACGGCCTGGATGATCTCCTCGCCCTCACGCTTGGATGCCGCCTCGACGAGGTCTGCGATCTGTGCGGGGTGCAGCTTGGCGAGCTTTGGGTGAGGGACGCGCAGACGGACCGTTGGGACGTGCCCGACGAAGGGCTCCACGCCGGCCCAGTCGAGGAACTCACCGGTCGCGATGTGTGCGCCCAGCGGCTTTGGCAGCAGTCGGCGCAGGCCCCCGCGCGGGCCGGTGTCGACGCCGACGACGCGCCAGGAGCCGGCCACCAGGGCGAGCTCTATCTCGTTGGCGCGAACCAGCCTGGCTCCCTCGACGTTGATCAGCTGGCGGTCGAGCAGGTCCCGGCCGAGCAGCACCTCCTCGGGGCGGCGCTCGAACCGGCGCAGGTCAAGCTTGGCCTTGCGCAGGACGACGCCGGCTGGGCCGATGTCGGAGACACGGTCGATGCCGACGAAGGAGCTGCGCCCGGCAACGGTCGCGAGGACACCGGTGATCGGCGGATAGCCGACGCCGCCGAGGCGGACGATCAGATCGTTGACCTTTCCCAGGCGCTCGCCGTCGGAGTCGAGCAGCGGGCTGCCGACGACCGACGACAGGTGGAGGATCGGCGGCGCCTGTGAAGCTGGCGCGTTCACACCTCAATCCTACGCGCAGGCAACCCCGGCGGCCGCCCATGCGTGGTGGATCACCGCCGGCGGGGTGCGCTCTAAGGTCATCAGGTGCTCCCCTTCTGGCTCTCGATAGGCCTTCTCTCGGTTCTACAGGGAACGCTGGTCGCGCTTCCCCGCACGCCGCAGGTCCCGGCACTGCAGCGGTTGCGAGCCGGGGGATGGGCGGCCGTCCTGCCCGTCTCGGTCCTGGCATTCGTCCTGATCGCGCGGGGTGCCGAAAGCGCCAGCGCTCAGGGGCTCACCTATCTGGCACTGGTTGCCGTGCCACCGCTGGCGGCGCTGGCGCTCGGAGCGCTCTCCCGCGGCGCACGCCCCGCGGCGGCCCTTCTGGTCCCTGTCCTCTTCGCGCTCGCCTGGGCCGATCGCGGCGGGTTCGCCGGGAACCTCGCGGCGACACTCCTGGCAGCGCTCAGCTGCGTCGCTCTCGGGGCTCTGCTGGGCGCCGTCACGCCGGCGCGATGGCTGGGCGCCGGGATCATCGCGATGGCGCTGGCCGACAGCGCCCTTGTCATCTCTGACCTCTTGCAGCGGCCAAACAACGCCCTGAACTCGGCTCACCCGGCGGCCGGCCTTCCCCGGCTGCAGAGCGCAGTTCTCGGGTCCGCCGTGATGGGCTACGGCGACCTCTTCATCGCGGGGGTTCTCGGCGGACTGCTCGCGGCATCGGCGCGTCCGCAGACGAGCGCCGGGGTGCTGGCGGCGCTGCTTGCGATTTCCTTCGACCTGCTGTTCTTCTTCGTCGAAGAGCTCCCGGCGACCGTGCCCGTCGCCCTGACGCTGATCGTCCTGGAAGTCAGGCGCCGGAGGCGAAGCGGTCGCCTCCCGTCAGGCGCTGCACCCGCGGGAAGCCACTCGGCTCATTCGCCTCCTCGGGTGCGAGCTCCGGCTGCGCAGCGATCGCACGGGCCGTGATCTCGATCGCCGTGGGCGCCTCGACGGTACGCTCGGAGGCGGCTCCGGCCTGCTCGATCCGCCGCACCTGGGGGATCACCCGGGTGTCGAACGACCCGACCGCTTCGTTGTAGGCGGATACAGCCGAGTCGAGCTGGCGGCCGGCCTTGGCCAGCGGTGTGACAAATCGGCCCAGCCGCTGGTGGAGCTCACGTGCGGACTCGGCGATCTCGCGGGCCGATTCGGCGATCAGCTCCTGACGCCAGCCGTAGTGGACCGCCCAGAGCAGCCCGATCAGCGTCGTCGGGGTCGCCATCAGAACCTGTTGGGAGACGCCGTATTCGATCAGCGACGGGTCCTGAGCGAGAGCCGCCTGGTAGATGCCGTCGGAGGGCACGAACATGACGACGAACTCGGGCGTCGAGTCGAACTGGCGCTGGTAGCCCTTGGATGCCAGCTTGATGATGTGCTCGCGGGTCTGGCGGGCGTGGCGCCCGGCGTGGGCCTCCCGCTCGCCGTCGTCCTCGGACTCGAGCATCGACAGGTAGGCGTCGAGAGGGACCTTCGAGTCGACGACCACGAGCTTTTCACCGGGGAGCTTCACGAGCATGTCCGGCCTGAGGGCCCCGTCGTCGGTCTGGATCGTCGACTGCTCCACAAAGTCGCAGTGGGAGACCATGCCTGCCATCTCGACCACGTTGCGCAGCTGGATCTCCCCCCAGGAGCCGCGGGTGGAGGGGCGCTTCAACGCCGAGACCAGGTTGCCGGTCTCCTTGCGCAACGTTCCGACCCCCTCGCCCAACTGGCGGACCATCGCCTGCAGGTCGCCCTGCGCTTCGCGGCGCTCGCGCTCGAGGCGCCCGATCTCGCCCTCCATCCGCCCGAGTTTCTCCTGTACCGGCGCGACCAGACCCTTGATCTCCTCGGTTCGCCTGGCCATCTCGCCGGCGGCGCGCTCCTGCTCGGTGGCGCGCGCCTCGGCGACCGTCTGCGCCAGTGACGCGCCGGTCTGTGCCATCACGTCCACCGTGATCGACTTGAGTTCGTCGCGCATGCGCTCGCGATTGGGGCGCAGGATCAGTGCGGCGCCGAGGGCGCCGAGCAGAACTCCGAGGATGATCAACAGCACGGTCATGGGACTCTCCTGGCAGGCTTTTCGGCCGCCTAACATCCCACGCCGACCGGACGGGATCGGCGCCTCCAGAAGCGCCGTTGCCGCTTGACATAAGGGCATCCCCGGTCTATCTTGGCCGTTCGCCACCGGGGGAGGATCCGGATGGCGGTTGTACCCCAATGAGGGAATTCCATCGAGGGGGTCGTGCCCGGCGGAGCGTTTCTGCGTGGCATGTCCCGCAGAACGAGGAGGGTGAGACATGTCAGCCAAGAACGGCTTGACGCGGTCTTTTAAACTGATCGGCTGCCTGGCAGTCGTCGCACTTGCGTTCTCGGCGCTGTTCGCGTCGGTCGCCAGCGCTAAAAAAGTTCCGCCGACTAACAAAACGACGTACATCGCCATGGGTGACTCGGTCTCCTACGGCTACTCGCAGGAAAAGTTCGTCCTGAACTTCCCGGCTGAGCCGGCGAGCGCCTTCGACGGCGGTCTCGTCGACCTTCTCGGCGAAAAGCTCGCCAAGAAAGAAGCCAAGGAAAACAACCTGCTTGAAACCAAGAACCTGTCCTGCCCCGGCGAGCGCAGCGTGGGCCTGATCGGTAACGGCCCGGTCGCCGAAAGCCTGATTGCCAACGCCGAAGTGACGCACTTCGCCGCAGGCGAAGCTCCGTGTGCCTGGCACAACGAAACGGGCTTCCCGCGCCACGTCGAATACGGCACGGTCTCGCAGCTTGAAGCTGCTCTCGGCCTTATCGCCGCAGGGAAAGAAGAAGGCGGCGCTCCGGTCAAGGACATCACGTTCCAGATCGGCTCGAACGACGAGCTTAAAAAGCTCGGCGAATGTGCCTCGCCCGCATACCTGTCGGCGCACGGCTTCTCGAGCTTCATCGAATGCGTCCAGGTCGAAGCTGCGAAAACGCTGTTCCCGTCGATCATCAACAACATCGGTCTCGTCGTGGGCGTTCTTCGTAACGCCGGCTACACGGGCCCGATCGCGATCCTCGGTTTCTACAACCCGCAGTCGTTCCTCGTCGCGGGCAGCGACCCGCTGCAGAAATCACTGAACGAAGCTATGGAAGCCACGATCGGCGCCGGTAAATTCGGCCCGCACGTCGCCTACGGCAACCCGTTCAAGAAGACGAACCCGCAGGGCAAAAAAACCGAAACACCGGAACAGAAGCAGGCGCTTGAGAAGGCCGCTATCTGCAAGTACACCGAAGAGTGCAACATCTTCGACAAAAAAATCACGCTCGAAGGCGTTGTGAAACACCCGGTTACCGGGCTTGAAGTTGAAGAAGAAGAAGCCAAAACCGGCAAAATGATCTCGGGCGACATCCACCCGACTCACGAAGGTCACGTGCTGTTCGAGAAAACTCTCTACAGCGCACTGAAAAAGGCCGCCTAGCCACTCGGCTGGATGGACTGTCTCGGGGCGCCCGGCGTGAGCCGGGCGCCCCGAGCGCTTTAAGCGGCGCGCCGCTTCCTGGCGGGTTTGGAGCGGCTGGTCCCGGCGGGGTTCCCCGGCGGGGTCTCGGAGCGGAGCGGGCCCGAGGTGATCGCCTGCGGCGTGAGGCCCGGGGGAGAGTCGAGCCCGGGCCAGTTGGAGGACTCGAGGATCCGCAGCATCGCCGTGGCCGCCGGCACCAGCCGGGCGCCGGCGGGCGCGGCGGCGATCACCCTGCGGACGGGCGGTGCAGGGTCGAGTGTCCGGGTGAGCACGCCCGGGCGCAGAGCCGAGAGGGCGAGCCGGGGGATCAGTGCGACGCCGACCCCTGCGGCGACCAGGCCCTGAACGGTCTGGTAGTCGTCGCTTTCGAAGGCCACGTTCGGCTCGAAGCCGGCCGCGTGGCAGCAGCGCACGACGTGCTTCGCGCAGGGGCTCGAGCGAGAGGTCTGCACCCAGGCCTCATCGCGCAGGTCCTCCAGGCGCAACCGCTCGCGTCCAGCCAGGGGATGGTCCGCTCGCATCGCCAGGAACATGGGGTCTTCGAACAGGACGGCCCGGGTCATCCGGTCGCCCACGAGGCTCTCCTCGCCGAACTCGAACAGCAGTGCCAGGTCGAGCTCGCCCGCCCGGAGGCGCGGCGCGACGTCCTCGGGCTCACCCTCGGCAAGGCTCAACTCGATCTCCGGGTAGGAGGCCCGGAAGGTCGCGATGGCAAGTGGCATCAGCGTCGCGCCGGCGGTCGGGAAGGAGGCCATGCGCAGTCGTCCGCCACGCAGGCCGGCGATCGCCGCCAGCGCTTCCTCGGCAGCTTCGAGACGCGCCAGAATTCCCTCGGCGTGTCCCACCAGGGTCTGCCCGGCGGCGGTGAGACTGACGCCTCGTGGGTGGCGCTCCAGCAGCAACAGACCGGTTTCGGCCTCGAGTGCGGCGATCTGCTGCGAGACAGCCGACTGGCTGTAGGAGAGGGACTCGGCGGCGTCCGAGATCGAGCCGCAGTAGGCGACCTCCTTGAGCACTCGCAATCGAGACACATTAAGCATAAGTACAGCTAATAGTAGCAATCAGAAAGATCACTGGTGCTGATGGCAGGACCGTGCCACCATGGAACGAAAGCTGATTCGTAGGTTCTCCCGCCAAGCAACGAAAACCAACTTCCAAGGCCCCAGAGGCCCACTCAGAAGGAGAGACGAAATGCCTGCAAAGATCATTGTTTCCTACGACGGAACCGCCAACGAGGACGACGCCATCGCTCTCGGGCGCCTGCTCGGCAAGGCCGGAGCCGACGTGGCCCTGGCCTACGTTGCCCACAGCAACGACTCGGACGGCGACACGCAGACCGTCCTCGACCGCGGCCTGCGGCTGCTGGGCGACACGAACGCAAAGGGTCACGTCGTGACCGACCGCTCGACCCCCGAGGGTCTCTCGGCGCTGGCCGAGGCTGAGAACGCGGACGTGATCGTGTTCTGCTCGGACTCGCACACCGCCAAGGGCCACGTCTCGATCGGCAACTCGGCCCAGCGACTGCTCGAAGGCGGCCGCACGGCCGTCGCGATCGCTCCGGTGGATCTCGCCGAGCAGGGCGACGCGATCGCGCAGATCGTCGCTGTCGGCGATGGCGACGGTGGCGCACGCGAGACCGCTCAGGCGTTGGCCGACGCACTGGGCGCCCAGGTTGCTCCGGTCGCCAACGAGGAGACGGGCCTGCTCGTGATCGACTCGCGCCCCGAGGCCGAGGTCGGCCAGGTCTCTCTGAGCTCCTCCGCACAGCACCTGATCGAGATCTCCCGCAGCGCAATCCTGGCTCTTCCCCGCGGCGCCAAGCCGGCATTCGGCCGCACCCAGGGCAGCGTCACAGCCGCCTAGTCAGACCTGAGAAGGCGTAGTGCCCGAGGGGCCGGACCCTCGCCCGTTTGAAGAGGTGGGTGCCGATCGCGCCCAGCAGGTCCAGCCCGCCGCCCAGCAGATGCGCGGCTGCTCCGGTGCGCAGGCGCGCCTCCGCGAGCCTCAACGAAGAGCGGCGAGTGTGCTTGCCCATTGGGCGGCACGGTATCGTGGCGGAGGTGCCAGCCGGCCTGAAGACCACCGTCACCGAGCTCGAGGAGTCCCGCGTCCGCCTGCAGGTCGAGGTTCCCCCGGCTGAGATCGAGGCGCGCCTCGACAGCAAGGCGCGTCAGCTCGGCGGGCAGCTGAAGCTTCCCGGCTTCCGCAAGGGCAAGGTCCCGGCTCCGCTCGTGATCCAGCGGATGGGTCGCGAGGTCGTCCTCGAGGAAGCCGTCAGGGACACGCTTTCCACGTGGTACGCCGACGCGGTCGGCACTGCCGGCATCGTGCCCGTGGGGGACCCCAAGCTCGATCTGGGGGATCTCCCGCCCCAAGGCGAGCCGCTCGAGTTCTCGATCGAGATCGGCGTGCTCCCCAAGGCCGAGCTCGGCCCCTACAAGGACCTCGAGGTGGGGCGTGGCGACGCGGCCGCCGACGAGGAGCGCGTCGAGCAGGAGATCGAGAGCATGCGCGAGCGTCTGGCCCGGCTCGCCACGGCCGAGCGTCCCGCTGAGAACGGCGACTTCGTGGTGATCGATTACGTGGGTTCGCTGCCCGTCGAGGGCGAGGGCTCCGAGGAGCCGCGGCTCGAGCCTTTCGCCGGAGGCGAGGGGCGCGACCAGCTCGTCGAGCTCGGGTCGGGCAACCTGATCCCCGGTTTCGAGGAGGGCGTCCTCGGCGCCGCCGCGGGGGACGCGAGGACGTTGAAACTCAAATTCCCCGACGAGTACGGCAGCGAGGAGCTGGCGGGGCGCGAAGCGACCTTCGAGATCACCGTCAAGGAGGTCAAGGAGAAGGAGCTTCCCGAGCTGGGCGAGGACTTCGCAATCGACGCCGGCTTCGACGACCTGGACGAGCTCCGCGAGGACATCCGCTCGCGCCTGCTCGCAGCGGACGAGGCGCGGGTCGAGTCCGAGTTCCGCCAGGCCGCCCTCGATGCCGCCGTCGCAGGCTCGACCGTCGGGGTGACCCCCGAGCTCGTCACCGCACGGGCGCGAGAGATGTGGGAGCGGATGATCCACTCCCTTTCCCATCGCGGGATCTCACGCGAGGCCTACCTGCAGATCACCGGGCGCCAGGAAGAGGACATCCTCGCCGAGATGGAGCCCGAAGCCGACCAGGCACTGCGCCGCGAGGCCGTGATCACCGCCGTCGTCGCCGCCGAGAAGATCGAGCCGAGCGACGAGGAGGTGCTCGAGGTGCTCCAGCCGACGGCCGAGCGCGAGGGCATCGAGGCACAGACTCTGTTTGACGACCTGCGCAAGGCCGGACGCCTGGAGGAGGTGCGCGAGGATCTCGCAGCACGCCAGGCGATCGAGGCGATAGCCGCCGCGGCGAAGCCGATACCTCTGGCCCAGGCCGAGGCGCGCGAGAAGCTCTGGACGCCCGACAAGGGCTCAGGCGAGGGGTCGGAGGAGCCCGCAGCGCCGGTCGAGGCCGGCGGACTGTGGACGCCAGATCGCTAGCCTCTAGAGGAATCCGTCACCTGTTGGCAAACAAAGCGAGTCTATGAGCCCCCTTGTACCCATGGTCGTCGAGCAGACCTCGCGCGGTGAGCGAGCATTCGACATCTACAGCCGTCTGCTCAACGAGCGGATCATCTTCCTCGGAACGCCCGTCGACGATCAGATCGCGAACCTGATCGTCGCCCAGCTTCTGCACCTGGAGTCCGAGGATCCCGAAAAGGATGTCTCGATCTACATCAACTCGCCCGGCGGCTCCGTCTACGCCGGCCTGGCGATCTACGACACGATGCAGTTCATCAAGCCGGACGTGCAGACGATCTGCGTCGGAATCGCCATGTCGATGGGCGCTCTACTGCTGGCCGGCGGCGCGAAGGGCAAGCGCATGGCGCTGCCCAACGCGAAGATCCTGATCCACCAGGTCTCCTCGAGCTTCCAGGGCCAGGCGACCGACATCGAGATTCATGCGAGGGAGATCATCGACATCCGCCACCGGCTGGACGAGATCATCTCGAAGCACACGGGGAAGCCACTCGAGGACGTCAGCAAAGACACCGAGCGCGATTACTTCATGAGCTCGGAGGAGGCCAAGACGTACGGCATCATCGATCGGGTGATCTCAGAGCACTAGACGGATTCGGGCAAGCACTTGCCTAAATGCCGTCGCAGCGCGAGAATCACAGGAGGCGGTAAGGGATATGGCCAGACCAACTGATTCCAACGAGCAGCTGCTCTGCAGCTTCTGCGGCAAGTCCCAGAGGCAGGTCAAGAAGCTGATCGCAGGCCCGGGCGTCTACATCTGCGACGAGTGCATCGATCTCTGCAACGAGATCATCGACGAGGAGCTCTCGGCGCCGCCGGCCTTCGACATCGAGAATCTTCCCAAGCCGCGCGAGATCTACGAGGTCCTCGACGAGTATGTCGTCGGGCAGGACCCCTCCAAGCGAACACTGTCGGTGGCTGTCTACAACCACTACAAGCGCGTGCAGATGATGATGTCCCCGGAGTCGGACATCGAGCTGCAGAAGTCCAACATCCTGCTGCTCGGTCCCACGGGCTGCGGAAAGACACTCCTCGCGCAGACGCTGGCTCGCATCCTCAATGTTCCCTTCGCGATCGCCGACGCCACCGCGCTGACGGAGGCCGGCTATGTCGGCGAGGACGTGGAGAACATCCTGCTGAAGCTCATCCAGGCGGCCGACTACGACGTCAAGAAGGCCGAAACGGGGATCATCTACATCGACGAGGTCGACAAGATCGCTCGCAAGGCCGACAACCCCTCGATCACGAGGGACGTCTCCGGCGAGGGCGTCCAGCAGGCTCTGCTGAAGATCCTCGAGGGAACCCAGGCCTCGGTGCCGCCCCAGGGAGGGCGCAAGCACCCCCACCAGGAGTTCCTGACGATTGACACGACCAACGTCCTGTTCATCTGCGGTGGTGCCTTCGCCAACCTGGACAAGGTCATCGAGCGCCGGATCGGCCACAAAGGCGTCGGCTTCGCCGCCGCGATCGAGTCCAAGGCCGAGCGCGACAAGGGCGAAGTCTTCGAGCACTGCCTGCCGGAGGACCTGATCGAGTACGGGCTGATCCCCGAGTTCATCGGCCGCCTTCCGGTGATGTCGGCCGTCCACCAGCTGACACGCGACGACCTCG
Source organism: uncultured Solirubrobacteraceae bacterium (assembly GCA_964518445.1). Classification (GTDB taxonomy): domain Bacteria; phylum Actinomycetota; class Thermoleophilia; order Solirubrobacterales; family Solirubrobacteraceae; genus Palsa-744. The sequence continues at coordinate 13,715 of CAZFGJ010000027.1, forward strand.
TCTCGATCCTGGTCGAGCCGCGCAACGCCCTGGCCAAGCAGTTCCAGCGCTTCTTCGCCTTCGACGGCATCGAGCTGGTCTTCTCCGAGGACGCCCTCGTGGCGATCGCAGAGAAGGGCCTGGAACGTGAAACCGGAGCCCGCGGTCTGCGCTCGATCATCGAGGAGATCCTGCTCGAGGTTCAGTTCGAGCTGCCCTCGCGCCGCGACGTGAAGAAGTGCGTCGTGACCAAGGAGACCGTCGAGAAGGGCCTCACGCCCACGCTGGTCACCGAAGCCGCGCCCGAAGAGGCCGATGACGCTTCGCTGCGGGAGGAGTCGGCCTAGCGGCCGGCCGCTCCCCGCTACCATCGCCAGATGCCCCACATCAAACACTCCGAGAAGTCCTCGAAGTCCTCGAAGAACTCGAAGGACTCGAAGTCGGCCGTTGACCGCGCCAAGGCGCTGCCCTGGGCGCTCATGCTTCAGGCCGGCTTCGTGGTCGGCAACCGCCTCAGCAAGCTGACCGCCTCCGAGCGGGAGCGGCTCCTGAAGCTCGTGCGCGACTCCGGCGGGCGACTGAACCGCCTCACCGAGAAGGAGCGCAAGGAACTCAGCAAGATCGCCGCGAAGCTGGATGTCCGCGGTATGAGCGGCGAACTGCTGCCGCTGTTTCGTGGCGGGCGTGGGCGCCGCGGGCGTCATAGCTAGACGCCTGAGAGGGGGACCATGACCGAGGCAGACGCCGCTGACGCGCTCGATGAGCTCTCGACGAAGGAGCTGCACGACCGCGCCGTCCACTGGGCCGAGCACCACCTCGACGTCAAATTCTTCTGGTCCCTGCTCGAGCTGATCCCCGCCGCCGAGCTGGCCAGCGGCGATGAAGGCGAGGCCGACTACGACGTCCAGTTCTCCAAAGGGCTGATCTCCGACGCCGTCCACAGCGGAGACGGCGCACTGGGTGAGGCGCTTCGCCCGATGTTCATCGACTACCTGCGCAAGCACCCCAAAGCCTGAGACGCCCGAGGGGCGCCGCCGAGCTCATGCAGCCTCCCAAGCGCACCGGTGAGAAGACCCCCGGTGGAGTCCCATGGAGCGAGGCCCGCGCCGAGGGTCAGCTCCGGTCGCTCGAGCTGTTCGGCATGCGCTTCGGCCTTGACCGGATGCGGCGCATGATGACCGTCCTCGGCTCCCCCGAGCAGGCCTTCCCGTCGATTCAGGTGCTGGGAACGAACGGCAAGTCCTCCACGACGCGAATGACCGCGGCGATCCTGACACGCCATGGGCTGCGGACGGGGGCCTACACCTCGCCTCATCTGGTTGCCTACCGCGAGCGGATCCTGATCGACGAGCGCGAGATCGAGGCGGACGCGTTCGCGGGGGCGATCGCTCGCGCCACATGGGCGGCCGAGCGGGTCAACCGGACACTCTCCGAGGACGACCACGTGACGCAGTTCGAACTGCTGACCGCCGCGGCGCTCTGGCAGATGTCCGAGCAGGAGGTCGAGGTGGCGGTGATCGAGGCCGGCCTCGGGGGACGCTTCGACGCGACCAGTGTCATCGGGGCCGGCGTGACGGTGCTGACGAACGTCGGCCTCGAGCACACGCGATGGCTGGGACCGACGGTCAGCGATATCGCCGAGGAGAAGCTCGCCGTCGTGCAGCCGGGCGCAGAGCTGGTCCTCGGCGCGGACCTCGATCCCGCGGCGCTCGAAGTGGCAGAGCGCATCGCGACCGAGCGCGGCGCACACATCTCGGGCCCCTCGCCGGTGGCGGAGGGCCTCGAGCTGCGTGCGCAGGGGTCCTTCCAGCGCACCAATTTCGCGCTCGCCACCGCTGCGGCGGAGGCTCATCTGCGGACGGCCGGCCGAGCCCTCGACGCTCGGGCGGGAGCCGAGGCAGCCGCCGAGACAGAGATCCCGGGACGGCTGCAAGTGATCTCCCAGGACCCGCTGACTGTGCTCGACGGCGCGCACAACCCGGATGCGGTCGAGGCGTTGCTGGGCTCGATCGGGGAGATCACCGGTGAGCGTACCGTGGGCCTCGTCCTGGGGGTCCTCGAGGACAAGGACGCGGTCTCGATGCTGCGCCTGCTGATGGTGTTCTGTCAGCGGGCCTGGTTCACCGCGCCGCCCAGCGAGCGGGCCCTCTCGCCGGCCGCATTGCAGTCGCAGGCCCGTAGATTGGGCTTCGGCGAGACGATTTGCGAGCCCCGGCCCGAGCGGGCGCTGAGCCAGGCCCAGGAGTGGGCGGCGGCGAACGGGGCCGCCGTCCTTGCGACCGGATCGGTCTACCTGGTGGGTGATCTGCTCGGCCGGCTGAAGGGCTCCGATAGGCTTGTCGAGCCCGAAATCCGCTTCGGCAACTACCCAAGATGAACGACGAAGGCCCATCAGTGCTCACGATGATCGGCGCGGTGGCGCTGATCGTGGCGCTCGTGATCCTCGTCTTCTTCGCCGCTGGCTACGGTTTCGGCCGCCTGTTTCTCTAAACTCAGCCGGCCGATGACTCCGCTCGCTTACTTCGGAATCGAAAGCAGCGGTCTGAACCTGGCCGTCGACCTGGTGATCCTGTTCGTCGTCGTCCTGTACCTGTCGCTGATCTACTGGACCTACGCCGATGCGCGCCGGCGGATCGAGGATCCCATGCTCGTCGGCTGCGCCACTGCAGCGGCGTTCTTCCCCTTCGTCGGCCCGATCATCTATCTGATCCTGCGTCCGCCGGAGTACCTCGAGGACGTGCGGGAGCGGGAACTCGAGACACAGGCCGCTGAAGCGCGCCTGCACCAGTTCGACCAGGTGCTCTGCCCGCACTGCGACTACAGGATCGAGAACGACTTCGTTCGCTGCCCGAGCTGCCTGCGCAAGCTCAAGGAGCGCTGCGTCAACTGCGACCGCCCGCTTGACCGCGCGTGGACGATCTGCCCGTACTGCGAGGCTGATGTGCCCGGCCTGGCGAAACCCAAAACGCGCCGACGGCGCGCTGCCGGGACGCTGAGCGGCGACGACTCCGAGCGCGATGTGCAGGAGGAGTCCGCGGCCGAGCCGGTCGCCGCCGTGGAGCCGACGGTCCGCTCGACTCCGGCTCGTGGCGGGCGCTCCTCCAGGGCCGGGCGCACCCGGCCGACCTCCTGACCCACCCTCCCCGAGCAAAGGAACAAATGGACCGCACCCTGATCCTCGTAAAGCCAGACGCCTTCGCCCGTTCGCTGACAGGCGAGATCATCGCCCGATTCGAGCGCAAGGGCCTGAAGATCGTGGCGCTCCGCCACATGACCGTCACGGCCGAGCTGGCCGAACGCCACTACGCCGAGCATGCCGAGCGCCCCTTCTTCGGCGAGCTCGTCGAGTTCATCACCTCGGGGCCGATCGTGGCGATGGTCCTCGAGGGCACCGACGCCGTCAAGGCCGCACGCCAGGTCATCGGCGCGACCAACCCGCTCGAGGCGGCCACGGGCAGCATCCGCGGAGACTTCGCCATCGAGATGGGGGCCAACATGGTCCACGGCTCCGACTCGCCCGAGTCGGCCGCCCGCGAGGCGGCCCTGTTCTTCGGCGAGGAGATCTAGAGCCGTAGCCGCGCCCTCCGTGATCCTCGCGTCGCGCTCGCCACAGCGGCGAGCGATCCTCGAGCGTCTCGGGGTCAACTTCAGCGTGAGGGTTGCGGATGTGGACGAGTTGAGCACACCGGACGAGCACGGCGATGCCGGCGCCGTGACGGTCGAGAACGCCCTGCGCAAGGCGCGGGCCGTCGCGGAGACGGACGATGAGGTCGTGGTGGGCTGCGACACCGTCGTGGTGCTGGACGGCCTCATCTACGGCAAGCCCTCCGACGAGGAGCAGGCCCGCCGAACGCTGCGGCGGCTCTCCGGGCGGACCCACGAGGTCACAAGCGGGGTCGCCGTCCTGCTGCGTGGGGGAGAGGAGCGCACGGCCGTCGCCCGCACAGAGGTCACATTCCGCGAGCTCGACGAGGAGATGCTCGACTGGTACGTCGCAACCGAAGAGTGGCGCGAGCGGGCCGGCGGCTATGCGATCCAGGGCGCCGGAGCGGCCTTGGTGCACTCCCTCAGCGGCGAGTACGAGAACGTCGTGGGGCTCCCCGTTGCGACGCTGATCGACCTGTGCCCGGCACTCGTCGGCCGTTGAGCGCCACTGCAAACCGGCTGGCATAGTGGCGAGCGCCGGGCGGACGTTCGCTAGACTCCCGACCTCGTAAGCCCCGGTGAGCGCTGGCCGCCGAATGCGCCGCGATGCACGCGGCGCCAGACTTGAACTGGGCCTGCGAACCCTCTCAATATGAGCATCTTCAGCTATCTGACTGGCTTCGGTGGTCGCGACATGGCGGTCGACCTCGGCACGGCCAACACCCTCGTCTACGTTCGTGGACGCGGCATCGTGCTGTCCGAGCCGAGCGTTGTCGCGATCGATTCGAGATCGGGCGAAGTTCACGCGGTCGGAATCGAGGCCAAGCGAATGCTGGGCCGTACACCCGGCACGATTCAGGCCATCCGACCGCTGAAGGACGGTGTGATCGCGGACTTCGACGTGACCGAGCAGATGCTCAGGCACTTCATCCAGAAGGTCCATCAGAACCGTTTTGCCCACCCGCGGGTTGTCGTCTGCGTGCCCTCGGGAGTCACGGGCGTCGAGAAGCGGGCCGTCGAGGAGGCCTGCCTGTCGGCCGGCGCCCGGACCGCCTATTTGATCGAGGAGCCGATGGCCGCTGCCATCGGGGCCGGGCTTCCCGTGGGGGAGCCGACCGGCTCGATGGTCGTCGACATCGGCGGCGGCACCTCCGAGGTCGCGGTCATCTCACTCGGCGGAATCGTCGTCTCGCAGTCGATCCGCGTCGGCGGGGACGAGATGGACGAGGCGATCATCAACTACGCGAAGAAAGAGTACAAGCTGCTGATCGGCCAGCAGACGGCCGAGGAGTTGAAGCTCGAGATCGGCTCAGCCTGCCCGATGGCCGAGGAGCTCCAGGCCGAGATCCGCGGGCGTGACATGGTCGCCGGCCTGCCCAAGACCGTCGTTCTGACCAGCGAGGAGATCCGCCAGGCGCTCGAGGAGCCCCTGAGCCAGATCATCGACGCGGTCAAGGAGACACTCGATCGCACGCCGCCGGAGCTCGCCTCCGACATCATGGACCGCGGGATCATGCTCGCGGGAGGCGGCTCACTGCTGCAGGGCCTCGACGAGCGGCTGCGCGAGGAGACCCAGATGCCGGCGCACCTGGCCGAGTCTCCGCTCACGTGCGTGGCCGTCGGGTCGGGGCGTTCGCTCGAGGAGTTCGAGGCGATCCACCGCTCGAACCGCACCTCGCGCTCTCGCCGGCGCCGCTGAATCACAGGTGGTCACGGTCGGGGAGCACCCCGGTTACTCTGTGCCCTGAACGCTTTGGAAGGTAGTCCCTGATGCACGATAAGACTGTCCGGCGTAGACGAGCCGTCCTGGGACTGCTCGTTGTGCTCTCCCTGCTGCTGTTGACCGCCTACTTCGGCGAGGCTCCGAAAGGACGCCTGCACGCCGTGCAGCGCGACTTCCTGTCGGTCGTCTCGCCGATCCAGGACGGCGCGAACAAAGCGCTCAAGCCGGTCCGGGACCTGTTCGGCTGGTTCGGCGACACACTGCACGCCAAAGGCCAGCGCGACGAACTGCGCAAGGAACTCGACAAGCTCCGGCCCGAGTTGATCGCCGCACAGGCTGAAAAACGGACCTATCAGCAGCTGATCTCGCTCTACCACCTCGAACGGCTGGGGCTCTCCGACTATCACCCGGTCCAGGCGACGGTGGTCGGGAAATCTCCCAACATCTGGTACCAGGTCGTGACGATCGACAAGGGAACCCCCGACGGCGTGCGGGTCAACGACCCGGTCGTCAACGGCGAAGGCCTCGTTGGCCGGGTCGTGGCCGTTGAGTCGGACGGCGCGCAGGTCGACCTGATCACCGACAGCTCGATGGGCGTCTCGGCGCGGATCGGGACCAGCAGCGCGACCGGGCTGGTCGTTCCCAAGGTCGGCGAACCGAGCACGCTCCTGATGCGCTACCTGCCGGCCAACACGGTCCCGAACAAGGGCGAACTGGTCGTCACATCAGGCACGGTGGCGCCGCCTGACAACTCGCTCTATCCGCCCGGGCTGCTGATCGGGCAGGTCAGCTCGGTCAACGAAGAAAGCGCCTACACCTCGGTCAACGTCCATCCGGCCGCCAACCTCCACAACCTCGACGTCGTCGCGGTCCTGACCTCGGGGGCAACGGGTCGGGCGTCGCGCCTCTCCTCACTGCTCTCGAGCCTGCCTGCGGGGGGAAGCACCGGCTCCTCCACCCAGGGCGAACAGCTCGCCTCCGCGGGAGCGGGCGGATGAACAGCACCCCCTCGCCTGCCCTTCTGGGCCGCGTGGCCGCCCTGTCGGTGGTCGTCGTCTTCTTCCAGATCGGGGTCGTCTCCGAGGTGCCCGTGCTCGGTGTCAACGCCGATCTGACACCACTGCTGGTCGTCTTCGTCGGCCTTCTCGGAGGCTCGACGCTGGGCGCCGTGACGGGCTTCTCGGTCGGCCTCCTGGTCGATCTCGCATTGCTGCAGACACTCGGCCTGACCTCGCTCGTGTTCACGCTGATCGGCTACTGGGCCGGCCGGCTGCGCGAACTGCGCGACCCGCAGGCGGCGTTGACGCCGCTGCTGGTCGGAGCCGGTGCCTCCGCGGCGGCGTTGATCGGCTACTCGCTGATGGAGTTCCTGCTGGGCGTCGACGCGCCCGTCAGCCTCGAGCTGCTGCGCCAGATAATCCTGGGGACACTTGTCAACACGATCGTCGCCCTGCCCATGTTCGCGATCGTCAGGCGGGCGCTGGGCAGCGCTCTTCCCGAGGATCCCCGGCGCCGGCGCCGGCGCCGCGCCTACACGACCGGCGGTCTGAGCCCGCTGACCAAAGCATGAGCAGCAGCATCGAGCCGGTTCGCAGGCGCGCCCCGACGCTTCCCGTCTCGCAGGGGATGGCGGTGCGCGTGGCGATCCTCGGGATGCTCGCGATCGCCATGTTCAGCGTGATCTTCTTCAGGCTCTGGTACCTGCAGGTGCTCTCGGGCGAACAGTACGTGCAGCAGGCCAACACCAACCGTGTCCGGGATCTGCCGATCGCCGCGCCCCGCGGCATGATCCTCGACCGGTCGGGACAGCCGATCGTCTCGAGCAAAACGACAAATGCGGTGCAGATCGTCCCGTCGGCCCTGCCCGAAGCGGCGGTCATCGAAAAGCAGTCGACGATCTACCGGGAACGCCTGACAGGGGCTGAATCGGCTCGCCTTGCGACGGCCGAAGCGCTGCGCAGCTTCCAGGCCACGCACGCGGAGAACCTCACCGCCGGGAGCGAGCGGGCCGAACTGCAGCGCCTGAGAGCGGCAGCTGAAAACCCGCCCACCGTTCCGGTCCCGGCGCTGCCTGCGGACGCGACCCGGGCGCGGAGGCTGTTCTCACGGCTCAGCGGCCTGCTGGGCATGCCGGCGAAGGAAATCGACGAACGGGTCGTGCGGGGGATGAGCGCGGTGGTGTACGCCCCCGTGACGATCAAGACCGACGCGGGTGCCGGCGTGCTCACCGAGATCGGCGAGCGGGCCAACGAATACCCCGGTGTCATCCAGCAGCCCGTCTCGCTGCGCGACTACCCCTACGGAGAGATGGCGGCGAACGTGCTCGGCTACGTCGGCTCGGTCTCCAAGGAAGACCTGAAGAAGAAGGCATTCCGAGGTGTCGCCCAGGGGACGATCGTCGGGCAGGAAGGACTCGAGTACTACTACGACCGCTACCTGCGCGGCAAAGCCGGAATCCAGCGGGTCGGGGTCAACGCGGAAGGCTATCCCGTGCCCTCAAAGCTGGCTTCGACGCCGCCCGAAGCGGGCCGAAGCCTTCGGGTCACACTCGATATGGGCCTGCAGCGTGAGGCGGAAAAGGCGATGCAGGAAGCCAAAGGCCGCGCTCAGGAAGGCGGCAAACCGGCCGTCGCGGGTGCCTTCGTGGCGATGGACCCGCGCAACGGCCAGATCCTCGCAATCGGCTCCCAGCCGAGCTTCGACCCGAACCGCTTCGCCAAACCGCTGAGCGAACACGACTACAAAGAACTCGAGGGCAGCTCCGGAGGCGTCGCCAAGCTGACCGACAGAGCCGTGAACGGCACCTATCCGACCGGCTCGACGTTCAAGCCGATCACCGCCATGGCGGCGCTCGAAGCGGGCGTGCTCTCACCCAACGAAGCACTTGGCGCCGGGAGCTACATCCAGGTCGGCGGCCAGGGGCAGCGCTTCTACAACGCGGGACACGCCGACTTCGGCGCACTCGGCCTCGTCGAAGCGCTGAAGGTCTCCTCCGACACCTACTTCTTCGAAGTCGGCGAGCGCGCCAACCGCGGCCCGATCATTCAGCAGGAGGCACACAAGCTCGGTATCGGGCGTCCCTCGGGGATCGACCTGCCGAGCGAATTCCCCGGTGTCGTGCCCGACGCCGCCTGGCGCAAGAAACAGAACGAAGCCCAGGAAAAGTGCGAACACTCCAAACACGCCCATCCCTGCCAGATCGTCGCTGAAATCAAGCCCTGGACGATCGGGGAAAACATGAACCTTGCCGTCGGGCAGGGCGACCTCCTGACCGATCCGCTGCAGATGGCCGTGGCCTACTCGACTCTGGCCAACGCGTTCACACACGGCGGGGAAGGGTGGTCGCCCACACCGCACCTGGGCAAGGAGATCGATGAAGCCAATGGTGGCCTGCTGCAGAGCCTGAGCTTCCCCGCCGCGCGGCATGTGAAGCTCAACGACACTGACCTGAACCTCGTCATGGAAGGCATCCACCTCGCCGCCAGCGCCCCCGGGGGAACCTCGGCGCCCGTCTGGGCCGGCTGGAATCAGACTGCCAACCCCGTCTACGGCAAGACGGGCACGGCCCAGCACATCGGCAAAGAAGACCAGTCCTGGTACATGGCCTACATAGGCGACCCCAACCGCCCGATCGTGATCGCCGTGACGGTCGAGGAAGGTGGGTTCGGTGCTGAAACCGCCGCCCCGATCGCCCGGCTCATGGCCGCCAAATGGTTCGGTAAGTCCGAGAAGTTCGTCGCGGGAAGCTCCAAGACCAACTGATGCCCCTCAGCCCGATCCAGCCCTCCGACGACGCAGCCCCGCAGCCGGCGCGCACGTTGCCCCTGCCGCTTGACCCGCTGCTGACGCTCGCGGTCATCGGGCTGGGCATCTGCTCGATAGCGACCCTCGCGGCAGCCACGAAAAACGCGATTCCGGGCGACCCGCGCTACTACGTCGATCGCCAGATCATTTACCTGGTCGTCGGCTTCATCGCGATGCTCGTACTCAGCAGGGTCGACTACACGGTCCTCAGCCGCTTCAAAAACGGGATCTACATCGCGCTGCTGTTCAGCATCGTGGCGGTGCTCGGCCTGGGACACAGCGCCAAAGGTTCGCAGCGGGCGATCAGCCTGCCCCTTTTCTCATTCCAGGCCTCCGAGCTCGGCAAGGTCCTGCTGATCGTCTCCCTGTCCGCCTTCGTCGTCGAGCGGGCCCGCAATCTGCGCGACC